>NZ_CP114768.1:0-300000 GCF_027359925.1 Hymenobacter canadensis | reverse complement strand
CTGAGGCAACGCCCGGTCGGTGGTCGTGCCATCGCCAAGCTGGCCCCGGGAGTTTTCTCCCCAGGCCCAGAGCGTACCGTCGGTGCGCACAGCTACCGTATGCCTGACCCCAACGGCCACCCGCCGCCAGGTATCCGTGCCGACTCGGGTCGGCGTAAGGCGGTTGTTTCCGGGGCCATGGCCGAGCTCGCCGGCCGAGTTGTACCCCCAAGAGGGTGCCGTCCGTCCGGATAGCCGCCGTGTGGCCGGTTTGGCTGGCTGCCACCCGCTCCCAGGTGTTGGCCGTGCCGATCTGCACCGGAATCGGTTGGTTCACGCGGGTACCATCACCGAGCTGGCCCACGAAGTTGCTGCCAGAGGCCCACAGCGTGCCGTCGGGGCGAATGGAAACTGAGTACTCCCCCCCGGCCGCTAAACGCTGGCCGTGCGACGTGCTCAGGCTTGCGCCCAGCAGGCACACCCACATCAGGAGTTGGTAGAAAAGGCTGAGGGAACCGGCCTGGCAGAAGGAGGTAAAACGTATCATGGACAGGATAGAAAAGGGCGCAGGCATAATGTAAAAGTGCACTGCAATATAAGGCCCGGGTATTTACGTGGGCCCAGCTGGTCGCTACGATGGCTATCAGAGCCCTCCCCCCGTTTACATAGGTTGTGCGGGACAGCAACAGCCTGGCAAAGTACTACGCCGGCCGCGCCCCGGAAGGAGGTTGAAAAACCGCCCTTCTTCCAGAGGTATGTCGCTGGGGAGCTGGAAGACTATGGCCTATTAGGTGTACAGTCCCAGAGAGTGATGGTGTATTTTCCGGGCTGGAATTTCGCACGCACTTATGGGACAAGCACCCCACGGCAGCGCGGGTTGAACGGCTTTCCTGGGCTAGGCGTAGTGCCTCGGCTTTGCAGACATCCTGCGAGCAGCCCGGGTCTACGAATAATCAACGAATCAGGTGAAAACGAAGCTGAATGGCCGCTTTCCGGGCCTCAGGCCGGCCCCAGCGGATTCGCTGCGCTGCTGCCGGCGCGCAGCTCATTGTGGAGAGCCAGCAGCACCGGGGCCACCGACAGGCGCAGGCACCGCAGCCAGGTGGACATGTGCTGCTGGGCGGGGCGGGAGTCGGCGGCCTGCTCCATCTGCCGCAGCAGGTGTATGGGCAGCAGCAAGCCCAGCAGGCCCATCATCGACTTGAGGCTGTGGGCCTCCCGGGCCACCAGGCACCAGTTGGCCGCGGCAATGGCCGCTTCCAGGCCCGCCAGCCGGACCGGCGTGTCCTGCAGAAATACCTGTTTGATTTTGCACACGAAAGCGGGGTCGTCGGCCAGCCGGCCCAGGGCGGCAAAATGGTATAGCGGCGCGTTTTCTTCGCACGGGGGACCGGCGGCGTGGGAATGGTACATGAGCATGACAGACTAGGCGTGGATAACTGGACTCGGCGCGGGCAGGGCAGGCGGCGGATTGATGCGCTGCCTGTCTGAAGTTGCCTGTCTTGCTGCTTGCCTGCCAAAGAATTTACTTAAACCGCCGCCCACATATCCGAATGGGGCGCAACGGTAGCCGAAGCGACTGGCCGGAGCATGCCGGCGGGCCGATTGCCGGCTTATCCGTATCATGGGGCATAATTAGCGTCACGCCTGCCTGTCGCCTAACCTATGCCCGCTCCTGCCCCGCTCACCTGCGTTATCGTCGACGACAACACCATGAACCGGCTCACCCTGGAGCAGTTCGTGCGCATCACGGAGGGGCTGGAGGTGCAGGCCTCCCTGGCCGACCCCGTGGCGTTGCTGCCGCTGCTGGAGCAGGAGCCCCTGCCCCACTTGCTGCTGCTCGATATCGAAATGCCTCAGCTCACGGGCCTGGAACTGGTGAAGCTGCTGCCCACGCCCGGCCCGGAGGTAGTGCTGGTGACCTCGCACGCCCGGTTTGCCGTTGATGCCTTTACGCTGCGTGTGGCCGACTACCTGCTCAAGCCCTTGGAGTATGCCCGCTTTCTGCAGGCTGTGGCCCGGGTGCGGGAGCGGCTGGCCAGCCGCCCGCTACCCTCCCGACCTGATCTGCACACCGACGACCAGTCCCTGTTCATCCGCACCAACAACAAGCTCGTGCGCCTGGATTTCGACCAGGTGCTTTACATCGAGGCCATGTCGGCGTACTGCGTACTGGTTACAGCCACGCGCAAGCACATCGTGCACGCCACCCTCAAGGCCCTCGACGAGCAGCTGCCCTTCGCCCACTTCCTGCGGGTGCACCGCTCCTACATGGTCAATACCCGCCTCATCGACAGCGTAGCCGACGGCCACCTGCAGCTGGGCAGCTTCGAGGTGCCCATCGGCAAAAGCTACGAGCAGACCCTGATGGCCCGCCTGCGCAGCCTGTAGCGCGAACTACCAAGTCCGCGCTACACCCTCGCCCCAGCCCTACCCCGGCAGCTCACGGGCCAGCGGCTCCAGCACCATGCCCACGGCGGCCGTCAGCTGCTCGACTACCTCCAGCATGCGGCCAGGGTTTTCAAGGGTCACCGGGCTGATGGTATCCAGCTCGGCGAGCAGCGGGGCGGTGCCGGCCACGGCCAGGGCTTCCAGGTTGGGCTTGATAAAATGCACCAGCCGGCGGGCTTCGGTCCAGCGGCGGCTGACCACGGCCTCGCGCAGCTGATCCAGGCTGGGCGGAATATCGTGCAGAAACGAGCGGATGATGTCGGGCACGAAGTCGGCGTTGCCGTGGGCCAGGGCCCGGAACTTGCTCAGGTCGTAAAGCACAGCGGCGGCCGGGCGCAGGGCCTGCAGCTTGCGGCACAGCTCGGCCTCATCGAAAGGCTTGGCCAGGCAGTCGTTCATGCCGGCGGCCAGGTACTGCTGCATATCCGACTGGTAGGCGTTGGCCGTGAGGGCCAAGATGGCTACCCCGGCGCGGGAAGCATCGGCGTGCTGGCGGATGTGCCGGGTGATGTCGAGGCCGCTCATGCCCGGCAGCTGAATGTCCATCAGAATCACGTCGTAGCGGTTTTTCTCGAACAGCTCCAGGGCTACCAGGCCATCGGGAGCCTCGTCGACGTGGCCGCCCCAGCTCTGCACCATCTGGCGGGCCACCAGCCGGTTGATGGTATTGTCTTCCACCAGCAGCACCCGCAGGCCCTCCAGCGCGCCGTCCTGGGGCACGGGGGGCGTCACGCTCTCGGGCTCGGCCGCTTTGGGCAGCGTGATGCTGAAATAAAAGGTGCTGCCCTGTCCGGGCGTGGATTCCACTACCAGCCGGCTGCCAAACTGCTCCACCAGCGCCCGGCTGATGTTCAGGCCCAGGCCCGTGCCCCCGAACTGCCGGGTGGTGTCGGCCTTGGCCTGGGTGAAGCTTTCGAAGATGTAGTCCAGCTTGTCGGCCGGGATGCCGATGCCGGTGTCCGACACCCGGAACTCCACCGTGACCTTGTCCGCGCTGTCGGCCAGCAGCCGGCTGCTGAGCGTGACGGCCCCGTAGTGCGTGAACTTGATGGCGTTGCTGAGCAGGTTGAGCAGAATCTGGTTGAGGCGGAACGGGTCGCCGAGCACCCAGGGGCAGTCGGGGCCAGGCAGCTCGGCCCGGAACTCCAGCCCCCGCTGCCGGGCCTGCTGGGCCAGCGGCGCCACCGCCTGCCCCACCGAGTCGCAGAGATTGAAGGCAGTCTGCTCCAGCTCCAGCTTGCCGGAGGTAATCTTGGCCACGTCGAGCACGTCGTTGATGACGGCCAGCAGGTGCTGCCCCGAGGAGTGGATGATGGCCACCTGCTCGTGCTGCTGGGCGGTGAGCTTGGTTTTGGCCAGCAGCGCAGCCATGCCCAGCACCCCGTTCAGCGGCGTCCGGATTTCGTGGCTCATGTTGGCCAGGAAAGTGGTGCGGGCCTGGGCGGCGGTTTCGGCCACCTTCTTGGCGCGCTTCAGCTCCTGCTCGGCCAGCACCCGGTCGGTAATGTCCTGGCCGTAGCCGATGACGTAGGGCTCCTGCCCGGCTTCCTGCACCCGGTGGCTATGGTAGAGCACGTAGTGGGTGTGGCCGCCGGCAGTGCTCACGCGCACCACGCCGCGCACCTCGCCCTCGGTATTGAGCGTGCGCAGGTAGTTGTCCACCCGGGGCCGCAGCGGCGGGGCCAGGGCGTGGGCCAGGCGGCCGGCGGCCAGCACCTCGGCCGGCACGCCCATGAGCTGGGCGCAGGCGGGGTTTACGGTCAGCATCTGCCCGTCTAGGGTGTGGGTGTAGATGAGGGCCAGGGCGTAGTGCTGCAGGTCGCGGTAACGCTTTTCGCTGCGCTCCACCCGCAGGCGGGCTTCCTTGCTGGCCGTAATGTCGGTGCTGGCGCCCAGCACCAGCACCGTGCCGTCGGGACGCGGGAAGGGACATTTCACAGTCTGGAACCAGCGCACCTCGCCGTTGGCCAGCGTGAGGGAGTCTTCGCTGCGCATGGCCTGGCCACTGGCCAGCACCTGGGCATCCACCTGGGCATAGTGGGCCACCTCGCGGGCCTCCTGCCCCTTGGGGTTCTGCCGCACGCGCTTCGACTGGTCGCGGGCCAACTCGTTGAGCTCCTGCATGGCGCGGTTGGCGAAGGTGGTGCGGCCCTGGTCGCGCACGTACACGGCGGCCGGAATCACATCGAGCACCAGCTGCTGAAAGGCCTGCTGCTCGCGCAGCATCTCGTCGCTCTCGCGCAGCCGCTCCTCGGTGCTGCGGCGGTCGGTGATGTCGAGGCCGTAGCCCAGCATGAAGTTCAGGGTGCCATCGGGCCGGTAAATGGGCAGGAAGCGGCGCAGAAAGTATTTGGTGCCGTCGGGCAGGGGCAGCTCTTCTTCCCAGGCCGCTTCGGTGCGCGAACTAAGGGCCTGGGTGAAGTACTGCCGCCGCCCCATGGCGCGCTCGGGCGAGAAGCCGCGGTATTCGCAGTACTCGAAGTCGTCCTTGCCCACAATCCAGGCCCGGATTTCGGGATTCTTGATGGCGGCCGGGTTCAGGAAGATGTAGCGGTGCTCGGCGCTGAACACGGCCACGTCGCCGGGCAGCTCGTTGAGCACGCTCTGGAAGAAGTCCCGCTGTTGGGTGACCTGCTGCTCGGCCTGATAGTGCTCGGTGATGTCGGTGAGGTAGAGCGTGGCAGCTTCGGTGGTGGGCTCGGGGCAGGCCGTGAGCGTGAAGTAGCGGCCACCGCTGGCCAGCTCCGTGCGTCGCGGGTGGCCCGCCGCCAGACAGGCCGCGGCCTGCTCACGCAGGTGGGCCTGCAGCTCAGCTGCCGCCGCGGCAGGCAGCTGCTGCTCGAAGGCGCAGGCCGCCGCGTTGGCGTACGCGCGCACGCCGGCGGCATCGAGGCGGATCAGCAGGTTGGGGCTGTGCTCGGTGACGGCGGCTACGGCGCGCAGCGTGGCCAGCTCCGCCTCAAGCTCGGCAAGACGCTGGTCGGCAGCGGAGGGGGATTTGGAAGGCGGAACGGTTTTTTTCATAGCGAGCGGGTGCGCCGTAAGATGCCGGTAGTTTTTCAGAAATGCTGCTGAAAAAACCGAACGGTGCATTTGGGCACCTGAACGCACCCCTGGCGTGAGCGAACCTAACCGAATCCGGAGTGAACGGCGCGGCCCGGGCGGCTCGTGCGGCCGGTCTGCCTTCGGCATGTCGGTGCCCAGCAAGACAGGGGGGGTAACGCTCTATAGAGGGATGTTTAGAAAATCTTAACGTTTGTATAAGTTCACGTGTAGTATCGTCAACCCATCTCCGGCCGCTACCGCGCGCCCGTTGTAGTGGAGGGTAAAGCGTTAGAGCTCGGCAAATCCACAGTCGTTCTTACGGAGCCCAAAGGATAAGGCAAACGTGTCCTGATCCGCCCCGTTGTATGAAGAATCCCTTACTACTTATTGAACCGCCAAAAGATGAAATCTCTGCGGGTAGCCTGTATGAGCCGGTAGTGCATTCCCACGGGCGCATGACTGATGCTGTAACCCTGCTGCGGTTGGTAGGGTAATATCGCCCTTAACTCATCCTAGAAAATAACCCTTTCCTAGATTAGAACTGAAAGAAGAAAGTAAAAAAGGCTAGTACGGCTAGTCCAACGAAACAATAGGACGCTCCGGCATAGAATATTACCTGATGAAGCATGGAAGCATGCTTGGCCCGATACGTTTGATAAGCAATTATACTCATCACCACCGGAGCAATGAACAGCAGATATACGTAGGCAAGTATGGCCATTTCAGACCATTGTTTAGTACCTAGTGTTACAACAATCAGTAAAAGCCCAGCATACGTAGCCACGACTGCTACGAGTGAAACAATAGACACCCGAACCGGAGCATTACTCATCTTTCAAAGTTAAGGCGGGCATCGTTGCTTCTTTTCTACAACTTCTGACAATAACAGGGGAATCAGCGCGGTTTTGATCTCTACGCCCCCTGCCCTCTAGTTGTAGTATTTTGTGAACGCAGCAATTCCCTTGGTATACTTGTGCGACTCCTCACTTCAGACTGGCACTGACTTTCTCACAAGGGAAATGAAATAGTTACCATCTGTACCAAGCGAATGGTAATTAGCCGACTGCGCTGTTTGATAATGCTCTTGTTCGGGGTGACGGCTTGCCACCACCCGCAAGTTCACTTAATGCTTGCATCTACTAGCGGCGCGGTGAAGCTGGAAGTAGATAGCCTTCGGAGGCCAGAATTGGTGACATTTCCCATCCGGCTCAAGCTAACTAATTATACCCGCCATAAAGTCGTATTGGTCTTTGACTCCCTTCCTGATGGCCACTACCAAGCAAAGAACTTATGCCTGGTGGCGGGTCAAGACACGTTTTACCTGGGGGTAAAGGGGCCGGATCACCACTTGGTCTTTTCTGCTAACACCGTTACTTCCTTTATAGGTGTTGGGTACTTCCTGCGCGGAAAAGGACATTTTGATTCCTTCAGGCAAATAGACTCCGTGTTTAAGTACGGAAGGTTGGTGTACGAATTCGCGCCTTCGGTTTTTCGTGACGTTGATTTGTCGGGAACAGCCCTTTCAAATGACACGCTGCTGCTGCCCACCAAACTTGAAACCTGTACGGTGCAAGCCATTGTGGCCAATGACTTCTTTTCCGCTTCCTACGGGTGGCGAGAAAAACGACTCAACCAATAATAGCGGCTTAATCACGGGCATAAGCAGTCAGCTTCACCGAGGCGAGGGAGGAGAATAAGACGTTGTCACATTTGTTGAACGGTCACATAAGAGATGTGACAAGCCCTGTTGGAAGGGCAGGATGAGCAGGCATAACGTTCTATAAACATCCGTTTGTAAAACGTTATAAGCCCCGACTTCCAAGATTACAAGGGCTGTTGGATTCCAATGCGAGACGAGTCGAAGGCCATTCAGAAGTATCTACCGTAGTAGCGATTACTTTTTGCTTCATCGGAACAGCCGAACAAATCTAACGGGAGTGTCGGTCCTATTTCATCTTTACCAGTAGAGGGGTTAACTGCGTCGGGTCAGGCAGGAGCAGGATATCCTCTTTCCGCAGGTAGTCGGGTTGTGGTTTCTGACGGGGCGCAAAGGCGGCCACGTGCAGGCCTTGCTGGCGCAGGAAGCGGTACTCCGCAGCACTAGGCCAGTCGACGTAAACTGGCCGGCGCGAATAAAACATAGCTTCTGAGGCCCCGTGTGAGGGCACGTTGACCACCACGTACCCCACTGGCACCGTCCGGTCCAAGGCGCGGTAGGCGGCCGCCCACTGTGCTTTAGCTTCCCGTTTCTGGCTGGCGGCGGGCGATGCAAAGCGCTGGGTGTGGTGCTGAAGCAACGCGGTCGGGCGCAGGTCTACGGCGACCACGACAAGTAATGCCACCCCTTCGAGCAGGGGCGCGGCGCGCCCAGTGGTGAGCCTAAGCCACGCTACGCCTTCAGCCCACGCCACCGCGGCCAAGAAGAGCATGCATGGGGCCACCACGTAGGTGTAGGAGGGCATCTTGGTCGCCGCTACGCTAAAAAAGACAAACAGTAGGGCTCCGCTCCACAGTAACGGGCGCCGCCGCCCGTCCGGGACGCGGCGCCAGCCCAAGACCACCAGCCCCGCCCCAGCCAAGACTATTACCCAATGGTACTGATACCAGAGGTTATGGCCGAAGTAGAAGTGCCAGGGTTGGTCGTGCCCTTCCAACACGTGGGTAAAGTGCTGTGCGGCGTACTGCGTCTCGAAGGCGCTTTCCCGGGGGAACCGGTAATGCGTATATACTTGCCACGGCAGAGCGACAAGCGCGGTCAGGGCCAAGGCGCATAGCCAGCGCCGGCCTTCCGCCCACTGGCGGCGCACTGGGTTCAACAAGGCATCCCCCGCCCACACCGCGTAGACGACCAGACCCGGCAGCCACTTGCAGAGCAGAGCAGAGCCGGCAAAGACGCCCACCGCGGCGGCCCAGGCCCACGCCTTACTATGTCGGTGCTCAGCATATGCCCACAAGCTGGCCCCTACATAAACTCCAAAGACCACATCGGCGTGGTCGACGCTTTGCCAGCCCGTCGTAAGCTCTAACTGGTAATAGGCAAAGGCGAAGAGCACGGCCAAGTAGTACCCCACCGACGGGGAGGCGGCTAACCGGCCCAGTCGATACACAGGCCACAGAAAGAGCGTCCCCAAGAGGGCACTCGGCAGGCGCACCGCCACTTCATTTATGCCAACGATCTTCAGCGACAACGCCATCTGCCACAGAAACAGGGGTTGTTTGTGCAGCCACACGTGATTATTAGCCCAGTCCCGATAATTATAGGGCAAGACAGGGTGGGCACGCAAGACAGGCCGCCACCAATCAGCCGAAAGATTTTTGGCGACTAGGGCATGAAATTGTTCGTCCCACGGGTGTAGAAACGGGTCACGGTTAATGAGCAGGAGTCGCAAACTAGCTGCGGCACCCATCAGGAAGGCTATGGCCCAATGGACACGGGAGCGTCGGTGTGCCCCCCAACTCGCAATGGTCAATCCGCCGCACAGACCTAACAATATCCACTCGTATAGCGTCACCTAGTCAAGTTTAATGGGGGGTGGATCCAAGAAAACCCCCGGGCCTACAATATCCCACAAAGGTAACCGCACATGCTTTGTTGCATGAGATGGCCGATAAGATTCTGAGAACAGTTCATGGAAGCAGCTGAAATCTCTTCTTCTGAGGGCTGCCAAACTCCTAGCTTGTCCGGTAGGATTAGGAAGAGCGAGTGCGAATGCAAACGGGAAGCAGTGCGGAAAAGTACCACGTTGTATACGAATCCCCAGAAAGGCCAAACCCGTACTTATTTCCAGAACATGCTTATGACAGACATTACATCAAGCAACTTTTCCAAGAACCTCTATCAGATCTACAGTATGCTTCATTCTTGGTGAAGGAATATTTACTTGGAGGCCGAATCCTAGAACTCCTTGCTGGTGATTACCACCTTGGTGAGCGGCCTGCGGCGTAGCTGCGGGAAAACTAAAAAGGGCTGCCGACGGGCAAATTCTGCCAGCGTGTAACTGCCATACAGGTTAGAATCCGGGGAGATGACAAGCAACTCATCGTAGTCATAGTTTCCTTCTCTAAAGTGGAATAGGTTCAGGCGCTTCACACGTAACCCGTGGTAAGCGTGAACGCCGCTTGGTAGTGGCAGCACGCGATAAGATCCCTCTTGAATGATCTCTCCTTGGTAGCCAAAGGCCTGCCAAGTACCAGATGGGATGCCTTGCTCAAACCGTATCAGCTCCGCCTGTTGGCCATCATCAAACTCGCGCACGCCTACGCCAGTGAAAACGGTCTTATCTGGTGTGACATAAAGGTGCTGGCGGTAAGTCAGTGTAGCGAGGTTCTGGCGTTGCTCGCATCCAGCAACCAGAATCATTATCAGTAGCAAAGAAAGCACCCAAGGCATTCGCAAAGTATTTCGTGAGTCCATGATTCTAGGATTCAAATACACCAAAGCTACCCGATATTATATGCTGTCTGATAAGTCCACTTATGATAAGGGCAGCAAGCAGTGCTCCTTTCTCGGCCTTCCTTGTACCGCCGTTTTTGTAGAGAGGCGATACAGTAATGCCTGACGGCTTAATCGGTGCTAGATTGTGTTCAAACGAGACATTGGCTCCCTATGAAGTATTCCGTCCCCGAGCAGCTCATTCGCCACGCTTTTTTCCTGTCGGTGTGGTGTCTGGAGCAGTGCCACGACATGACGCGCTACCACCGCCAGGTAACCGCTTTGAGCCAACTGCCCGATGGAACGGTTGGGCACGCGCTGGGGGCGTGCTTGCTGGCCCGGGAGTTAACGTTGGTGCCTGGCTTTGAAAGCCACGATTTGAAACACGTGGTGCTGGCGTACGAATTAGAGCCGGTAGGCGAAATTAGGATGCAAGCCTTCATGCTGGGCAACGGCAACTGGACGCTGCCCAGCATGCTGATTTTTCTGTTTGGGCTGCTGCTCTTGCCGCAGCACTAGCGCTTGTTTGGGCAAGACTACCACGCCGGACGACGCTGTTTGCCGCTCGCTGCCCTGACCATTGAGGACTGTCAGCACCACTCCCTGCAGCAGCTGCGCAGCCACTTGTTTAGTCGCTACCAAGCACTGAAGCTCGCCCGCCCGTCTACTATACACTCACGCCTGAGCTGGCTGGGCAGCTACGGGATAATGGCCGTGGGCATCGCGGCGATGCTGTTCTGTTATCCCTTTCTGTGGTCCGCCGACCTAGCCGATTTGGTTGGAGCAGGCTTCCCGTTTGTCGCCGGAGCTATTTTGGTGGTAGGCGGTTTACTCAACTTAACCCTGCAAGCCCACCTTAGCGCTAAAGAAGCGAGAGCCTGAAAGGAGTTTAGAATGCCGCCTGTTTTTAAACAGATCGTGTTTAGGGCAGTACCGTGTAAATGAACTACCCTGCCACTGACCAGTAGCCCCGTTGAAACAGCATGGCTTCGGGCTGCAACGAGCGGGCGGCAATGAGAAAGAAGTTTAACCCTGGCAGGCAGCAAGTCCTGAGGAGCAGGGGCTGGCGGCGCTCTACCAGCGAACTGCGGCAACGCGGAGGGCTGGTGGTTAGAGGGAGCCGGTATATTTGTCTTGGCCGGCAATCATATTGCTCCCCCGGCGTTTGACTTCGTCTAGTTTTCTACGTTTCCCATCCCCTTATATGTCGAACATTACGCGTCTTCTATGGGCTGTGCTTAGCCTGTGGGCTGCTGCACTAACGGCCCAGGCTCAAAACCAGCCACAACTCATTGCCGCGGGTGGTTCGCACACGGCTTCCATTCACCCCGACGGGACCTTGTGGACGTGGGGGGCCAATACCTCCGGCCAACTGGGCGATGGGTCATACGCCAACCATGCGGCGCCAGAAAAGGTGGGATTCGATGCAAACTGGCTGTCGGTGGCAGCGGGCCAAAGTTTTACGGTCGCCTTGCGCACCGACGGCACGCTGTGGACCTGGGGCGGCAACGACAACGGTCAATTGGGCGCGGCCAGCACTGGCGGCAGCCGATCCCAGCCCGCACAAGTAGGGACCGATGTGTGGCAAAGTGTGTCGGCCGGCGAGAGACACGTGGAAGCCATCCGGGCCGATGGCACGCTCTGGGCCTGGGGCAATAACACGTATGGCCAGCTCGGCAACGGCATCACAGCCCCGCAGGATGCCCCCGTGCAGGTGGGCACGGCCACCTGGCAAAGCGTTGCCGCGGGTGCCCAGAACACCGTCGCGATTCGCACCGATGGCACCTTGTGGGCCTGGGGCAGTTACCAGCTCCTAAACGGCAGCACGGCCGCTACGCCGGTGCAAATCGGCACGGCCACGACCTGGCGACAGGTATCCGTAGGCAATGGCTCTGCTGTGGCCATCCGAACCGATGGCACCCTCTGGGCCTGGGGAAGTAATGGAAGCGGTCAAGCAGGAAACGGCACCACCAACCCGCTAGCCGTTCCCGTGCAAATCGGCTCGGCCACGACCTGGCAAAGCGCCACCGCCGGGGCCAGCTACACCGTGGCCATCCGCACCGACGGCACGCTCTGGGCCTGGGGCGATAACACGTATGGCCAGCTTGGCGACGGCACCACCGCCCGCCGCCTGGCGCCTACGCAAGTCGGCGGCTTAGGGGGTTGGAAGGCCGTGGATGCCGGTGAGACGCACACCGTCGCGTTGCGCCGGGATGATACCTTCTGGGCCTGGGGCGATAACACGAGTAGCCAGCTCGGCAACAACGCCGGCTTGCAGGCATCGCCCGTTCAGGTGGCGCCGCCCAGCACCTGGCGCGCCGTCGCCACCGGCCACAATCACTCCGTTGGCATCCGGGCCGATGGGAGCCTCTGGGCTTGGGGGAATAATGCGTACGGCCAACTCGGCGACGGCACCACCACCAGCCGCGACGCAACTGTACCGATCGGCGCCGCTACCTGGCAAAGCGTGAGCGCGGGAGGCCGCTTCACCCTGGCCATTCGCGCCGACGGCACCCTGTGGGGATGGGGCGAGAACACGGAAGGCCAGCTCGGAAACGGAACGAGGGAGAATCAGCGCGCCCCCGTCCAGATTGGAACAGCCAGCACCTGGCAGCGTGTGAGCGCCGGTGGCCGCCACGTGGTAGCCCTGCGCACCGACGGCACGCTCTGGGCCTGGGGAAGCAACAACTCTGGCCAGCTGGGTATCGGTGCGTTGCCTGCCCAAAATGCGCCGATGCAGGTCGGCACGGACACCAACTGGCAAAGCGCAGGGGCAGGCGGGAGCCATACTATGGCCGTTCGCACCGACGGCACGCTCTGGGCCTGGGGCAGCAACTCCGACGGCCAACTGGGCAACGGCACCACGGCCGACCAATCCAACCCCGTGCAAATCGGGACGGCCACTACTTGGCGCAACGTCGCCGTGGGCTCCCAATTCACCCTGGCCGTTCGCGCCAACGGCACGCTCTGGGCCTGGGGCGATAACAGCTTCGGACAATTGGGCAACCGAACGTTTACTTCCCAGCAGGCCCCCTTGCAGATTGGGACGTCATCGACCTGGCAAAGCGTGCAGGCGGCCGGCTATGTGTCGGCCGCCCTGCGGACCGATGGCACGCTCTGGACCTGGGGCAACAACAACGTTGGCCAACTCGGCAACGGCACCACGGCCACGCAGAATGTCCCCGTGCAGGTCGGCACCGGGGCCACCTGGCAGCGGGTGGCCACGGGGGGAAGCCACATGCTGGCCATTCGTGCTGACAACCTGCTGTGGGCCTGGGGCTGGAACAGCAGTGGCCAGTTAGCGCAGCCCGTAGCCAATCCCACGCCGCTCTACATTCCTTCGGGCGGCACGCCCTTGACAACGGTGGCCACTACCGCCGCGGGTAGCTGGCAACTCGTTCCTAATCCTGCCCAGCGCCGAGTACAATTGCGGGGCCTGCCGACAAAAGAGGTCGAGGTGCAGGTGTTTGATACGCAGGGCCGCTTGGTGCACACCGCTGCCTCTCCTGAAATCGTACTAACAGACCTCACTCCCGGCTTGTACCTGCTTCGGGCCACCACGAAAAGTGCCACGCGCACCCTGCGCCTAGTAGTGGAATGAAGAACTAGCGGTGGAATAGAGAAGCGTGCTCAAGCAGACGATATGCCTCCAGCGTTACTCCGAGCGGATTGTTCTCGCCCAAGGCGGTTCCAAACCAGCGCACCCGAAGGAAGACCCTCGTTTTAGCGATTCCAACTGCTAATTTGAACTAAGGGGAGGATGATCGCGAGGCTTTATATTCGGGCGCTTACCTTGTACAACGACGTCTTGTACGCTCCCTTTTATCAGATCATCCCATGCGCGTGCTGTTTCTGCTGATCCTATTCTACCTCAACTCCGGGGCAGCCCGCCCGCCGCGCATCGTGCTGCCGGGTTATTTCTCCTGCCAGGGCGCCCTGCTCGAAGAAAGTGGCAATTCACTCGCGTGCTACGCCAAGACGCAGGCCGAATGCCGCAATGGCCAGCTCGTGCTCGCCTTCGAAAAGCGCCTGTCCGCCCGCACGGACCGGGCCCGGTTTGAGATTATCGACACGGTGCATGTGCGCACAGCGGTGCCTGGGCGCGAGGTGCACATCACCTACTGCTCGACGGCTACGGGCAAGCCCCGCCAGTACTTTGTTTTGTATAAGTGGGTGCCGGCCGCTGATAAGCGCTACCTGCCCTATCCGCGGCGCGCGTGGGGGGTGAATGCACAGGGCCAGTTGGTCGAGGTGTCGGTGAAAAGCTTGCGTTGTCTCAACAACGATTATGGGGCAGATTAGGCCCTGGTATAGGTTCGGACCCTTTAAGTGAACAATAGCCAGGGCCAACTTTTCGCTAGATAATCCGCTTTTTTGTAGGTGCATGCCTTGCGGTCGACTCACTGGACAAGCGTAACTTGGTCCCGATGGAAGAACGCACGCTTTCGCTGCTAGCAGAACAGATTGGGCAGCTGCACGCGCAAACGCAGCGGGCGGCTGCTGTCGGAGCTGGCGCGGCAGCTGCACGGCGTCAAAGGGCTCGCAGAACGGCGACTTTACCAGTGCCGTGAGTTTTACCGGGCCTACCCCCTGATTTTGCAGACCGTGTCTGCGGAATTGCAACAAGCTGGTCTATTGAATGCGTCCAAGCCCTTCCCAACGGCCGCGTCGGCCCTGGCCAGCGGCCCGCACGCCCTGCCGGGCCTGGCACCGGAGTTGCTGCTGAACCGGCTGAGCTTTTCACATTTTCTGGAGTTGCTGGCCCTGGACCGGCCGGTGCAACGGGCGTTCTATGAGGTGCAGGCGGTTAAAACAGCTGGTCGGTGCGGGAGTTGAAGCGCGCCATTGAGTCGGCGCTATACGAGCGCACGGGGCTCTCTACCGATAAGGCGGCGGTGCTGGCCGGCCACGCCGGCACGCAGCCGCTGGCGGTGGCCGATGTGGTGAAAAACCCCTACGTGTTGGAATTTTTAGGTCTGGAGGAACGGGCCAGCTACAGCGAGAGCGACCTGGAGGCGGCGATTATTGCGCACCTGCAGACGTTTCTGGTAGAACTGGGTCGGGGCTTCTGTTTTGAGGCCCGGCAAAAGCGCATCACCTTCGACAACGCGCACTACTTCATTGACTTAGTCTTTTATCACCGCATTCTGAAGTGCCACATGCTGGTGGACCTGAAGATCGGGGCGTTCAGCCATGCCGATGCGGGGCAGATGAACGTGTACCTGAACTACTACCGGGAGCAGGAGATGACCGAAGGCGACAATCCGCCGGTGGGGCTCATTCTGTGTGCCCAGAAGAACGACACTCTCGTGCGCTATGCGACAACGGGCATGGCCGAGCAACTGTTTGTGAGCAAATACCAGATGAACCTGCCGTCGGAAGAAGAGCTGCAGCAGTTGGTACGAGAGGAGCAAGAACGCTTAGGCAACAGCTGACAGTAGCCGGTCAGAAGTCCAACCGGGTGCCATTACGCTTCCAGTCCATCCGTTCTTTCGCTTCTGAGGTTCGGACCGTTTTATTGAACAGCCTATCTTAAACTTAGCGGGCTAGCACTACTATGGGAGCTTACCAAGAGGAATTGCACGCCCTGCGCCAACGCACCCCCATTGGCGTGCGCCACGGGCTGGTGCTGTTACAGCAAACCAACGGCGATGTGGCAGCCGCCGAATCCCTGTTTCAGCAGGAACTCACGCGGCTGGTGGCCCACCAAGCACAGGTGCCCGATGCCGCGGCGCGCCACGCGTTGGAACGAGCGGGCTATGATGTACCGCGCACCTTGCAGCAGCTGGAGCAGGCCCGACACTCGCTCACGCAGCGCATCCTGCGGCGGTATCCCGTACCCGACGATGCCGTGCGCCGGGTGGCCGACGCGGTGGAGCAGGCGCACCAAGTGCCCCGCACGTACTGGCTCGACTTCGAGGCCGCCCAGTTGTTGCCGCCCCCCGTAGCCTGTGTGCTGGTGGTGAGCGAGTGGCTGGCCTACGAAGACTGGGAAAGCTTGGAAGCAGCCGTGTATTTTTACCTCGAGCCGGTGCTCGCGTACGTCGACCAGCTGTTGGCGCTCCCACAGGTCAGCCAAGCCCTGCTGTCTGTAGCCGCGCTCGAACAGGTGCAAGCTGAGCCCCGTCGCCGCCAACTGGCCCGCACGGGAAGCTACAGCCCTACGCCGGAATTTGAGGCGGCCAGTGCTGCGTTTGAGGCGATGCGCCCGCGCATCGTGCAGCGCCTGTACGAGTTGATTGAACACCGTATCGCGCTCTTCCCATAAGCAACGGTACCGGGACCGGGACCGTTTAGCTTCGGACCGTTAAAGTAGACTCAATGGGCAGGAAGCGGAACTCGAGTAATCGGGTCGCCGCATGGGTTTGGCGAAGGGCATCTAATATGCGGAAGGCACCCTCTGTTGGCGGCCCTGCGCTTCCACCACGATGTGGGTGCCGTCCGCGGAGTAGGTGGCGCAGACGGGCAAGCGGCTGCGGTAATGGCGGACCACGGCCTGGCGGTCCAGCGACATCTCCACCACTCGGTACCGCCGGGGTTGCAAGTAGCCGTCGGTGATGCTGACGAACACGAGTTTGTTGCCATGCACGCTGGAGCAGCGTGCAAAGTCCGCAAAGCCAAACGCGCTACTGGGGGAATACACGAAGTGCGGCGCATTCCGGTCCGCCACGGCATGCGTGGCCACCTCGCCGGCCCCCGACACCCACACCCGGTACGGTCCCACGTAGGCCAGGCGCCCGGGAATTTGCTGTACCCCGGGGCGGGCCACCGTGTCATACCCCGGGAGGCCGTGGGCCGCCGCATTCACATTGATGAACGCGGGCCGCAAGGGCAACGGGCCAGCGGATTGGGCCACGGCATCCCAGCACCACGCCAGACACATCCAGACAAAAAGCAGTTGCTTCATCTCATAAAATAACGCTCCTTTTGGTATTCGGACCGTTTTAGTAGACGTTATCAACTTGTCTAACCCGTCGGTTGTAAGCCGTTTCTGAATGGCTTCGTCTGTCTTTATCGGCTGTAGGTAAATGTCTGCGTTAACTGACCGGAACTACCGGGTATTTCGTAAATCTCCTTGTAGACCAAGCGCTGCGCTTTTAATTCCTGCACAGTCCACGTGAGGTCAAAGGCGCTTAAGGAAACCACGACGGTGGTGCCGTCGAAGCGGTACGGGTGAAATGAGCCCGTGGCGGCTCCCGGGAGTTGAACAAACACTCGGCCATCGGCGGTAAATTCCTGCTGCTCGCTGCCGCTGGGGGCCACATATGTCCGTTCTCTTGTGGGACTGCCGTCTTGGTAATCGGTCAGGTAGTGGATGGATTCCAGATTCCACACGCCGACTAGGGTCGGTGGTGCCGGCGTACGTTTATCGCAGCTTGTCAACAGCAGGATGCCCAACGGGACAAGGACGTTATATTTCATACGCCTAAAGGTAGAATATGCGCAGGAACGAAAATACAGTATCTAAGAAAGGCTGATTTGCCTCAATTACCGTTTTCTTGAACTCATTAGTGCTTACTCAAGGGGGCGCACGGCCGTAATCATCCACCGTCCTTGTTCTACCGCCAAGCTAAAGGCTAGGTTGGGCCCCTCGCTCATCTGCTGCTCGGTGAAGCGGTATACCACTTGGGCCGTGTCGGCGCCAACCGTTACGCGGGTGGGCTGGCTTCGGAGGACGAGTTGGGTTTGGATGTCTCCGGCCTGGGTGTAGAGGATGTGGTCGTAATCCAGCCCAGTAACGAAGCCATCGGTCTGCGGGTGGGCGCGTAACGAATCCGCGCATTGCTGAAAATAACGCCGGTGCGCTTGCAGATAAACGGGCGATACGGTGCCGCTACTCTGCAACAGGCGCACGTAGTCCTCGACCGCGTGAAAGTCAACCGAATACACTTGGGTCGTGTCCTCGTCCATTCGGGCCGGAACCACCGGCAGGGAGTTGAGCGGGGATTGGTGCTGCAGGTACCACTTCAAAAAAGCTCGCACGGTCGCTGCGGGCGACCCACTGGGGCTAACAGCCGGCGGGATGGATGAGGATGGCGCCTGGGTGTCAGTTTTCGCCTCTTGCGGGCCGGAGCAGGCAGTGAGCAGCAAAACAGTTCCTAGAAAGCCCCCTTTCAATTGTTTCATGCGCCTAAAGTACTAGCAGCATCGTCCGACTACTGAATTAAACTTACCCTCGTTTCGCTTTCCGACCGTTTCGCTGAACGAGTGCTCATACTTTTACGAGCGGTACTTACTTCCTCCTTGCCACTGTGGCCGACATGAGCCGATACCCCGTTTCCGACCGCTCTCCGCTCGACTGGTTGCCGTTGACCGACGACGTGCCCGCCGTCTCAGGGTTGCCGCTGGGCTTCGCGGCGTACCTGAAGCTGTTGCCTCCCCTGGGCATTGACCGTTCCATTCCAGTGGCCACCTATTCGTTCCAGGCCCGCACGGTGGAGCAACTTAACACCCGCGTAGCGTTTTGGAACACGCATGGCATCCACCACGGCCAACCAGCTCCGGACCGCTTAACTCCGATAACCTACCGCCAAGTGGCGGCCGAACTGGACGTGGCCTTTACTCCTGCTTTTGGCAACGAGGCCATCTCCCGCGCCTATGGTGGCTGGCCCCCGCACTTGGGCAGCAGCTTGGCCCTGGAAGTGGCGTTCGCGCAGCAGTTGGTCGAGGTATTGGACCCGCAGACGGACACGTACTTTTTTGGGTCGGTGGCCGAAGGCGCGTACCACTGGGACGTGCAGGGTCTGCCTACCGATTGGCTGGAGCAAGGGCAAGCCGGGAACGTAGTTGACTTGTACCAGCAGGAGCGCCGTTGGCCCACTTACACGTTTGCTGCGAACCGAACGTGGTGCCTCTACCAGGGGGAGGACCAAGAGCTGGCGCTGGGCTGTTCGCTGGCAATCGCGCAGCAGCTGCACGTCCACCCCACCTTGGAAACCTGGCCCCTCATGTAAGCACTGCCAAAGTCATTATGACCCTCGTTTCGCCGAATTACCGTTTTCTTGAACGCATCACAATTACTCGTGTTCGCGGAATTACCTTGCCACGTCCGTAATCCATGAAAAGTCTTTACCACCGGAGCCAATCAAATGACTACCAAGCGTGTCTTATTACTCTTACCAGTCTGGTTGCTCGCGTGTAACCCGGATCCTGGCTCAGAAGTGGTACACCATTTGACCGGCGGCAACGAAAAATACTGGACGTTGGTCACCGACTACCCCATCCTAAAATACGTGGGCATTTGCTACCGGGCCAACGGCACTTACCATGGCTTTACCATTGACCGCAAGGGAATCCGCACCAGCGCGGGCGAGTTAGAGCGCCACACCTGGAGGCTCTTGCCCAACGGAGATTTAGAAAACGGAAAAGGGCGCTACACCGTGGAATACAGTTCCGAGGAGGTGCTGGTGTTAAACGACCAGCTCCAGCGGCGCGTCCGGACCTATTTGAAGGCCAAAGACCAGCAAACCCCAATACTACCCGACACCACGGATCACTCGTTGGATATGTAAGGCTCCTTCAACTGAACGGAGCGCGTTTACCTTGCCACCGTTTCGTTGTACTAGTGCTCTCCAGTGCGCCTGGGGCTCGTGGGCGCCGTTCCGCACGCGTTGTAGGCGCGCACGATGCGCTCCAAGTCACGCGGCTGGTAGCGCCCGGCCTGCAGGTCGGCCTGGAGGGCGGGGCAGCCGCGGAAGAACGCCGCGGCATCTGTTTCGAACTTCCACCAATACGTGTTGACCGGCGGCTGGTCGCCACGGCGCACGAGCCATTCGCGGCGGGTGATGGCCGTCCCCCGCTGCGCGGTATTGGCCGCGTAGCGTTCGTAGAGCTGCACGGGGCCGTCCACGACTTGTTTGAGAAACAGGCCATCGGTTCCTACGGGGCCTGAGGACAGGAAAAAGGCCACGTAGCGGACCGTGTCCGGGTCTAGCACGTAGCCATAGGCCCGGACGTGGGTCGGCCCCAGGTGCCGGCGGCTGGTGCCGGCCAAGGGTACGAACCGCACCAGCCGCTGCCGGTCCAGGGGCTGCCCACCCACATGGATTGCCCCGCGCAGGCTGTCGCCTGCCGTCGTGACGACGTACCCGGCCCGCAGTTGCTGGCCTGCGGCCGGGTCTCCCGCAGCGAGGAGCCAACAAAGGGCGAAAAAAGAGCGCAGGGTAACAGCCCTAAGACTTATGCTTAGCAAACCAGGGATTTTTTTCATGGGGCTAAAGTATCCGCGCGGGCAGGTAGATTAGGTGAACATTGTCTTATTTTTTGGCTCCTTCAACTAAACAGAGCACGTTCACAACAGTACCGTTTTTGTGAACAAAGTCAAAGCACCCCACGCCATATAAGGCTGGCCTTACTCGGGCCGGACCGTCGGCCACAGCGTTTCCTTCGCCCGTTGCAACGTCTCTTGTAGGGCTTCCAAAGGCAACGATAGGTCCTGCTTTTGCATGAAATATAGTTCGACCCGCTTGTCCCCCTGCGCGTCCTCGTAAACCTCGGCAATGTGGATGTTATTCAGCCACACCTCGGCGACAAAGCCTTCCCGGTAGTCAGCATAGGTCACCAGCAACTCGAATGGATTGTGCATGGGCCAAGATACCTTACACTGGAAGACGAGCGCTCCTTTGCCTTTCCGACCCTTTAGCTGGACAGCTTTTCAGACAACCAGAACAATGCAACGTTTGACCGATTCCTTTCTGATGCAGTGCCGGGAGAATTTTTTCCAAGGTATTACGCCCTCTGGCCCCGGCGCAGAAACCGCGAAACAAGCCCTTGTTGCCCTATTTCGCGGCCTCACTGCGGCCAACCAAATGGAAGCATTTGTCGGCTTTTTACAAGAAGGCCACTATAGCATCAATCTATGGGCTGCTCATCTACTTGTTGAGCACCATTGCCCTGATGGGCCAACCCGGCAGCTGTGCATGAAAATAATTGAGAGCCATGCTATGAGCACGATACATCCAAAGGTCGCACAAGAGGAGCTAGAGTGGTTGAAGGGTCAGGCCCAATCTTAAACGCTCCTTTGAGCGATTTGGACCATTTAGATGAACACAAGTCGTCCGCTACCTTGCTCGATGCTTGAACTGATTCTCCGGGGGCGGGTTGCGCCAAACGTTCTAAGGGCATTTCCCAATTTGACGCGGCCATTTCGAGAGGACCCGCACGTGGTCTTCGCCTTCGTGATGCGCCAGGAACACGACATTCCCCTCGGAACCACGTTCCGGACCATGGGCCTGGGGGCGAACGGGCAGGAAGTGACGGAACACTACCGCTTGGTGGCCATCAGCCAGCAGTACGACCACCCCATGGACGAAATCCCGCACGGCTGGAAGACCATCTGTGCTTTTCGGGGGCTGGAACCGGGTCCGCGTTTAATGATGGGTTTGCCCCCAGTCGGCGAGTGGTACGAGCAAAGCGTAACGGAACTCGTGCTCCGAGCAGAACCGTAACCGCACAAACGCTCGTTTCGCCGAATCACCGTTTTCTCAAACTAGCACGGCGCATGCGCGGCCCGTAGTTCCTTTGTTGCCTTTCCCTGCTCCCTGCCCGTGCCATGAACGACCCCGACACGAAAGAGCTGGTGTTTGCGTACACCTGGCTCTTGCCAGAAGTTACACTTCGCCCCGGGCTCCGCACGTCGGTGTGGGCCGAGGGGGACGTCCCCGCCTGCTGCATGCCGTGCGAGTTTCAACACGTCACGTACGGGCAAGCCCGTGTCGAGGTGCGCGTACTGGCCCTCGACCCGGCGGGGCGGGTGTCGAAAGACCTGGTGGGCCGCGCCTTTTCCTTTGGGCACCCCGGGCGCATCGTCGGGCACGGGCTGCTACTTGCCGTGCTGCCTAAGGCAGAATAATGCTCGTTTTGCTACTCGGACCGTTTGAATGAACTCCGTTCGTAGCTACCTGCGGCCGTAAATGTGGGTGGATTCCTCACCACCTTTGGGTATGACCACACCGGAACGATTAGCAGGCTGTGTCTTGGCCGGCGCCATTGGGGACGCTTGGGGCAGTGGTTTCGAAAACCTGCCCAAAGGGCCGGATCCGACGACCTTTTATCTGCAGCCCCCGCCTACCCGGCGACCCGTGTGGCAGTTGACGGACGATACCCAGTTGACTCTGGTTACGTTGGAAGCCCTGTGCCAGGGGCCGCGTCTGGCGCCGGCAACGCTCGCCAACCACTTGGTGGCGGCCTATGCCCAAGGCAGGCTAACCGGGTTGGGAGCAAGCACCTTAAAAGCCCTGCGGGAGTTGCAGGCCGGCGGGCACTGGAGCCGCGTGGGGCGCGAAGGCGAATACGGGGCGGGCAACGGCGCGGCGATGCGTATCGCCCCGTTTGCCTTCTGGCCGGAGTACGACCGCGCCGAGCTCCACGACTTCTGCCACATTACCCACCGCCACGTTGACGCGTACGTGGGCGCCTTGGCCGTAGTGTTAGCCCTGCGGGCGGTGCTTTCCAAACAGTGGACGGGCCCGGAATCGCTGCTTGACCTACTGGTGCCGCAACTCCCGGACACGCGGTTGCGGGACCGGCTCCTGGAAATACAAGCCTTGCCGGGCTCTCCTGCCATTGCCGACGTGGCTCAGCTGGGTACGAGTGGGTACGTGGTGGATTCAGTGCCATTTGCCTTGTTCTGCGCGGCGCAGGTGCCGCGTTTGGGGCTCAACCAGACGTTCGCAGCCATCATCGCAGCGGGGGGCGATACCGACACTAATGCTTCACTGGCGGGCCAAATCGCCGGCGCCTTGCTTGGCCCGCACCATCTCCCCCCGGAACTGCTCCAAAAGCTTGCTCGGGTAGACGGCTACGCATGGGTAAACAACGTGCTCCAGATTGCCCAGCAGCACGTTGTTTAATACCCTCCTTTGTCAGAATGGTCGGGATTTAGACCGTTTGCGTAAACACAGAAGCTAGCAGAAAGTCTTTCTTTAATTCCCTGTCTAGTGCTCCGCTGTAGGTTTCTGCAGCAACCGGTGGAGGACCATCCAGTTGGCTAGCGTACCCTACTTGCTTCCCAACACGTAGCCAGCATACAGTTGAAACGCGTTGTTCCACATGTTTTCCGTGGCCCTTATTTGGCCACCCGAAATAATTGGTTGATTGAGGCGAGTAAGGCCGCCATTGAAGCGAAAGCCGAGGAGTGGGCCACTGGCCAACTGATAGCCTAGGCCGGCGGCGTACCCCACATCAACTTTTTCGTAGCTGTCACGCACCTTATAGGAGTTATCCATAAAGGTGGAGGTAGCCCGGAACAAATAGCCAAACTGAGGACCGCCTTCGAGGAAAACCCCGGTTTCGCCCAGCCGCGCTTTGACCATAATAGGCAAATCCAGGTAGGAGAATACAGTATATATCTCGTTCACCAACTTATTCTTGGCCCCTTTCTGCGAATACAACAATTCCGGCTGCACGGAGAACTTATCGGTCACTTTCACCTCGGCCAGCACGCCGGCATGGAAACCCAAGCGGTAAGCATTGCTCGCGGAGCTAAGCTGTTCGGGGTCCACTCCCCTGAATTTGGTGTAGGAAGGGCCCGCTTTAACGCCAAAACGTACCGTTTGGGCTGCGGCTACGGAAGCAGTCGTTGTGAGGAGGATGGAGAGGGAAATACGGTGCATAAAAAACTGATTGGTGTTGGTTTGCGCGGCCTGAACGTCCGGTTCTGCGCTTCTATTGCCTGCTGTACTTCTGCACCTAAATACCAGTACCGCGTATCCGATAAGCCTCGTCTTGCCTTTCCGACCGTTTTCTTGAACTGAGGTGCGAGGGATTTCTCCCGGACTGCCCGCGACCTACCTTTGGCTGCGCGCGGCGTTGTTTGCCCGACGCGCTCGCCTTATTCTCTGCATATGACTCCTGCGTATTTGCAAGCGGTATACGCCGTCACCAACCGAGCCAAATCCTTTGGGCACCGCGTTTTGTCCAACGGCACGGAACTGGTGGGCCACGTGCCGCACGTCGCGCCCGAAGCATGGCTGCACCAGCTGTTTGCCCCGCTTAAGGATGCCGAACTAACCGCCTGGGAGCAGGCGCTGGGCGGGGCTTTGCCACCGGTACTGCGCACGTTTTACACCCACCACAACGGCCTGAACCTCTTCTCCACCAGCCTAGCCATTCACGGCCTACGCCACAGTTATGAGCGCACCGGCGACGCCGCGTGGCAACCGTTTCACGTGGATGACCTCAACCGTTACCGCCGTGGCGGGCCCACGCCTGGGCGCTTGTACCTGGCTGGGTATAACACGGGGCCCTGGTTGTCCATCGATTTGCACACCCACGCCGTGCAGCGCACGACGGCCGAGGGCACTGTGGTCCATGAGTGGGCGGGGTTCGACGTGATGCTCGTCGCCGAGGCCCACCGCTTGGCGGAGTGCTTCGACGAACAGGGCCGGCGCGTGGAAGTGTAATCCCTCATTTCACCATTCGGACCGTGGCTGTTGCAGAACTCGTTTCGTTACCCTCTTTTTCCTGCCAGCTGCTGTCCGAGGTCTCATCTGTGCGTCAAGGTCGGCCAGTTGGGCCCTGCGAGCGCCTAATAAGGGCTAATATCGGCTGTGGCAGGGCCATGGCCAGGCTCACTTGCCGGTTGACACGGTGCTTGAGCAGCTTTTTCAGGTTGTAGGCCACGGCTGTGAGCAGCATGGTTTTGTGGGCCCCGGCCTGGCCACGCACGTTCATCCGGCGCAGGCCGTAGTGCTGGATCAGATTGCCGAAGACGGGCTCGACGGTGCCTTGGCGCACCCGGCGCATGCGCTGTCCCTGTCGGCTTTGCTGGCGCTGCCAAGCCCGGCGGTAGGGTGCGTCGTAGAGCGTGCGGGTGAGCTGCTTGCGCTTGGCCCCGGGTATGCAGGTAGACTTGAGCGGGCACTGCTGGCAGTCCGAGCAGGTGGCCCAGTAGATTTTTAGCCCGGTGCCGTCGGCCGTCATATCGCACTTGCGAAACGGCAGCGCCTTGCCCGCCCGGCAGTGGTAAACGTCCTGCTCAGCATCGTAGGTAAAGCCTTCGATAGTGGCCTTGTATTGGCCAAAGACCGGAATCCAGGCCGTGACCTGCTGGGCTTCGAGCAGGGCGTAATTCAAGCCGTTGGCGTAGCCCGCGTCGGCCAGCAGCTCATGCATGCGCAGCTGCTGCGCTCGTAACCGCTGCTGCAGCCCAGTGAGCAGGCGGGGTAAGTGCAGGCTATCGCGGCTATCGGCGAAATCAGCCTGCACGTGGCTGATCACGCCGTGGGCCGTGTCCACGGCTAGGCTGCAGAGGTAATTGAGCGCCCGGGCTTTGCCGGGCTTAATGGAAATGCGCGCATCCGGGTCGGTGGGGCTATAATGGGTCTTGTTGCTCAGCAATCGGGCTTTGTCATGCTGTGCGCCCAAGGCGCCCGATTGCGTGCCCTGTCGCCGAGCCTGGGCCGTGGCCAGATTCCGCAGCTGGTGCGCCGGGGCCGTTACCAGGTGAGCCGCAGGCGCCGTGGCCACCAGCTCACCTGTGACCAGCAACGGGCCGCGGGCGCTCACCTGCCCCTTTTCCAGCACCGCTTCCAGCGAGGCATTGGCCTTGACCGGGGCGGAGTCGACGGCTTGCGTGTCGCCGGCCACTAGCCCCTGGGCTACGCACTGGGCAAAGACGTGGTCAAACAGGCGCTCAAATACGGCGGCTGGAAATAGCTGGCGGGTGCGGCTCACGGTCGAGTGCCAAGGCAACTCCTCATCCACTTCGTAGCCCAGGAAAAAGAGGATATCGAGCCGCAGGGCACAGTGCTCGACCAAGCGCCGGTCACTGATCAGGTTTTCCAGCCGGCCCACGAGCACGAGCTTGAAAAACACCACCGGGTCGAGCGAGGGCTGGCCCGTGTGACTGTAGAGCGCTTTGGTCTCTTCGTAAAGAAAACGCCAGTCGACCAGCTCGGCCAGCCGCCGGTACAGGTTATGAGTCGGAACCCGTTCGGAGAGCCGAAAACGAGTCACGACCTTGTCGGTGAAATCTTTCCTGCCTTGCATCCTCTTGCTACGAATTCAGCAACTTGCCGGCTAGCACTTCTGCAACAGCCACGACCGTTTTTGTAGACGATTAGGCTATAGTACAGTCAAGTCTATTAACGGCTCGTTCCCACCTTGGGCACGCAGCTGCTCGACCGCGGCGGCCGTTAGCGGGCGCTCTGTCGCCAAGGCCTGTGCTAAGGCGAGCTGCCGCGCGACTTCGCGTTGCATTTCTGGCGTGGCGTCAACGAAGGCATTCAATGCTTCCAAGGGCAGTTCCACGCCCGTTACGTCCTGCACGTACATATCCACTGTGTCCCGGGCCGCTGTGGCGCACTGCAAGGCATGTTCTGCCTCTCCATCCTGCACCAGCGCTAAGGCTTCGCCCAAGGCCACGCAGGCGTCAAAGGCATAGGAGGCAAACGGGTTGGTGCTCTCGTCCAAATCTGGCCAAAACACCTCCAACTGCGCCTGCAAGTGCGCCCATTGGTCCGGCGCAATGGCTTCCTGCACCCCAAACGCACACAGGGCCGCGATGACCGAGCGAAAGATGGGCGCTCCTTTCTCCGTTTCCGCTTGGTCAAACCGCTCTACCGACGGGAGCAAGCGCTCACAGGTCAAGGCAGCGAACACCGCCTGGTGCGTAAGGGGTAACGGCAAGAGTAAGGGGCGCAGGTCGTCCATTCAAATCATGTAAGGGGCCACAAAATAGGCTTGTTTCGCCGAATCACCGTTTCGTTAGACTTAAGCGATGCACCTCTAACTACAAGCCCAGTCGATGGAAAGTCGTCTCTCTCATTTCACTTGCTAAGAACCGGCCGACAATCGTACGAGGCGGATGCTGTAAACCGTCAAAGAAGCCCCATGCGCTCACTTCGTATGCTTCTCCGCCGTCCAGCACATTTACCACCTCGCAGACAAACCCTGCGGGAAGGCGGTGCGCTGGCCAAGCCACCATGAGCGTAACGGAAGTTCCAGGTTTAAACATGAAGATTCTGCGCTGCTGGAGCAATTTGCAATGAATGGTAGGTAGTCATGGAATAATGCTTCTTATTTCGAACAGCGCGCGTTCAAGCTAGGACCCTTTTCTTGAACTAGCCTTTACCCATCAATTAGGATATGGACCGCGTGCTCATCCTGGAAGGAAATAGTGATGTCATGATCTAGGTCATGGATGGTGCTGAAGGACAAATTCCATTCTACCGGAGCGGTATCAAGCTGTGGAATCGTGACGCACAACAGGGTGAACTCTTGCCCAAAATCCTGGATGGCAAAGTCCGGTCGTCAGTTGCGAAACTCGTCGATGATCAGGGGCTTGATCTGCGTAACATAAGTGTTGAACTCCATCTGAAGGTGGCGGTAGAATTCGCGTTGCGCCTCAGAGGGGCCATTCTCATCCGAGTCGATAAAATACTCAATGGTCTGGCCCGTGGGGGCAAACACTCCCGATCCCTCATAGTAGTAGTTGGCCGTGGTGCCTTTCATAAACCGCAGCGGGCCAAAGAAAGGGTCTTCCAAGAGCGGAGGGGATTTAAAGAAATCGAAAAAGCTCATTATTGATGTCAAATGGCCAGCATGATGGTCTACTTACTAGCCTCTTGTTCACGGCAGCACCGTTTCAGTGAACGGCATTGCGCTGTTTAAAGGAACAGAAAGCCACACGGGACCTAGTTAGATTTCCGGAGTCAACGCTACTTTTCCTACCAGCTCGGCAATGCGCTTCTTCGATACTGCGCGGCCTACGGCAGCACTTCTTCCCACAAGTCGAGCCACGCGCACCGCGGATCGTAGACGTACTTCGTTTTTGAGCCCGGCACGAGCGCTTCAGTATGCCGAGCCGGCGCCCGCACGTTGAAGCCTTCCGTGTGTATGCCCTTGGCGTCGCGTACGATCAGGTCCACGTTGTAAGCCGGCCCCTGCAGGGCCCCGTCCTTTGCCGGGGGCACTTGGTCCGAGAGCTGGGAAAGCCGGTGCTGCTGGTAGATCGCGAACAACGTGTCCAGCGGCAACCGCGGGGTAGGCTCGGCCCCCGCCTCCCCGGGGCGGAACACGCGGGCGTAGCACCGGCCCGCGGCTTTCCACACGACCGTGCCCACCTGGGCGTTTTCGTTGTAGTACCCGGTGTCGTGGTAGCGCACGACGTAAAACACGCTCGTGGCTTGCCGGCTTACCTGCCAGGCAAACCGGTTGACGGAGTCGCGCACCAGGTCGCGGGGGGTATTGGCCGGTTTCAGCAGCGCCCGTTGGGCCCAGGACCCGAAGGAAGGCCCGCCGAGCAAGCATAGCAGGCAGAAGAACCGACGCATACAAAACAGACCAAACATAGCTCCAGCTAAGGTGTCAACAAATTACGCTCGTTATAATAGAACCCCAGATCGACACCTCAAAAGATAAGTCGATTCGATCACGTGAGCCAATCGTGAGCCAATTCACCTATCGGAAAACACGCCTTTACAGCGTCCATTCAGCCAATTGCCGTTGAGCGCCATCTGGTGGTGAGCCAATCATGAGCCAATCAACCGGTACTCTGTTCCGGCTCCGCGGGTCCCGGTTTTCTGCAGGTAGCCGCTCTTTTCCAACTCGCCCAAGTAGCGCGTGGCCGTGGGCTTGCTCACGCCCAGTTGCTGCTGTACCAACGTATTGGTAATACTACCGTGTTGCCCCGTGTAGAGCAGTACCGGAATCAGTTCCGCGCGCACGCCTTGTTGCTGCCAGTAGGCCGAGGAGTACTCGGCGAAGGCCACCACGAAACCCGAGGCCTCGAAGTAGAAGCGCGGGGCCGGCAGGTGGACGGCGCGGCACTCGCTGAGGATCTTCAGGGTGCCGCGGCCCCATGATTCAATGTAGCCGGCGCGGAAGAGGGTGTTGGCCACGTCCGGATTGAAGGGTTTTGAGGGGTGCTTGCGCAACAGGTTCTCCACCGTCCAGCTGTCGGGCAGGTCGCCTTCGTTCCAGAACTGCAATCGGTGCTCGTAGACACTAATCTGCACGGGCGTGCCGCCGCTGTAGTCTTTGTGGGCCAACGCATTGAGCAGGGCCTCGCGCAGGGCAGCAGCGGGAAACGGAGGTTCTTCCAGGCGGCTGGCGCCTTCGTATCGCACTTGGGCCTTGGTGTACTTGGTCTGCAGCAAATCCAGCGTGCGCTCGACCTGCTGCAGCAGCGGCCCGTGCACTTCGTCTTGGTAGCGCAAATCGTCGTCGGTGGCAAAGAAGCCGATCTTGACGTAGGCCCCGGTGATGAACTTCTCAGGCCTCGGGTGAAACAGCAGCACCGCGGCCCGCTTCAGGTAGTTGCCTTCCACTAGGTTGAGATTGTCGAGCAGCGCCTCGTTGTGGTCGTGCAGGACCTGCTCGTCCACGCGCCCGCTTTTGGCCGCGCGTTGGCGGAAGAGGTCAAAGGCCTTCGCCGACAAATCGGCCGCCGTGACCCCCGGCACCGGCACGCCGTCCCAGCGTTTGCCTTGCTTTTGCAGCAGAAATGCGCTCAAGGCCGGGCCTTTGAGCTCCTGCTTCGTGCTGCCACTGCGGTAGTGGTACTGTCCCCGGTAGCTGATGGGGTAAGGATAGGGCTCGACGACGATTTCCAGGTACTCCAATCCGTCTTCCTCGTGCCGGTTGACCTACACGAGGATGCCCATCAAATCGCGCACCTGGTTGGGTAAATCTTCCAGCACCTTGCGGATGTTGGGCAAGCCCACCACTTGGCCGTCGTCGTTTTTGCCGACGTAAATCCGCCCGCCTTGGGCGTTGGCAAAACCACAAATCCACTTGAGGTATTCGTCCCGCCACGACTCTTTCCACTCCACGTTCTGCTGTTCCCGGGCGGTGCTCATGGCTGCGGGGAAGGGGCCGGCGCGGTCTGCGCGTACAACGCTTCCAAGCGTGCCAAGGGCACGGCCTGGTTCTCCAGCGCCATGGAGGCGTACACGGCGCGTAGCACGATGGCTTTGACCACGGCCGGGGCCTGCAGCTGGGGGTAACGGTCGCGGAGCTTCATGACAGCAAGGGAAACACGGGAGAACGCAAAGATACCTGGAAACTTCACCCGATGGATGCGTTGACCGGTAAGGTGCGGTGGCTGCCCAGGAACGCCTGGAGCTACTCTCCGCACGGTGCATCCCACTGGGTACGCCCTGCCCGGGCGTCAACCGGTAGGTGGTTGCTCACGAGACAGCCCCGGCAACCGGACTGGGCAGGGGCCGGGCGTGCAGGGACACGCCGCGGTGGTGTAGGTACTTGTAGAAGGTGGCCTTGCAGATGCGCAGGCTGCGGGCCATGTCGTCGACACTCAGTTCCTGGGCCTTGTAGAGCAACTCGGCCACGCGAGCCGTTCGCTGGGCCTCCTCAGACAATCCCGGCTTGCGCCCGCCGACGCGGCCCCGGGCGCGGGCGGCCGCCAGTCCAGCCAGGGTGCGCTCGCGGATGAGCTCGCGTTCAAACTCGGCCAGCGAGGCAAACAAGTTGAGCACGAGCCGGCCCTGGGCCGAGTGGGTGTTGATGGCATCGGTCAGGGAAATCAGGCCGATGTCCCGGCGCTGCAGCTCGGCCACCAGGTCGAGCAGATGCTTGAGCGAGCGGCCCAGCCGGTCGAGCTTGTAGATGTAGACCGTGTCGCCCGGGCGCACCTGCAGCAAGAGCTTGTCGAGTTCAACCCGGGCGGCGAGGGCGCCGGAGACTTTTTCCTGGTAGATGAGTTCGCAGCCGGCCTGGGTCAGAGCGTCGAGCTGCAGTTCTAAATTCTGGTCGCGGGTCGAGACGCGGGCGTAGCCAATTTTCATAATTCGGAGTTTACGAAACTCATTCGCTAACGCAGTTTCGTGAACTTTGATCGGTAGACGAGTTTCTTAAACTCGGTAAAGGCGAGGGATGGCCGTTCCAAGCGCTGGCGCAACCTGCAAGGCGATTAATTTAGCAGTTTAAGAAAGGGAGCAGTTTAAAAAACCAAGCACAAACTACTTTGCTTAAGCGAATTGGGTTACTTTTTAAACCGCATTTGATTAACAGTTGGGCAGCACCGTAGCCCGATGTCTACGCAATGTTCCTCAAATGGCCGGGCTCCTTTTCCCCTTCACGTGCTTGTTCTTTTTACTGGGTGCGGCCGGCTGTTACCGTCTTTTTAAACTCGGGCGTACTGGAACCAACACCCAGCGTGTGGTGAGTTGGGTGCTCATCATCCCGTGTATCTTATTTACGCTGTTCATGCTGATGACGACGATAGCCATTATGAATCCACCAGCTAACGTGCAGCCGGATTGAGTAACTGACTATTCAAAGTTGACCAGCAACCGCTGTGCTTGGTCGGAGAGGCCATTCAGCGCAATCAATGGAACCAACAAAACGACGAAACCGAGTAATTGGTCCTCACCAAGACCAGCCGATAGCATAGTTAGTTCATTCGCTGCTTTCGCTACGCTAGCCGACCGTCTTTCTCCTTCTGCATCACGTCACGCCTGCCAAGTCGTCGTGGAATTGTCCCGAATCCCGGGGTCTAGGCCCTACAAAGCATCTATTTCGCTCGCGACACGCGTTCAAGAAAAGGGTCGAGAAAGCAGAAGGAAGAGACTTTCGTTTTCCCAGTTACTCGCTCAGAATGCGATTCAACTCCAGATTCAGGTAGTAGTGATGACCGGAAATCACCTTCTTGCCGAGCACCCCCATGTCCACCAGCTGATTGAGGTACTTGCGGGCGGTGTTTTCCACGTACAGATGAGCGTCGGTCAGGTGCTTGACTTTGGTAAACGGTTGGGTAAAGAGGCTGTTGACCAGCTGCTCGGGGCGCTCGATCGCCGTGTCCGCGACGATGGCCTGCAGAATGGCCTCCTTGGCCGCCATCAGGTCGTTGATTTTATCGTAGGTCAGATTGGCGGTGCTTTCCACGGCCCGCAGCATGTACAGCAGCCACGACTTCCAGTCGCCCCGTTGCGACACCCCCGCCAGCAAGGCGTAGTAGTCGGCCTTGTGGTCCATGATGTAGCGACTCAGGAAGAGAATGGGGTAATCCAGCAGCCCCTTCTGGGTCAGGTAGTGGATGTTGAACACCCGGCCCGTGCGCCCGTTGCCGTCGCGAAACGGGTGAATGGCTTCGAATTGAAAATGGCCAATAGCCATCTTCAGCACCGGGTCCAGGGGATAGCGCGCGTCGTCGTTCATAAAGGCGAGCAGGTTGGCCAGCTTCGCCTCGAGAACGCCGGCCCCGCGGGGAGGCGTATAGATCGCCTTGCCGGCATTGGGACCGGAGCCGCCTTGTTTGATGTAAATCTGCGCAACGGGCGGGCGAATCCCGTCGGTTGCCTGCGTGATTTGCCGGTACATTTGCGGAAAGTACTCCAGGTCAAAGGCCGGACGGTCCTGCAGGTATTCGTGTCCGTGCCACAGGGCTTCGCGGTAGCGCAGCACTTCCTTGGGGGCACCCTCGCCCGACGCCGGGGCTTGCTCGCTGTAGGCTTTGTAGAGCTCGTCGTCGGTGGTGAAAATGTTCTCGATGGCGCTGGAGGCCTTGGCTTCCTGCAGGCTGATGCTGTTGATGAGCAAGCCTTGATTGGGAATCACCGCGCTCCGGCCTTGCAGGCGCCCCAATGCGGCCCGGGACTTTACCAACTGGCTCAGAATTTCGATGGTTTCCACTAGCTCCTGTGCCAAGGGCATCTCCGGCAGAGCATTCCAAGGCGTGTTGCGGTCGGGGTTTAGGGGGTAGCTCATCTACGGGTATGCGGGAATCAAGGGGCCTGGAGCGAGCGCAAATATAAGGCTTCCTGAGCAGACATCACGTAGCACCAGTATTTAATGTCTGCTTGTATTTAGACCTCATTAGTTGCCCATCCCAGCACACCAGACATTAAAACAACCTGCTATTTAATGTATATGCTTAGTTAGGCCTTATTTCGTTTACCAAAACGAGAGTGATGGTCAACCTATTTTAGGACAAGACATTTATCACCATAATCCAAGCTGGGGTCGCTACTCCACCAACAGGCGCTGGGCCGGGCCGGCGCCGCGCACCCAGTAGAGCCCGGCGGGCAGGCCCCGCAGGTCGAGCGTGGCCTCGGATCCAGCCGGGGCGGGGCAGTGGCGCACGGTCCGTCCCCGGGCATCGGTGAGGGTAAGGGGCGCGGGCGCGGCCCCGGCGGGCAAGCGCAGGGTGGCCGTGCGCCGAGCGGGGTTGGGAAAGAGTTGGGCGGGGGGCCGGTGGGGGCGGGCCGCGGTGGCCGTGAGGATGGCGTCGGTGAGGGCGGCCAGGTAGCCGAGGGGAGCGGGGGGATTGGGATTGGCGAGGGGGATAGTCCCGAAGCCCGCTGTGGGACTCTGCACATCCCCCGCCACGTACACGGCGAGGCCGTTCACGGCCAGCGCGGTGGCGTAATCGTTGCCGCTGCCGCCGGCGCCTTGCGCCCAGGCAAAGCCGCCCGAACTCCCCGCGTCCGCGAGCTTGGCCACGAACGCGTCGTAAGTGCCTGTCGTCGCGTCCGCATTGGTCAGCGTGGTAGAACCGAAGCCCGCCGTGGGGCTGCCAAAATGGCCCGCTACGTACATGGCGGGGCCACCTATGGCCAGCGCGCGGGCAATATCGTTGCCGCTGCCGCCGGCGCCTTGCGCCCAGGCAAAGCCGCCCGAGTTCCCCGCGTCCGCGAGCTTACCCACGAACGCGTCGGCGGTGCCGGTACCGGCGCCCGCATTGGTCAGGAAGGTGGCGCCAAAGCTGGCCGTGGGGCTGCCAAACTCCCCCGCCACGTACACGGCGGGGCCGCCTATGGCCAGCGCGCGGGCAATATCGTTGCCGCTGCCGCCGGCGCCTTGCGCCCAGGCAAAGCCGCCCGAGCTCCCCGCGTCCGCGAGCTTGGCCACGAACGCGTCGTACCCCCCCGCATTGGCCAAAGTAGTGGAACCGAAGCTCGCCGTGGGGCCGGCGAAGGCCCCGGCCACGTACACGCCGGAACCGTTCACGGCCAGCGCGCTGGCAAAATCATAGCCAGGCCCGCCGGCCCGCTGCGCCCAGGCAAAGTCGCCCGTAGGGCCCGCGTCCGTGAGCTTGGCCACGAACGCGTCGTAAGAAATGCTTGCGTTGGACAGGAGGGCAGACCCGAAGCCCGCCGTGGGACTGCCAAAGGCCCCGGCCACGTACACGGCGGGGCCGTTCACGGCCAGCGCGGTGGCAAAATCGGTGTCGGTGCCGCCGGCGCGTTGCGCCCAGGCAAAGCCGCCCGAGCTCCCTGCGTCCGCGAGCTTGGCCACGAACGCGTCGTAAGTGCCCGTCGTCGCGTCCGCATTGGTCAGCGTGGTAGAACCGAAGCCCACCGTGGGGCTGCCAAAATGGCCCGCTACGTACACGGCGGGGCCGTTCACGGCCAGCGCGGTGGCAATGTCATAGCCTGGCCCGCCGGCCCGCTGCGCCCACGCGAACTGGTTGGTGGCGGGGGTGAATTTGGCCACGAACACGTCGTAGCTGCCGAGGCTGGTAAGCGAGGTGCTGCCCAGCACCACCGTGTTCGCGAAATTCCCAGCCAGGTACACGTCTCCCGCCGCGTCGACGGCCGTGGCCGCCACGGTCGAGTTGCTGCCCGCCGCCGCGGTAGCCATGGCGACGCCCCGCGCCGACTGCCAGGCTGGGGCCTGGGCCACCGACGGCAGCCGCGTGGCCAGCACCAAGGCCAGCAGCAACACGGCCTGCAAGGTGCGGGTCACTACCGCGGGAAAGGACAAGAAGTAAAAGTTAAACATCCGAAAATAGTAGCATCAGGAGATCAAGGGATAAAGGTAGTCCTGGCATGGGCCCCAAGCAACTCCCCAAAGTTCCACACCACAGGGGCGGTCGCTTCAACATGCGCCGGTTTTTGGAGTGAGGATGCTTGTCGGGCAGCGATTGATTCTTCCCTGGAGAGAATGGGCATCCGCGACGCTGGATGGTAAAACATGCCACGCTCTGTGCCAGCGCTCCAAAGCGCAACGGGTTGTTCAAGTAAACGGTCCGAACAGCAAAAAGAGGGTCTCTGCGCCTGTTAGGCTAAAGCACCACTTCCACGGACGGATTGGCAAATCGGAGCAGCAGGTAGCGGTTGTCAATCGTGTTGACCAACGCCTCGGCCCCCTCGGCGGTCCACGCGAAGTGCAGCAGTAAGCTGACAATGCCCATCCGCTCTTCTAACCGGGCAAAGCGGGGGCTCACGACCTCCTCTTGGCAGCGGGCATCGGTCCACTGGTGTATCAGTAAATGGCAGGGCCCGTCGTGGTAGCGCCTGGTGGCTATTTCCCAGCAGCCGTTGAAATGAATTTCCAGGCGCTTGCCGTCCAGGTCGTAGCAAAACTTTGACGCCACTTCGTCGTCAAACGAATAAGCAAGGTCCGGTGGCATAGGCGTAGCAACAGTGGCAGGCAATTGAGTGGAGCCAAATTAGCGCATTAGCTGCTCGTTCAGTAAAAGGGTCTGAATAGCGAAACGAGGGATTAATCAGGTTGCACTTCTGGGCATGGCATCATTATATTACAAGAACTTCTAAAAGTCGGTACCCCACTTATGACACGAATTTTACTTGCCCTACTTTTCGCTTTGACCCTGTTAGCCTCGGGTTGTAAAAAAGAGAAGGAACCTGAGCCAGAGGGGCTACTACCGGGTCACTGGTACGTCAAAAACATCTATCCCGAGCTATGTGATGCAAATGATAAAGTGCTCTTCAGGTTTGCGCCCACTATATCTGCTCTAAACATTAGGCAGCTGATTTTTACTGATTCGACAGTAACTCAATTGTGGCAGAACGGCACTAGAGTAGAATTCCCCTACGTGCGGTCCGGCAATCAAATCATATGCCCTAAACAAACATTTTCGGAATCTTTTACTATTCTTAAGCTGACTAGCAAGGAATTACACTTGTATCTGCGAGGAGAATTCCCCGAAGATCCGACCGTCGCACGCGAGCGCTATGGCTATAAGATAGAGATGGCCCGCAATTAGGTGCTAGCAGGTCTTCCCCTAAGCAGCCTGTTTGAGTGAGCAGTCGGTCACATCTACCACGCCATTGATTTTGTCGTCGCTGAGAACGGACATGATGATGCTCGAAACGAGTGGCTCATCCTTCCCCTCACCAGGCACCGAGTTATACTTGGTGAGCTGCCAGATCTTCTCGACAAGTTTAGGGACGATGTTGTCGATGAATATCTCAGACTTAACCCGCTGTAGTAGGATGGCAAACTCGTTGTTGCCGTAGAAGCGTTTGAAGGCAGCCGTCATCTCGACAAGCTGTGGTAACTTCTCTTTCAAGAGCTTCTTTTTATCCGAAGGTGATTCAGCTCCTGAAAAGACACAGGCGAAGAAAACAGTCGAAATCATTCCCTAAACAACAACGGGGTGTTCGCTCAAACAGTCCGAACAGGAAAACGAGCTTAGTAGAAAACCTGCTATGTGAGGGGTTTATCGGGATAAGGATACCAGATGCGGTTTCGCCGTAACCGGTAGACCCACTTATTGAGTGGCCCCCAAGCTTGACCGGCCCACGGGGGTAAGCTGGCGGAAAAGGTGCCCCCTAAGCGTTGCAAAGCGACAATGGTCGTTACCAGCAGGTAGTCGGCTTCGACGACAAAGGTGGTGATGCAGTACTTGTTCCCTTCTTCCTCATACAGGGCTACTTCCCGTCGCAGGGCGGGACATACCAAGTGCATGCGTTCGGGCGTGTAGTGCACCGCCAGGCCCGAGAGGGCCTGCACTGCCCGCTCAACTGCCGCGAATGAAGGGCGCTCGTGAGCCGGGAAGGTGACAAGGTGGTGCGTAACCATGTGGGCGAAAGGTAGAGCAGGTATAGGCAAACGGTTATTCAGGTAACCAGTCTTCGGTGTGGCGGTGTTGGCGTAGACCTACCGCCTCAAAGGCGTCCTGGTGCCCCCGTGTGGTTACGGCGCCTAGTTGTGCGAGTAGGGCATTAATGGCGCCCTGGCTTGGCCCCCATACCTGCCGCTGCCCATTCTGCCAGCACAGCGCCGCTTGCTGGCCGTGGCCACCGAAATAGTCGGCTTCGACATAGCCGACGGCCGCGAGACCGATGTGCGAGCGCACCTGCTGCTCCAGCTGTGTAGGCATGAAGGAGAAGGGCGCGATGTGTGCCGAACTCACCCCGTTCACGATGCCATCGTAGAGCTCGCCCGTAAGCGGAATCAGGCAAAGACCCTGGGTGAGCGGCACGCGCACCGCTTCTGGGTAAGCAGCGGCCAACGGGAGTAAGGCATCGGTTGAACCAATGAAGGCGCGCAGACTATAGCCCATAGAATAGTATAAAAAAACGGTGGGTCGGTGAACACGTCCCGTTCAAAAACAGGAGCCAATGAATAGAATCAATTGGTTATGGCCAGGCTATGTAATTCTCAATGGTGAATATGCCTGTCAGCAAGACTGCCCAGATGCTGAAGAGGGAAACGGCAACCGATAGCCAACCACATGCTTTCACCTTTCGCTTGCTGAAACCATTGTTTACAATGCGTTCCGATACGTGGAGCTGGCGGAACTGCCACTTTTTTAACGCTCCCCACCCAATCGCCACCAGCACGACGAGCATTCCAAACAAGGCAACTTCCGGCACCTTGAACGCAGATAAAACATACAACAGCCTCAGAAAGATGAAGTAAAGGCAGGTCAGCAGTGACGTAATGAAAACGCTCACGATTCGATGTGCGCCATTGAGCGGGCGGTATTTATCAACCAGGCGGCCCCCGCAGTAGGCGTAATGAAAGAGCCGTTGAATCATTGGGCTTGCATTCCGTGCCGGCGGTATAAAAGGAAAGTTCAGAGAAACGGTATTTGAGGCAAATCAGAGTATTATTCCCCCGTGGGCATACCGGTGGCCTGTTTCACCGGAGAAACACCCGTCAGCCACCACATGAGCGTGGGAAAATTCGGCTTGGAAGTAGACCTGCAGATGGCAATCACGGTGTTGAAAACATCTGTAACATGCGCATGTCCGCCCGCCGGGGCAAACTTCAAGTGTGGCCGATAGTACGGATTGTAGAGGTCGTACCATTTGCGCACCGTGCAAGACAGGCCCCAGTGGGCCACGCAAAATTGGGCTGCAGCCAAGCCAAAGGCATAGGCCACGGGTTCGCGCGTTTTCCAGGGCACGGACGTCCGGCGGATATAGGGAAGTACCTGCGCAAAAGCGGTTTCGCACGCTGCCAGCGTGCGAAACGGGGCCGCTACCCCCAAGGCAGTTCGCAACGGGTCCGCGTACACGGCCGGGTGGGTTAGGAACCGCCGCACGTTCCGGGCGTGGGCTTCGGGCCACGTCACGTCAGCCGGGGGCACGGGAAAGTGGTCCGCACGGCAGCAGGCGGCAAAGCCCGCCTCGGTAGCGAAAATAAAGGCTGGGGCATCGGCGCGCCACCCGTTCTCCACGACCACTACTTCCCCGGTGGCCAGCGCGAACCCCTGGGCATACTTACTGGGGATGGTCACCCCTTCGGCCTCTTCCAAGCGCACGCCCTGTTGCTTCAGGTACGCGAGGGCCTCTTCTGTCAGCACGACGCGGCAGTCTTCGGAAGTGGCGGGTAGCTTTCTGACGGCGGACATTGGGGACGGAGGCGAAGAGGGGAAGACATCAGGCCGAAGTAAAGGGCTGAGTGATGTACGGTAGGCAAGTCTACAAAAAGGTCCAAAAAGCGAAACGAGGCATTTTACGAACTACCCCTCAAAAATCTGGGGAGATATTCATAACTCTGCCTCTTCTATCATACAGCCAGGGCCCTAGGGCTTGTCGCTGGCCATTCTTATAGCGATGCATCACTCTCGGCGAACCATTCTTTCGGAATTGCAGCACTAGGCGTAGCCCCTGATCGTCGTAACACGCCACTGAATCAACCCGATGTGCAGCCGAATAATGTACCCATATGCCGTCCTTGTTCTTCTCCGTATTCATGGAATTGAAGACCACATCGTTGCGGGTTAAATTTGTATGCAGATACAATTTTCGGGTATCTCTGTTGCCGGGCAGGATGGCAAATGTCTTTTCTTTGATAACGATCTCACACTCAATCCTGCTGCGCCCTAGCACGATTCCCCTTTTATGATTAAATCGGTTGTAGAAGGTCTCGTAGTGAATTGGCTTATTGTTTATAACCGTATCAACGGAGCTAATCTTCACAATACCTACTTTGGATTGACTGTGAGCAGTATGCGAGACTAAAGAAGATACCAAGACAGCAAGGATTTTAGAACTGGACACGTTATCGTATTCTTTGGAGAAGGGATGCTGGTAATTTCGCCATAAGCGGGCGGGTTCTTTCGCAAGAAAATGCTTTCGCCCCGTTTTTGAATAAGAGTTCAGTGAAAGGGTCGGATTCGCCAAAACGAGCCTTTATCGTACACGCGGAATCAATGCTTGCAATACTTGAATCGTGGCCAAAGCCTGCGCTCGGCCCGGGTCCTGCCTCGCATCCTCACAGTCTTGCAACTCTTGCGGGGCGTAAAAGCGGACGACCCGGATGGCGCGTTTGTCAAGCAGGTAAAACACGTGCTCGGGCCCGTCGTCGATGAAGCAGGACGCCGGTGTAGCGGGCCGCTCCCCGTCGCCGCGTACGGACCAGAACCGCGTAGGGTGCAGCTGCTGCCAGGCGCGCCGCAGCTCCGCTGGGTCCCCGGCGCGGGGCACCAGGTAGCGGTTGGTATCGGGCCGCGTCGCCCGAAATCGGGTGTCCTCCTTGCTAAAGTGGCGGACGAGCTGGCCGGGGTAGTAGTGGCCTAGTCCGTCCCGGTAGGGGTTGGCATAGGTGAAGGCGTCCACCCCGCCCCGGTGCTTGGCCAAGATGATATAGTTCGGCGCGTTGTACCACGAGGACCCGACGTGGTAGACGATGGTGCTGTCGTAGTGCTGCTGCAAGAAGGCATGCAAGGGCGTCGGGGCTTCTTGCGCCCAGCCGGGGAACTGGGCCCCCAGCAAGCCCAGCAGGCAGGTTAGCCGAAGCCCGCGAGGCGTTTGAGCAGTGGGCAGGGCAGGTTGGTGAAGCATAACGGGCGGGAAAGCTACCACTTTTCCTAGAGTGGACCCCTCCCCTTTACTGTTCAAGAAAAGGGTACTGCCGTGAACGCGCTCTGTTCAGTTGAAGGAGCGTAAGCCTACCTTTAGGTCAATCTTAGATAAAGCTATTCCCTAAGTAAACGGCATCCATGCAAAACGTTGTACCCGCTCTGGTGGCCCTCCTGCTGGCTTCCTGTAGTTATCTCCGGTTTGCGCAGGGCGTAAACGCAGACACTCAACAGCGCATCACGTCGCACAAGGAATTCTTTGCCGCACTTGCGTTTACGGGGGTGCTGCAGGAAAAGAAATATTGCGCCGCATGCCAGCTTAACAAGTACCAATTCGTGGTGGCGCTGGAAACAACAAAGCCCGATGAAATAGCGCTGGCCAACAGATCCTTCGAACCTTTTTTTGTTTTCAGCCCAGGCATACGCGTAACAAGCCTGGGAAAGCACCTAACGTTTAGCGTGACCCAGCATTTATACAGGGCCAGTACGACGGGCTCCTTGGTGGAAAAGAAGCCCGCAACAGACTACCTACTTGTTGGAAGCCAGCGATACGCGTTGCTCAATAAGGACAAATACACCTGGCTTCCAAAATGAGGAACAGGTTGGAACGAAGTGTCTCGTTCACGCAAACGGTGATTCGGCGAAACGAGCGTTATTGATTCGTGCTATCATTCATGCTTATTTGCAGTCTTTGCCTTGCTATGCGAACTCTATTTTTATTGGTGGGAGCGCTACTCACCCCTTTCCTCTCCTTCAGCCAATCCCTGAACATGGATTTAAACGCCATGGACGTGGTGATCCATGACACGCTAATCAGTAAATCTGATTTTATCGCCAACGTCAACACTTTGCCTGCATCACGTGCGAAGTACCTCGTCTTTGCACCTCCCACTGACGGACTCCGAACGATTTATTATCTCTCAGGAGGCCGTTACGCACAGGGAGTGCTCCAAAGCGGCAAGGAGACGGGCGAGTGGACTTACTGGCATCGTAATGGCCAAAAAGCGCGGGTGGGGCCTTACGTAAACGGGCAGCGCGAAGGCACGCACAGCTATTGGTATGAGAACGGCAACCTGCGGGGGGTAGGCGGCTTCCAGCATGACGAATACGAAGGCACGTGGACCATGTATGCAGAAGATGGAAAGCCGCAGAGTGTCCAGACATTTCGGAACGGGAAATCCATCAAGTAAAGCCTACCCTCGGAGGGATTCAAGAAAAGGGTATTGACGATGAAAAAACAGCCTGCGCAGATCACATCGCAGCAGCTGTACCGCGCCGGTAATTAGCGTTGAGGCAAGGAAACGCGCTTGGCGTAATCATCGCGTTACACCCACTGCTGCTGAAGCTTAGTATAGCTCAGCTCCAACGTTTCGATAGCGATGGTGCTGTCCTGGTTGTTGAAGTCGGACACGCTCCACTTGACTGGCCAAGCGTTCTCGAACGACCAGAAGACTAGCGGCTGACCCTCATTATTTAGCAGCTTGAGGTACACCTGCTTTGGCTTGATGGGCTCCGTTAAGTCCGAGCCCATCGTGTTGCGCACCCAAGCGGCGAGGGCCGAGCCTTCGATGAGCAGGCCGCGCTTCAGCACGAGGTTGCTGTACTTGGCTACGGTGGTTATCGAGGACTTGTACAGGTTCTGGCTGCCTTCGCTAATGGTTTCGGTTTCGCGCTCCGCCGACAGGCCCGAAACTTCCTGAAAGGTGGCATCGGCCATGGTTTTCACCTCGCTGAACCCAAGGGAGAAATAGAATCCGACGGGTGGGTAGCCTTGGTCTGGCATAGGTGGTGGGGTTGGAATTACCTAGGAAGTGAACGAGTGAAAAAGCAAGTCATTCCGAGCATTATCGAAAATTGAGCTTATGGTGGCCAAAAGCTAGGGCTCCATGTAGAACGCGCCGCGGCTGTCAACGACGACGTAGAGCCGCTGCTCAGCCGGTGCCTATACGTAGCGGTAGGCCCCGCCCGCACCGTCCGAGTAGGTGGCGTAGGCGTTGCCCGCGTACGCCAAGTACTTGCGGCGCGCGAACTGGCGGCTGCCGGGCCATCGGTCCAAAGCCGGGGACGTGGCCAAGCTGCGCGCCAGGGCGTGGACCGCCCCGCCGGTCAGCTCCCACCCCAGGCTGTCTTTTCCCAAAACCGACTGGGCTGGCCCGGGGCCGTGGAGGCATAGACCCAGAGCTCGTGGGTTTCCATCGGGTCAAAGCCCAGCACGTTGTGCGACTCGACCAGATGTAGGCGCAGGCCCGGTTGGCAAAAGAACGCCGCCACGGCGCGCTCGTCCAAGGGCCGGTTAAACGCCCAAGCCCCATCGAGCGCCACGACCACACTCCTACCCACGGCAAGGAGAAGCAGAAGGACAATACCTAAACGTCGGAACCAGAACATGAACGCAGAGGTGACAGAAGAAGCGAGGTGCTAAACTTACCTTCAGCCAAACGGTGGTTCAAGCAAGGGAGGATTATGTCAGCCGACTGGTCGCGCTAAGGCTAGCTTCGCGCTGGCCTCTACGGGGAGTCTAACAAGCTTTTTGCTGGTAATAAACGGGCCCTAGCGCCTCATTTTGGGGAGTTTATGAAAATAAATACCCGCCAAAAAGCCGCTACGGCCCGGCAGGTGCAGCGGCTTTTCGAGGGAGGTAATCCCTGGGGCTTATCTGGCGTCGCCGGACTCGGAAACGGTGGGCGCCGGGGCTTGACGGGCCCGGGCCAAAGCCCGCAGCCGGCAAGCGTCGCGGTGCAACGCCGTAGCCGCGCGGGCCACTTGCTCGCTTAGTTCCACGCCCGGCAGGGCCCCACCCAGCACGCTGATGAGCGCGAGGCAGGCCAGGGCGAGCCCCGCCGCGAGCAGCGCGGCCGCCCGGAACAACAGATGAGCATAGAACTGGAGCAGGGGCATAAGGCGGGGCAGCAAAAGCAGAAAGGGAGTCCTTCCGGCGGGCTAATATATAGAAGAAAAATAGGCCAGAACCGAGGTGCGGGTGGCCTTATCCACCTGGCTGGTCGGCGTAGCAGAACTTGCGTTCAGGAAAAGGGTGCCTCTGTGAACGCTCTGTTCATTTGAAGGAGCTTAATTTGACTGTTACTATTACTTCTCTGAAATGAGCGGGTTCCTGACGTTACGCTATGTATTAGGAGCTATGTGCACGTACTCACCTCCTCTGCTATCCCCTCACCAAATGCCTTCCTCAAGCCCTGAGGCAAGTCTTGTCCAGGTACAACCAAAATTGGTGGTGGGCGACACCTGCTACGTTAATGCTTCACTGCTCAACGTGCGCAGCACTCCCACGATCAAGGGTTATTGCCATGCCCAGTTTGAACGTAATAGGAAGCTCGTCTTGAAGGAACTTACCAGCAGTGACTGGGTACGGGTAGAATACTGGAATGGCGACGTGGGCATTAGTGGCTATGTGTTACAGCGGTACTTATCTAGAAAGCCAGTTGAGTAAGCACGCTAGTACTTTAAGGGTCGCGGCTGTTGCAGAACCCGATGAGCCATCTTGTACCGGGCACCCAAACGGCTGCGGGCCCTGGCAAAGGCCCATTGCGTGCTCGCTGTGGTGTGGTCAAGCCGATGGAAGCCCCACGAATTTGGGCGCATCAGGGTTCTGGACCAGCCACGATCCTACCGTAAACGCGTTAACCCGATTATCACGTTTTTTAAAGCTTCCCTTCCACTAACGTGACGGGCTCCGCTAGTCTTTTTAGTCTGAATTACAAGTTAAAAAAGGCCGCTACCCCCTTAGGCTGTCAGCCCTTCGGCAGCCAGATACTCCTGCGTGTTTTGAACCTTAGCGTAGAAACCGGACAGCGCGGCTAAAAATGCTGTCTGCACGTCAGCGGCTTTCACGTGCGCCCCATTTACTGCCAGGTCTCTTGTGGCGCAGGCATCTCCGATGACGGTGCAGGCAAAGCCCATGTCGCGGGCAGCACGGGTGGTGGCATCGATGCACATGTGCGTCATCATGCCCGTAACCACGATTTCCTTGACCGCAAGACCTTGCAGGTGCTCCAGCAGGTCCGTCTCACGAAAGCTGTTCGGGTAGTATTTCACCACCATTTTTTCGCCGGTTAACGGTTTCACATTCGCGTGAATCTCGGCCCCTTCAGTTCCGGGCAGGAAGAACGTCGCGTCGGGAGATACCCCCAGGTGGTGAACGTGGACGATGGGCTGGTTTTCTTCGCGGAATTTTGCCAAGACCAGTTTTACGTTTTCGCTGGCTTGCAAGGCGCCCACGAGTTCCATGGCACCATTGGCAAAATAATCGTTTTGGACGTCGACAATAATCAGGGCTTTGCTCATTTTAGGCAGTTTTGTTCGGGTGAAAGTACGGAATGAAATTAGGGGGAGGCGAAAGCTAGATGAGGTGGTCTAGCTAAGCTGGACACAATTGGGACGTTGTTTGAAGGTGGGTTTCGAAGTAGTTGGGTGAGCAGTAGCCGAGGGCGGAGTGGCGTCGTTCGGCATTGTAATAGGCGATGTGGTGGCTGATTTCGAGCTTGGCCTCGGCCAGCCCGGGGAAGGTGCCACCGTCGAGCAGCTCGGCTTTGAAGCGGCTCCAAAAGGATTCGGCGTGGGCATTGTCGTAGCAGTTGCCGCGCCGGCTCATGCTTTGCTGCGCGCCATGTTGGGCGACCAGATCTTTAAAGCGGGTGGCCGTGTACTGGCTGCCCTGATCGGAATGCACGATGAGCCCCGCCGGCGGCTGGCGCACGGCCAGGGCCCGGCGCAGTGCCTCGCTGACCAAATCCTCCGGTATGGTTTCGCGCACGTCCCAGCCCACGACTTTACGAGAGCAGGCATCCTGCCAACTGGCCAGATAGAGCCAACCGCCACCTTGTTTGGGCAGACAGGTGATGTCACCCACCCACACCTGGTTCGGGGCGGTGGGACTAGGCTGGCCCAGCAGCCGGTTCGGGGCCACGCGCCGGCCGTGTCCCGAGTCGGTCGTGCGCTCACGCAAAGCAGCGTGGCTGCTGGGCGCGCAGCCATGGGCGTTGAGCACGCGGCGGATGCGCCAGCGGCCCACGCGGTGGCCCTGGGCCTGCACCTCGGCCCGCAGGCGGCGCGTGCCGTAGCGTCGCCCGTGGTGGGCGAAGGCCCGCACAAGCGCCTGCTCCCACGCTGGGGTGGGCTGCTGGCGGCGCTGCCGCCAGACGTAGTAGCTGCTGGTGGCCACCTGCAGCACGGCGCACAGCTCCTGCACTGGCCCACGGTCTCGGTACCGGTCGATGCAGCGGTAGCGACTCACGGCGTTTCGCGGCTGAGCCTGCGCTTATAGCAGGCAACTGGCCGAGGCTTTTTTTAAGATGTCCCGCTCCCGCTGCACCCGCTGCAGCTCGGCGCGCAGGGCACGCACTTCCGGGTCGCGGGCCAGCTCGTTACTGCCCAGCTCGGCGGCGGCTTGCTGCTGCTGCCAGCGGTAGAGCAGCTTTTCGCTGATGCCTAATTGCCGCGCCGCAGCGCGGGTCGAGCGGCTTTCCTGGGGCAGGCGCAGCGCCTCGGCTTTGAAGGCATTGTCGTATTTGCGCCGTTTATCCGGCTTACTTACGGGCTCGGGTGTTATCATGACAGTAGGAAAGTACGTCCTAATTCTGTCCGCCTCTACTGGACCACCTCAGACCGACAGCCCCGGCGGGACTCACCCGGTCCCCCGTCACCCCCTCACAAGCTTTTCAGCCGCCCCATCAGGGTCGCTTCGTAGCTTTTGCCGACGGGCACTTCGTAGGCGCCGAGCTGCAGGTGGCTGTCGGCCAGGCTCTCGATTTGGTTTAGGTTGACCATGTAGGAGCGGTGCACGCGCAGGAAGTGGGCGAAGGGCAACCGCTCCTCCAGGGCCTTGAGGGTGCTGAGCACGATGTGCTTGCGGGTGGCCGTGACGACAACCGAGTAGGCCGACATGGCCTCGATATACAAGACGTCGGCGAAGTTGAGGCGCACGAGCTTGTTATTGGTTTTGATGAACAGGTGCTGGTCATCGCCGGGCGCGGGGATCTGCAGCTCGCCGGCGCCTTCGGGCGCGGCCTCCGGTTGGCGGCGGCGCTGCTCCCGCACCCGCGCCACGGCCTGCAGAAAGCGAGCGTAGTCGAGGGGCTTGAGCAGGTAGTCGGCCACGGGCAGGGCAAACGCATCGACGGCAAACTGCGGGTGCGAGGTCACCAACACCACGCTGGGGGCAGGCTGCGGCAGCAGACGCACCAGCTCCAGGCCCGAGAGGCGCGGCATTTCGATGTCGAGCAGCAGCAAATCGGGGCGGGGCTCCTGTTCCAACCGGGGCAGCAACTGCACGGCATCGGGCAGGGAGGCCAGCAGCTCCAGCCCCTCGGTGATGCGCACGAACTGCTCCAGGGTGAGGCGGTTGATGGCGTTGTCGTCAACGATGATGCAGCGCAGCGGAGCAGAAGCAGACATAACGGTAAGGGGAAATAACGTGAGGCAACGAACGGGCCGGCCCCGGCCCCACCCGTCAGGCAAGGTACGCCCCCCGGGGCAGCCCGCCCCACCCTTACGCCAGGCGGCCCCGCCGGAGAGTTCAACGGGCCCAACGGTACGTCCAACGCAGCGGCCGGCTACCACCCAGCAGGACAGTACCAGGCGGCCCTTCCCCGGCCAACCCGGGGGCGGCCGGGCGCCAAAACCGCGGCGGGCGCGGCAGCCCCGCGCAGCCAGGAGCCTGATTCAGTAAAGCAAACGCCCCGTTCGCGCAATTTCCCAGCGGACCGGGGTTGGGGCGGGCTATGTTTGACCCACTGACATGCTAACCCCTAAACGCTCCTTGTCATGGTAACTTCTTCGTCCCGTACCCGCTACTACCTCGCCCTTGCTCTGTTAGTTGACCTGCTGCTGCTCGGCCTGGTGCCCGCGGCCTGGGCACAGCTGCCCGCCTACTGTTCCACGAGCGGTGTATTTCAGGTCACGCAGTCGGGCGGCGGAAACGTGACGAACGGCTCCAGAGCCGTGGACTCCGACTTCAGCAACTTTGCCACCCTCACAACGGCTGTATTGGCGCTGAACAACCCCGTGGGGCTACGTATGCAGCTCACGAATGAGGTACCGGCCGGCTACCGCGCCGGGGTGGTGCTGGCTAACGCCAGCGGCCTGCTCAATATCAACGCGCTGGGCACCGTCACGCTGCGCACTTATTTGAGCACGGCCACGCCCCAGCTGCGCGAAGAAAAAGTGGTGCGTGCCGACTTGGTGCGGGCCGCGTTGCTGGCCATAGACCGCCCCACGCAACTGGAATTTTCGTCGTCCCAATCATTTGATGCCGTGGAGATTGAGATTCAGAGTCTGGTGGGCCTGCTATATACCACCAACATCTATTATGCTTACGGGGTGCGGCCGGGCGTGCAAACCTATGCAACGGGTTACCTATCGAAATTTGCTGCGCCTACCAGCGCTGAGTACAACACCCGTGACTACACGGGCTTGCTGTGCCTGTTCACCGACGTGGACAACCCAGAGCGTGTGGCGGACTTCGACCCTACCAACTTCGCCACCTTCCGTAGCGTGCTTACCGTGGGCTGCCAGCCCTCGCTCCGTACCAAGCTCGCGAACGTGCCGGCCGGTGGCGTACCGGCCGGCTCCCACGCCGGGTTTGTGGTGGGGCAGGCGGGGCTGCTCGATGTGGGCGTACTCAGCGGCTTGCGGCTGACCACCTACCTCAATGGCGTACAACAGCAAACCAAAACTGGCACCGGCCTCTTGGAATTGACTGTGCTGCCGGGCGGCCGGGCCCACGTGTCGTTTCCGACTACCCTGCCCTTCGATGAAGTCGGAATCCAACGGACGGGCCTGATTACCGCCGTTGATAATTTGAATATCTACTACGGCTTTGGCTTGCAGCCGCAATTCTTTGGGGGCTTAAATCCCGTGCTCACTACTTTCGCGGCGCCTACATCGCCCGAGCAGTACTTGGCCAGCCCTACACAAACCCTTACAGTTTTGTTGGATGTAATCACCCTTTCCAAAGTAGACAACCCGGAGCGGGCAGCTGACGTGGATGTTAATAACTTCGCGCTCCTCAATAGCACGGGAACGGCGCTCCTTACCTTCACTCCTAGCCTGCGGCTCAAACTCAACGGCGTTGGACGCGCGGGTAACCGCGTAGGCATGGTCATTCAATTTGGCGCTGGGCTGCTCAACGTTGCCGCGCTCGAGCGCCTTACCCTGCTCACCTACGACGCTAACAAGGACCTTGTCGAAACCAAAACAGGTTCCGCTTTACTTAACGTGAGTTTACTGGCCGGCTCGACGGACCGGTATAGGGTGTCGTTTCTGGCCTCGCGAGACTTTCAGTACATTGCGCTCGAAGCGACCGGCGTCCTATCCGCTTTCTCCAGCACACGGGTGTACTACGCCTTCGCCGAGGATGTGCCCTTGCTCTCGCAGCAATCCCCCTTGCCCGTCGAACTCACCAGCTTCGAGGCCAAATGGACCGGCAGCGCCACCGATTTGCGCTGGACCACCGCGTCGGAAAAAAACAGCAGTCACTTCGTAGTGGAGCGCTTGGCCAACGGCAGCACGCTCTACCAGCCCGTGGGTCGCCTGACTGCCGCCGGCAGTAGCAGCCGCCGCCGCAGCTACCAGCTGCGCGATACCGAAGCCGGCACGCTGGGCGTGAACCTGCTGTACTACCGCCTGCGGCAGGTGGATGTGGATGGCAGCGAAACATTTTCGCCCGTAGTAGCCGTGGCCGTGGGCAAGCTGGCCGGTGTGGCCCAGCTCGACGTGTACCCCACCCCCGCCGGCACCGCCCAGGAGGCGCGCCTCGATTTCCGCAACCTGCCCGGCGGCGGCCAGCTCACTACTTATGCCGAAAACGGCCAGCTAGTAAGCCAGTCGCAGTTGGCCGGAAATGCGGGCCGGGTGGCGTTGCCCGCGCTCGGGGCCGGCCTCTATTACGTGGTGCTGCGCGATGCGGCCGGCCGCAAGGTGGCCGCCGAGCGCCTCGTGGTGAGCGGCCGTTAGGGGTATAGTCCCAAGGAGTGATGGTGTATTTTCCGGGCTGGCATTTCGCACGAATCCATGGGACAAGTGCTCCACGGCAGCGCCCGCACAACGGCAGCAGTACGGCGCGCTATCCAACACAGCCAGGATAGCCTACAAGGCTTAGCCACGCGCTACCGCATCAACGGTAGTCCGGCCCGCGCCCGGTGCCCGGCCCGCCGGGGCGGCAACCAACATGGTTGACCTCGCCCCGCTCCGGCCTCGCCCCGGGCAGCGTGCTCCCCCTGTAGGGTGTTGTTGATTTACGCGAGCTTGCGCGCCTGTTGGCCGGCCGCCACGCCGACCCCAGGGCCGTGATTCAGGACGCGCGCACGCTGCAAAGCACGCCGGAAAGCGGGGCGCGGGCGGGCGACGAAGGGGCCAAACGAGGCAAGGGCCGCAAGGTGTATGTGGCCGTCGATACACTGGGCCATCTGCTGGCGGCCGTGGTCACGCCAGCCAATGAACCCGACCGCGAGCAGGTAGCCGCCCTGTGTGAGCAGGTGCAGCAGGTCACGGGCCAGCACGTCGAAGTGGCGTATGCCGACCAGGGCTACACGGGGGAAGAAGCCGAATACGCGGCCGCCGTCCACTTTATTGAGTGACTGTTGAACCAATACGACGGCGTACACCAGTTCCGCCGCCTGGCGTGAGGGACCCGGTTGCGAGGACTCGGCCAACAGCCGGTCGGCTTCCTGACGCAGCTGCATGGCCTTGTTTATGCCAACCCTGCTTTGTCACGGGCGGGGCATTTCTTAAAATGCCCGTATTCTGAGACGCCCCGCACCCGCCAGAATCCGCCGCCACGGACTTAACAGGGGTTTCTGTTTTTACGCATACAATTCCATAAGACAGGCACAGTAGGCAAGCAGGCAGGCCAGACTTCCGACACAGCCGGAAGCGGGAGTCAGCCAACAAACGAGGCGGTTCAGCAAGTGCGGGGTATCCTCGGGAATTGGTTTTGCAGTTTTGAGCTTCTCTTCTCACTGCTGGCCTTGCTGCTGCGCTACCGGACCCTCAGCGCGCAGGCTGCTGGCGGCCAGCCCTCGGCAACCGGCCTGCCCCTGTGCCGGCTGATTCGGTATCTTCCGGTTTCATTCTCCTCCCTGCCCATCCGCTGTGAAACGTGCTTCTTCGCCGCCCCCCGCCGGGGCAACCAGTCCCCGCGCGCAGCAGCGCATTGCCGAACTGGAGCGGGAGCTGCGCCAGGCCCGCACGGCCGAAGCCGAGGCCCGCACGGCCGAAGCCACCGCCACCCAGCGCCTGCACAGCCTAGCCGGCTACCAGCGCGAAGGCTTACTGCTGCTGGACGAGCACCTGCGCGTCTCGCTCATCAACGACCAATATTGCCACCTGCTGGAGCTGCCGCTGCCCGCCCGCCAGTGGCTGGGCGTGTCCATGGCCACGCTGGTAAATATGGTGGTGGAGCGCGTGGCCGACCCAGCCGGCTACTTTGCCGAGCTGGCCCAGGCCCGAGAGTTTCCGGTTCCCCAGCTCAATGGCTTGCTGCCCCTGCACAGCGGCCGGGTGCTGGAGCATGACATCGTGGCCGTGGAAACGGGCGCTGGTACGGGTTGGCTGCTGAGCTGCCGCGATGTGACGGCCCTGCGCCAGGGCGAAGAGCAGTTGCGCCGGGTGTCGCGTCTGCCCGAGGAAAACCCCACCCCCACCCCGCCCCCCCCTGCGCCCGCCCTCGACCCCTTGCTGGCCCAGGTGGCCGACCACCTGCCCGACGGCCTGCTGCTCGTGGACGCCGACGACCAGGTGCTGCTCCTCAATGCCCGCTACTGCGCCCTCTGGAACCTGCCACCGGACCAGGACCCGCAGTGGTGGCGGGGCCGCCCGGTGGCCGAGCTGCGGGCCGCCGCCTATCCCCTGCTGATGAACCCCGCCGAGCAGGGCCGGCAGCGCGAGCAGCTGCGGGCCGCCGGCCAGCCCTGTTACCGTAGCCTGATGCCTCTCACCGATGGCCGCGTCCTGGAAATCGACTACGTGCCCCTGCCGGCTGGCACCCTGATTTACGCCCGCGACGTAACGGCCCGCGAGCAGGCCCTGCGCGAGCTGCGCGACATCTCCAGCATACCCCAGCAGAACCCCAATCCCATCGTGCGCTTCGGGGCCGGCGGCGAGCGGCTGTTTGCCAACGAGGCCGCCGACACGCTCCGGACCGCGCTGCCCGCCGCCGAGGCCGCCGACCTGGCTGCCCGCCTGCACGCGCTGGCCGACGCCGCCCTGCGGGAGCAGCAGGTGCAAGAGCAGGAGCTGCCCGCCGGGGGGCGCCACTTCCAGGTGGTGGCCTGGCCCGTGCCCGCGCAGCAATATGTGAACCTGTACCTGGTGGACATCAGCATCCGCTACCGGGCCGAAGAGCAGCTGCAGGAGCAGCGCACCTTCTACGAAACCGTGCTCAACACCATGCCCAGCCAGATGGTCGTGCTCGACCCGCGGGGCCGCTACCTGTTCCTGAACGCCCAGACTGTGCCCGACGCGGCCGCCCGCCGGGCCCTACTGGGTTGCACCCCGGCCGAGCTGGCCGCCCACCTGCGCTGGCCTGCCGCCGTGGCCGAGCGCCGGGCCGGGTATTTCCGGCAGGTCACGCAGGAAGGCCGGCCGCAGATCTGGCAGGAAACCACCACGGATGTGGCCACCGACCAGCCCCGTCACTTTCTGCGCCAGTACCAGCCAGTGCTCGACGAGGCCGGGCAGCTGCGGTTCGTCATCGGCTACGGCACAGATATCACGGCCCGGGTGGCGGCCGAAGATGCGGTTCAGGCCAGCGAGGCCCGGTTGCGCGAGCAGCAGGCGTTTACGCAGCGGCTGCTCGACACGACGCAGAGCGTGGTATACGTGCGCGACCAGGAGGGCCGGTTTCACTTTACCAACCAGGCCATGCGCACCCTGCAGGCCCAGCTGGGCAGCATCGACGACCTGCCCCCGGCCGGGCAGCAGCTGCGCACCGACGAGCTGGCCAGCTACGCCGCCCTCGACGCGCGGGTGCTGGCTACCGGCCAGACCCTGCCTACCGAGGACCGCCTCACCCTGGCCGACGGAACCGTACGCTGGTTCTACACCGTCAAAAGCCCCCTGGCCTTTGGTCCCGACGCCGCGCCGCAGGTGCTGGGCGTGAGCACCGACATCACGGCCCTCAAGGCGGCCCAGGTCGCGGCCGAGGCTGCCACCACGGCCCGCGAAAACTTCCTGGCCAACATGAGCCACGAAATCCGCACGCCCATGAACGGGGTGCTGGGCATGGCCGCCCTGCTGGCCAAAACCCGCCTCACAGCCCAGCAGCAGGAGTTCGTGCAAACCATCAGCAGCTCGGGCACTCACCTGCTGGGGGTGCTGAACGACGTGCTCGACGTGGCCAAAATCAACTCCAGCAAGCTGGAGCTGGAACAGTTCGCCTTCAACCTTTGCGACTCGGTGGAGCAGGCCGTCATGCCGCTGGCCCTGCAGGCCCAGGCCCAGGGCCTCACCTTTCATGTTGAGCCGCTGACCGCCGACCGCCCCTGGGTGCTCAGCGACCCGTTCCGCCTCAACCAGGTGCTACTCAACCTGCTCACCAACGCCCTCAAGTTCACCCCGCACGGCAGCATCACGCTGCGCGGGGCCCTGCTGGCAGAAACCGACGAGGTGTTCACCATGCGCTTCGAGGTGCAGGACACGGGCATCGGCATCGGACCCGAGGCGCTGACGCGCATCTTTGAGAGCTTCACGCAGGCCAACGCCGACACCACCCGGCGCTTCGGGGGTACGGGGCTGGGGCTGACCATCAGCCGGGCGCTGGTGGCCCAGCTGGGCGGCGAGCTGACCGTGACCAGCACCCTCGGCGTGGGCAGCACCTTCGGCTTCACGCTGCCGCTGCGCAAGGCGCCCATCCCGGCCGGCCAGACGGCGGATGCCTTCGACACCGGCCAGCTGCGGGGCACCCGCGTGCTGCTGGCCGAGGATAACCCCACTAACCGGGCCGTGGCCCGCCTGCACCTGCTGCAGTGGGGCATGGTGGTGGACGAGGCCGTGGACGGCCCGGCCACGCTGCACCAGCTCGAAACCCAGGGGTACGACCTGGTGCTGATGGATATCCAGATGCCGGGCATGAACGGAGTGGACGTGACCCGGCGGCTGCGGCAGCTCCCGGACCCCGTACGGGCAAATACGCCCGTACTGGCCCTGACGGCCAATGCCTTCCGCGACGAAAACGAGAAATACCTGGCGGCCGGCCTCAACGACTACCTGGCCAAGCCCTTTGCTGAGGAAACGCTCTATGCCAAGCTGGTGGCGCTGCTGCCCCCGCCCGGCGTGCCGGTAGCCCCCCGCCCCTACGACCTGACCCGCCTGCGCGAAGAAGCCCACGGCCACCCGGCCTACGTGGCGGTCATGGTTAACTCCTTTCTGGAGCATATGCCCCCGCGCCTCCACGAGCTGCAGGCCGCCGGCCGCACCCGCGACTGGACGCGCGTAGCCGAGCTGCTTCACCACATCAAGCCCAACCTGCTCATGCTGGCCGTAGCCGGGGCCACCGGGCCCATGAACCTCCTCGAAACGGCGCTCGAGATGCCGGCCGACCCCGCTCAGGAAACGGCGCGCCTGGTGGCCCTGCAGCAGCTCGTGGCCGCCGTAGAGACGGCCCTGCGGGAGCTGCCCGCCGAATCCGGCCTGCTGGCGCCAAGCTGAGCCGCCGCCCGGTATACTTGCCGCCCGGCGTTCATTAAGCGCTTTACCACGCCGGCCGGCGGGTGTTTGTCCAATGCTACAAGAGCTGGAATCCAGCCTGGGCCGGGGGTACCTTACCAGTAAAGCAGACCTCGCAAACCGTTGAATATTCACGGATTGGCAGGGGTATCTGCTGCCGGATAACGTGCAGCAGGGGCCAGAGGCGTATACCAAAGCCCTGGCCCGGCCCGGCTTTTCGTGCGTGCTCAACAAACCAGCGCTCCGTGCGCGGCCCCTGGCACCATTCCATAGACTGGGTTATTTAACGGGTGGGCTCCGAACGCGGCCAACGCCGGCCTGGGCCACGTCGCCCTGATTACGACCCCAGCTACGCTGACCGAAGGCCCGGCCGCCAACCTCTACGCCCGGCGCACGGCCTTTCAGAGCGCGGTATTCGCTGCTATGGCTGATGGCCGCGCCCAGATTACCCAGCTTCAAACAGCTTATATACAGTTTGTAAATAACAGTTATACATCGACTTATTCTGGCCGCTCTTGTGGAGCCTCTGTTCACACAGCGTTTGCACCTATTCAGCAAGTAGCCCCCCACAGCAGCCTCCTGCGCGGTAATGTTGTGGCGTAGTACAAGTTAATCGTCTGTGCCGGCTGCCATCTTCACACTTTTTTCACCTACACCAACTACACATGTCATTAACTTCTCATCCATTCCACCCGGTCACGCAGGAGCTGCTGCCTGGCTACCGGGATGCCTATCTGCGCGGGGATTTGTCAGGTAAAAATAACGACCTGGTCAACACCTATTTCAAGGCCAACCCCGACAAAGGTGTGGAAGCGTTTCAGCGCTTCCACACCCTGAAAGAAAAAGGCCACGATGTGCGGCCAGTAGGCTGGCTCCAGCACCAGTTCGACCTGATTCGCACTGAGCCGGTACGTTTCCGGCAGCGCGCGGCCTCTATGCTGCTGGTGGCCGGGCTGGTAGGCGGCGCCGCCTTTGCCAGCAACAATCGCTCGGCTACCCCCGCTGTTTCCTTGCGCAGCAGCGTGCTCAAGCCGGTTACAGCTGAAGAAGTGACGGCGGCCACGGAAGCCGCCGAAGCCACGGCAGCCCTGGCCAGCATGTCGACCATAACGGGACGTATTCTGGACGAAAACGGCCACGCGTTGGTCGGCGCCACCGTGATTGATAAAGAAAGCGGCCGGGGCGTCAGCACCGACATTCAGGGCAACTACTCCCTGGCCGTACCTACCAACCGCACCTCGACCCTACAGGTCGGCTACGGCGGCTACAGCGAAGACGAGCTGCAGGTAAAGGGCCGGAGCGTGCAAAACGTGACGCTGCTGCCCCGGTTGGCGCTTGCCAAGCAGCGGAAAAGCCACTGGTGGCAGTTCTAACTGCTGTCATTCATTTCGGGACACCCTGTTTTAGCGGCAGTAAGCGCTGAATGAGGGTAGAGGGCGGCGCAGCGTTCTACCCACCTGCTCGCAGATGGCAAGCCCGCTGCAAAATCCATGCTTCCCAACGCTTTTTCAGTGGCCAGCCAGCCGATTTAACTCAAGCCTTGTACTGCCGTGTGTGCTTCCCGAATGACCTGCTTCCTCTTCTGATCCATGAGTCATAAGAGGAAGCAGCGAAGCGAGACCTCAGCATCAGCTTAAAAGAGCATAGCCACCGGTAGTCCTGCTATCGCTACTCGCTTCCTAGTCCAATGAATCTACCTTTTTTTAATCGTCTGCCATTAAAGAAGATAACTGTAGAGACAGACGATGAAATGGCCAAGTACTCCAAAACAATAATTGAAGGGCTGTTGCAAGACCTGCCGGACATGCTCATGGCCTGCGTGGTCAACAGGCAGTCGGGCCGCGTCGTGGCCTCCTACACCGTGAGTACTGCCTATAATCCCAATCAGATCAGCCTGCGCAATGTCAAGCTGCTGCGCATCATGGACGTGGCCCTGGCCGCCAAGGCCTGGATCGGCGGTCCGCTGACGGATATCTCGGTCATCCTCGAAGACCAGCTTCACCACATGCGCCCAATGAGCAACGGCAAATGGTACTGCTTTCTGGCCGTCCATACGTCCGACGCCAATCTGGGCATCGCCAAAGAAATCATGCGGCGGCATACTGCCTGACCGCCTTCCGCTTTTTCAGTTTTCTCCTTCATCATCTCCTAACCCCCCAACTGCTGTATGTCATCCGTTATCGCCACCCCCAAGCAAACCGTCAACGACATTCTGGCCGAGCTGCCTACCCTGCTGGCCGTCGCCGTAGTGGAAGTCGAAACCGGGATGCCGCTGGCCTCCCACACCAATATTGCCGACTTCGATATTGAAACCGCCGCTGCCTACAACACCGAAGTGGTAAAAGCCAAGCTCAAGGCCATCTCGGCGCTGAAGCTCAACCAGAAGGTGCAGGACATCCTGCTCACCCTCACCGACCAGCTGCACCTGCTGAAGCTTTCGCCCGAGGGCGATAAATTCATCTACCTGGCCGTCAACGCCCGCGATACCAACCTCGCGCAGGCCCGGCAGATTATGAAGCAGTACTCATCAACGCTGAACTAGGCTGCTGGCCTGACCCGTCCGGCTAACTGTTGACAGAAATAAGGCAAGGGCCCCGCTCGGATTTTCCGGCGGGGCCCTTGCCTTATTCCTGTCTGATGGGCTTTGTTGGGCGTCAGATAGTTTAGCGCCAGGTGGGGTCGTTGCTGGTTGTAGAGGTTGACAGCCTGGTCCACGAGTAGGCGGGCCTGGGCCAGGTCGTCGGGCAGCACGAAGAGGAATTCGTCTTTGAGGATGCCGTTGACGCGCTCCGCCAGCACGTTCTGGTAACAGTCGTAGCCGTCAATCATCGGGCAGCCCAGCTTGGCCTTGTTCAGGGCGGCCTGGTAGGCCTCGGAGGCGTACTGGCTGCCCCGGTCAGCGTGGCAACCAATAGGGCAGCTCTTGACGTGCTATATTTTCCGTTTTCTAACAGAATTCTAGCTGGCTGCCCGCCCATCGGGCAACGTGGGCCAGACTGCTCTGGCCGTCTCCGACCCTGGGCGGGTTACAGCCCTAGGTGCTATAGCCCGCGCAGGCGACGGTAAAAGTCGTCCTGGTACGACTTGGCTACCGGCACCTCGTGGCCGCCGGGCAGCTGCAGGTGGTTATCCTCAACCGAGGTGATGTAGCGGGTATTGACCATGTAGGAGCGGTGCACCCGCACGAAGTGGGCAAAGGGCAGCCGCTCCTCAAAGGTTTTGAGCGTGGCATACACGATGTGCTTCTGCTTGAGCGTGACCAGCACCGAGTAGGTGGAAAGGGCCTCCAAGTAGAGCACCTCATCGAAGTTGATGCGGGTGAGGCTTTTGTTGATTTTCAGAAACAGGGCGTTGCCTTCCCCAAACAGCTCGGCGTACCCGCCACGGGGCGAGGCGGGCGCCGGGGCCGGCCGCCTCGCCTCGTGGCGGGTACGTAGGCGGTCCACGGTCTGGCTGAAGCGGGCGTAGTCAAGGGGCTTGACCAGGTAGCCGGCCACGTGCAGCTCGAAGGCATCAAGGGCGTAGTCGCGATGCGTCGTCACGAGCACCACTTCGGGCGCGGGCTGCGGCAGCAGCCGCACCAGCTCAAGGCCCGTGAGCTCGGGCATGGCGATATCGAGAAAAAGCAGGTCGGCTTGGCCGCCGGCGCGGAAGTAGTTGAGGCAGCTTACACCGTCGGGAAAGGAGCCGGCCAGGGTCAGGCCCGCGGTGATGCCCACGTAGTGGGCCAGCGCGAGACGGTTCATTTCATTGTCGTCGGCTACCACGCAGGTGAGCGGGCGCAGGGCAGAAGCGGCGGGGGAAAGCGAGGACATAACAAGGATGGAAGAAGCGCGCCGCAACGGCACAGCCGGGTAATATAAGCAAGACAACTTGTCCCGCCACTACAAAGGTTGCCACGAAGCTAAAGGCGCCGCTGACAGAAACTTGCACTTTTCGTCCAACCCCCCTTGAATGGCCCTGAACCTAGCCCGCAGGGCCCCGGATAGCCTGGGCAGCGGGCGAAGTTTGCGGGGCCCATCATCCTTCACTCCGCCCTTCGCGCCCGCCATGTCCGACCACCTGCTTGCCCACACCCAGCATTATTTCCGCTTTTACCTGGCCTGGCGGCTGAGCGTGCTGCTGGGCTTGGCGCCCTGGCTGCCCGTCGCGGCTGCCAGCGGTGCGGCGACCAACCGGACAGCCAAACCGGCCACCGGCACGGCGCACGGCGCGACCGGCACAGTAGCCCGGTACCGCCCCGGCGCCTGAGCGAGATTTACCCCGTTGTTCCCAGCTTAGCCTCCCCCGCCCATGTACGCTTATAGGCAGTTTGTCTTTTTTTGAGAGCATCAAAAAGTGTGGGGCAGTGGGGAGGCAGCTGTCTTGCGGGTTGACTTGGGGCGCCCTCCTTATGCGTGAAAGCGATGCTCCCACCAGCCGCTGCTCCTGCTACCGTATCTGGTACCGACCGCCTGGCGGTGGGCTATCAATTCAAGATTCATCTGCTCGGCATCAACCCGTAAATCAGCCGGCGTGTGTTGGTCCGGGGCGACACTACCTTGGCCGAGCTGCACCACGTCTTCCAGGTGGTGATGGGCTGGGAGAACTGGCACCTGCACAGTTTTAAGCTCTGGGGCAAGGAGTACGGCATTCCGTATGCTGGCGGCATCTACGGCCTCGGTTAAAAGTTTGGTTTAAAAGTTAAGCGAGCTGCTTCCAGACAGGGTGCCCACACACTAAAACTCTGATTTCAATGGTTTTCAGGCCTGTTTGTATAGGGAAACCTCCCGCTAACTGTACCACTCACCTTGCCGCCCAGTACGGAGTAATCTGGGCGGCAAACAAGCCACTTTGGTTCATAAAACTTGTGTAACAGTCAAAGTAAACTTACCCCTGCCTGCGCGATGGAAAAACGGCACTTCAACTCCGCAAATGGCCACCTGAATGGGCTAAATACCAGTTTTCTGCTGTGAAAACGTATTGTCAGTACCTATTCTCATGTAAAGAGTGGCCGTTGACAAGCTCCCCAATTAGCTTTTGACCAACCTTTTAACCGAGGCCACTATTCAAAGGCCTTGGATGGTGGTGCACGACAGAATGGTTTTTCAAATCCATTGCCTTTGCTTATCCGGCTCTTTCCTCCTTGGATCTAGATGCTGGAGGCTGGCTCTAACAACTGGAATCCCAGGAATTTACTATTTGAATTAATAAATTGAACATCAATGGATTATGAACAGGTTGCCGGTTGGCACCTAATTGGTGGGCACTTTGGCGCAGCAGATGTGCCGGCAGGTGCCAAGCTTTTTATACATCGATAACGAAAGGCGCTGGCCTCTTCTGCTTTTTCAAGCCCAATGGCTCCAACTGCTACCCCTACTTTGCCGAAGAAGCCTACCCGCGCCACGCTAGAACGCCTACTCCAGGAGCGCGACGCCGAAATCCAGGCGATGTACGCCCAAATGGCCGTTCTCTACACGGCCTTTCCGCCCATGGCCGGTACGCAGCTCGACTTTTTGGGCCAATTGCAACACCTGTTTGCGGGCGTGATGGTGGGCGACTCGCAGGGCCGCATCACTTGGGCCAACGACCAATTTCTGGCGCGCTGGAACTGCACGCTCGCCGACCTAGTGGGCCGGCTCATCTCCGAGCTACCCTATAGCCGCCAGCCCGACCTGGATACGCAGGCGGCCATCCAGGCCAGCCTGACGCGGCAGGAATCGTTTCAGTTTGAGATGCCCGACCCCTCGCCCGAGCACGCCAAAGACTGGCTGCGCATCACAGTGCAGCCCATTCGCAATGCCGACCAAGTGGTGGAAGTATACGTGGGCCTGCTGGAGGATATTACGCCGGAAAAAAAGGCCCAGCTGGCCGTGGCGCGCAGCGAAAAGCGCTACCGCGAGCTGGCCGAAAACGTGCCCGGCGTGCTCTACCGCTGGCGCCAGCTGGCCGATGGCTCCATGAGAAGTGTGTATTGCAGCCCGCAGATTACGGAGATTTTCGGCTTGCAGGTAGAAGATTCCTCGGACTTCGGCAACTTCATTCATCCCGACGACCAAGCGCTGTGGTACTCCTCCGTAGCCACGGCAGCGGCCACGCTTGCGCCGTGGTCTTTTGAGGGGCGCGTGCTGGTGCCGGGCCAGCCGCTGCGCTGGTGCCAGGGCAATTCGGCGCTGTCGTACCGCGATGCGGAAAGCATTATTTACAGCGGCATCATTCAGGATATTTCGGCGCAGCGCAAGGCCGAGGAAACGGCCCGCCACAATGCCCTGCACAGCCTGCTGACCATGGAAGGCCTGGGCATTGGCGGCTGGGAATTCGATTTTCAGACCGGCCAGATAACCGTTTCGGTCGAGTGCCAGACCATGATGGGCTATTCCGAAGCCAACCCGCTGCCGGCCAGCAGCACCTGGACCCACTGCGCGCATCCCGATGACGTGCCCCAACTGGAGCAGGCCTGGGCCGCCTATCAGCGCGGCGACGCCCCCTACTTTAGCTGCGAACACCGCGTGCGCTGCCGAAACGGCACCTACATATGGGTATTGAACCGGGCCTTGGTAACCAAGCGCGACGCGCAGGGTGCGCCGCTGATTTTTACGGGTATTAAGGCGGACATCTCCGTACGCAAAAAAACCCAGGAAGCCCTGGACGTAACGGCCCTGCGCTTAGCCAAGACCATTGCCATGCTCCGGCGCGGCATTTTGCTAGTCGATGAACACCATAAAGTGGTGCTCACCAATGAGTCATTTTGCCAGTTGTTTGGCTTGGCCGAAACGCCCACCCAGCTCATTGGCACCGACTACGCGGTGGTAAAAGCCCAGATGCAGCGCAGCCTGCTGGCCCCCGACGGCGAAGACCTGCGCCTGAAATTGCGGCCGGGCCACGAGGTAATACACCAGGGTATGCTGGCCCTTCGCAACGGCCGCTTGCTGGACTACGATTTTGTGCCCGTGCGCCACAGCGACGCGGATATGGGCTACCTCTGGAAATTTAAGGACATCACCGAGAGCTACAACGCTGAAATGAGCCTGCGCCTGAGCGAGGAAAAGTACCGCACCATCATCGATAACATGCAGCTCGGCCTGGTAGAGATGGACCTGGGAAAGCGCGTGGTTTACACCAACCCCAGCTTCTGCCGCACCATTGGCTACGCCAGCGAAGAGCTACTGGGCTACAAGTTACCCACCAATCTGCTGGATTTTGACAGCCGGATTCAGCTGGAAGACCACATCAACTCGCGGTATCAGGGCACCAGCAGCTCCTACGAGCTGCCCATTATCACCCGAACCGGCGAAGCCAAATGGCTTTTCATTGGGGCTGGACCCCTCTACGATAAAAACCGCGCCGTAATGGGCAACATCGGCATCATCTTCGACATCACCAAGCAGAAGAAGATGGAGCAAAATCTGCGCGAAGCCAAGGAGCTGGCCGAACACTCGACCCGGGCCAAAGAGCAGTTTCTGGCCAACATGAGCCACGAAATCCGCACGCCCATGAACGCCATTATGGGCATGAGCCAGCTGCTGGCCAAAACCCCGCTGGCGCCCAAGCAAAGCAATTATCTGCACGCCATCAGCACCTCGGCCCAGAACCTGCTGGTCATCATCAACGACATTCTGGACCTGAGCAAGCTCGACGCGGGCAAGATGAGCCTCGAGCACGTGGGCTTCAACGTGAACCGCCTCTGCGCGCAGGTAGAAAAAACCTTGCTTTACAAGGCCGAGGAAAAGGGCCTGCGCCTGCGCATTCGTGTCAACCCGCACGTGCCCGCCGTGGTGCTCGGCGACCCCTACCGCCTCACCCAGATTCTGCTCAACCTGGCCGGCAACGCCGTCAAGTTCACTCCCAAAGGCGAGGTTTGCATCGAGTGCGACCTGGCCGGGTTCTACCAGGACGTGGCCACACTCACGTTCGTGGTGCGCGACACGGGCATTGGCATCGACACAGATTACCTGCAGCGTATTTTTCAGGAATTCAGCCAGGAAGACCCGTCCATCACCCGGCAGTTTGGCGGTACGGGCCTGGGCCTGAGCATCAGCCGCAGCCTGGTCCGGCTCATGCACAGCGAAATCATCATCGAAAGCAAAAAGAACCTGGGCACCACCATTCACTTCACGCTGGAGCTGCCCGTCGGCACCGTCGACGACCTGCCTCAGCGCCGGCCGGAGGCGCGGGCCAATATCGAGGAGCTACGCGGCAAGCACATTTTGCTGGTGGAAGACAATGAGTACAACCGCCTCATGGCCAAAACCTTCCTGACAAATGCCCAACTGAAGGTGATTGAGGCCGAAAACGGCGCCGTGGCCGTGGAGCTGGCTGCCGCGCAACCCTTCGACCTGATTTTGATGGACGTGCAGATGCCCGTGATGGACGGCTTCGAGGCCACCCGCTGCCTGCGCCACGACCTGGGCCTGACGCTGCCCATCATTGCCCTCACGGCCTCGGCCATCAACGGCGAAAGGGAAAAGTGTCTGGCCGCCGGCATGGACGACTACCTGGCCAAGCCCTTCTACGAGGACGAACTGCTGCAAATGCTCTGCGACTGGCTGCTGCCAAAGGCAACCAGCCAATTGCCTCCACCTTCTCTCACCAACCTTGCGCCCTCACCTTCCACGGGGCTCTACAACCTGGAGGAGTTGCAAAACATGGCGCGGGGCAACCAGAAGTTCGTGTCTTCCATGCTGGGGACTTTTATGACGAGTACCGAACGCACCAGCCAGGACCTGACTGCCGCCCTGGCCGTCGGTAATCTGGTCGGCATACAGGCCGCCGCCCATAATCTGCTGCCCAGCTTACGCCACCTCCAGATTCATGCTGCCGTGAACCTAATGGAACTGCTTGAACAGTGGGACGGCCCGTTCTCCTACGACGACCTGCAACCGCCAGTTGAAGCAGCTGACCACATTCTGCGCCAGGTGTTGACGGAGATGGCTGCAGAGCAGGAAAAGCGCCGCCTCGCCGGCCAATGAGGTGCCAAAGCTTGGCCTGCCCTGTGCCCCCCCGGCGGGCAGAGCGCCACGCTCCTCGGGCGGCACGAGCTACGCCTACCCCTCGAATCAGCCCTCATATGTGCGCAGCGGCACCAGCGGGCGCCGGTAGAGCCTGCCCCAAACCGTGGGGATGCACAGTATTGAGCAGGTTTAGATAAGTAAGACAGTTCATGAGGCGGTCGAGGCAAGCCGGACAGAAGTAGGACGTGTGTTTCTTCTGTTATGGCAGCAAAACCCAACGGGGGAGCATGATTCGACGCGGCAACTGTTACGATAACACTCATGCGGAATCGTGTGGAGCCGCTTCATGGCCGAACTGCTCAACGGCGGATGCTTCCCCAACCTGGCTGAGGCCAAGCTGGAAATCAGCCACCACATTGCCTACTACAATGCCGAGCGCCGCCACTCAGCGCTGAGCTACGGCGCCCCCAACCATTTCGAAACCCATCTTCAAACAACGTTCCAATACTGTCCGTTTTAGCTAGACCACCTCAAATCCTGAGCTGGTAGACCACCGCCAAGCTGTCATCACCAGGGGCAAAGGCAACACAGGTGCGGGCATGGCGTTCAACGACAGCGTTGAGCGTTCAGGTTGAGCCCAGAGGTCGTTGGCCTCTACTCCCCCACCCTTTTCGGTGCTCACCGTATACCGGTCAAAGCACTACCAGGGCCAGTGAGTGGCCACTTTCCCACCCACAGCATCACCTGCTCAAGCCGCATTGGTACCTTCGCCTGCCATTTCGTTACCTGCTATAGTTATGCCGCCCCTACTGCCCGCCGACGTTCCCGTTTCCGAAGAGCTGCTGGGCGTGCTGCTCAACGTATCGCTGACCGGGGTAATCATCTTCCGTCCCGTCTACATGGCCGACGGCGTCACCATCACCGATCTGGCCTACGTGCGCCTCAACCCGGCGGCCCAGCAGCTGCTACACCTGCCCGAATGCCCGCCGGAGTCGTTTCTCACGCTGTATCCGCAGGCGCAGGCCACGGGCGTCTTTGGCTTCTACTGCGACGCCTTTTCCTCAGGGCAGGTTGAGCGTCACCAAGTTAATTACCAGGACGATGGGTTGGATGGCTACTTCCACCTGGTGGCCCAGCGCTACGGTCCCGTGCTGGTCGTCAGCTTCACCGACACCAACGACCAGCCCCGTACGGCTGTGGAGGAAGCGCTGCGCCTCAGCCAGGCCCGCGAGCAGGCTGCCCGCGCCGAGGCTGAGCGTGAGCGCAACCTGCTGCAAGTCCTGCTGGCCCAGGCCCCGGTGGCCATCGGTCTGTTTCAGGGTCCCGAGCTGCGTATCACCACCGTGAATGCCCAGATGGCCACCCTCTGGGGGCGCACGCCCGCCCAGGTGCTGGGTCAGCCCCTGCTGGAAGCGCTGCCCGAATTGCGCGGCCAGGGCTTCGATACGCAGTTGGCCCAGGTGCTCGCGACCCAGGTGCCCGTGGTGGGCACCGAAACCCCGGCCCGCATGCTGCGCGACGGCCAGCTGCAAACCACCTACTACAACTTTGTCTACCAGCCCTTGTATGATGTCCAGGGGCAGATGCTGGGCGTGGTCAATGTCGCCGTGGAAGTCACGGAGCAGGTGCGAGCCCGCCAGCACGTGCAGGACCTCAACGAAGAGCTGGCCGCCCTCAACGAGGAATTGCGGGCCAGCAACGAGGAATACCTGGGGGCCAATACGGCCCTGGCCCACTCAGAGCAGGCCTTGCAGCACCTCAACGAGGAGCTGGAAGCGCGCGTGGCGGCCCGCACCGCCGAGGTAGAGCGCCAGCGCCGCCGGCTGGCGGGCTTCCTGGCCCAGGCCCCGGCCGCCATCTGCGTCTACAACGGCCCCGAGTTCGTGTACGAGCTGGTAAACGAGACGTACCAGAACCTGTTTGGCGACCGGCCGCTGCTGGGCCGCCGGCTGCTCGACGCCCTGCCCGAGCTGGCCGACCAACCCGCCTGGCAGTCCCTGCGCGGGGTGTACGATACAGGAGTTCCGTTTCAGGTGGAAGCCCAGTTAGTACCGGTGGCCCGCCACGCCGGCGGGCCGCTGGAAGATCGGTACTTCACCTTCCATTACCAGGCCCGCACCGATGAGCAGGGCCGCACCGACGGGGTGCTGGTCTTTGCCTTCGAAGTCACCGCCCAGGTGAAGGCCCGGCAGGTGAGTGAGGCGGCTACCCGGCAGCTGCGTGTGCTCACCGATGCACTGCCGGTGCTCATCGGCTACCTTGACCAGGAGCAGAAATACCGCTTTGCCAACCGCGCCTACGAGAACTGGTTTCAGCAACGACCCGAAGCGCTGCTGGGCCGGCCCGTGCACACGGTGGTGGGGGATACTGCCTATCAGGCAGTGCGCCCCTACATCGCGCGGGCCCTGGCGGGGGAGCGGCTGGAATTCACGGCCCGGATGCCCTACCGCCCCGACTTCGTCCGGCACATCCACACCGACTACATCCCGGACGTGCAGGCCGACGGCACGGTGGCCGGCTTTTACACCCTGGTGACCGACATCACGGAGCAGGTGCTGGCCCGCGAGCAGGTGCAGCGCCTGAACGAAGAGCTGACGGTTACCAACGAGGAGCTGCACGCGTCGAATACCCAGCTCACGCGCACCAACGTGGACCTGGACACGTTCATTTACACGGCGTCGCATGATTTGAAGCAGCCCATTACCAACATCGAAGGCCTGCTGCTGGCCCTGCACGAGCACCTGCCTACCCAACAGCAGGCCGACCCGGTGGTGGGCCAGCTGCTGGGCCTGATGGGCGGGGCCGTGGAGCGCTTCCGCGTCACCATCGACCAGCTCACCGACATCTCGCGCCTACAACACGCCCAGAACCAGCCGGCCGAGCACGTGCCCCTGGCCCCGATGGTGGAGGACGTACGCCTGGATTTGCTGCCTCAGCTCACCGCCGCCGGCGCGCAGCTCACCGTCGCCGTCGAGCCGGCGCTGACGGTGCTGCTGGCCCCCCGCAACCTGCGCTCGGTGGTGTTCAACCTGCTCAGCAACGCCATCAAGTACCGTCAGCCCGACCAACCGGCCGCCGTCGTGCTTCGTGCCAGCCGCCACGGGGGGCGCGTGGTGCTGGCCGTGCAGGACAACGGCCTGGGCCTGAGCGAGGCCCAGCAAGCGCAGGTGTTCGGGCTGTTCCAGCGCCTGCACACCCACGTGGAGGGCACCGGCGTGGGCCTCTACATGGTAAAACGGGTGGTTGAGAATGCCGGCGGTACCATTGTAGTGCAAAGTGCGCCTGGCCGGGGGACAACCTTTACCGTCACCTTTCCCGTTTAAGTTGGTCGGCTCCTGATGAGCCGGCCGGTTTCTCTACGCGTATGCCTCCCCTGCCGATACCGAGCGTGCTGCTCGTGGATGACGACAGCACCGCCAACTTCCTCCATGCCTTACTGCTGCGCACGATGGGGGTAGCCCGGCAGGTGCTCGTGGCCGAAAACGGCGAACAGGCCCTGCACACCGTGGTGCAGGCCAGTGTTAGTACGCCGGCGGCCTGCCCGGCCCTGATTCTGCTCGACCTGAACATGCCGGTGATGAACGGGCTGGCCTTCCTGGAGGCTTATGCCCAGTTGCCCGCGCCCCAGCAGCAGGCCACGATTATCCTGCTCACCACTTCGCTGCACGAACGTGACCTGGCCCGTGCCCGGGAGCTGCCCATCGCGGGCTTTCTGGAAAAGCCCCTGACGCGGGAGAAAGTCACGGCGCTGTTGCAACAGCACTTCGCGGCGTAAGCATCTCGTTGGCTGGGCTAGTAGCGCCCCTCTATCGAGGTAGCGTGCGGGTTATTTAACATCCCCTGCTGTTCGGGGCGCACTAACTGTGCGGCAGACAAATTCCAGCATCTGCCCTGCCGAAATCATAGCGTGCGGTATGTTCCGTTTTCTGAGCGGAACCCTAATTCCGGTTACTGCTCTTGGCTTGCCGGATGGCTTGCCCGTCTTTCAGGTTGAAACGGTAGGCGAAGCTGAGCCGGTAGCGGGCGGCATTGGGGCTGCTGACCTGGTTGAACACGTAGTTCTCGCCGGTGGTTTGGGTGCGGCGCTTGTCGGAGTTCAGCACGTTGGTGGCGTCCAGCACCAGGGTGGCTTTGTCGCGCAGCAGGTTCTTGCTCAAACCCAGAGTCAGGGTGTGAATGGCCAGGGTCCGGGTCTGGGCATTGCGCTGGGCTCCGGTGAAATTGTAGCGGCCCTGCACCCCAAATTTTGCCGGCAGCTTCACCTGCGCACTGAACCGACCGGTCAGCAACTGGCCCGAAAAATCAAGGTTGCGCTCCTGGTAGCGGCCCTGCTGGGTGAAGGTGTAGCCGTTGAGCTCGGCATTCAGCGGGAGCCATTTCACGGGCGTGTACTGCACCGCCAGCTCCAGGCCCCGGCGGATTTCCCGGCTCAGATTGATGGGCGAGCTGATGAAAGTACCCGCCGCGTCGCGGTAGACATACGTTTGGATAAAGCCCGTATTGCGCTGATAATAAACCGACGGACTAAACGTCAGCGTGCTCCAGTTTCGCAAAAAGCCCAGCTCCACCACGTCGCCGTAAGACGGGTTCAGATCGGGGTTGCCGACGTACTGCGCGTTGAGGTCGGTAAGCTCGTTGAAGGGGTAGAGCATCCACAGCGAGGGCCGGTTGATGCGCTTGCTGTAGTTGAGTTGGGCCGTGGTACTCTCGCCGAACCGGTAGCTCAGGTTAAGGGTCGGGAACAGGCGGTCGTAGCGTTTCTGGCTGTTATAAGTGCCTTCGCGGTCCTGGATAGTGATGCGGGTAAGCTCGGTGCGCAAACCCAGCAAATAGGAAAAGGTCTTGGTTTTGCTGCCAAACTGGGTATACGCGCTGCTGATGAGCTCCTGGTATTGCAGCTGGTTATTGATGCCCTGGAAGATCCTCCAGTCTGCGCCCAGCTGCTCTTCGGCCCGAAAGTCGCTGCTCACCCGGCGGCTTTCGAGCTTGAGGCCGGCTTCCAGCGTGTACCGCTCGCGCAAGGGCTGTACGAGGTCGGTCTGCACCACCAGATCCTGGCTGGCCCCCACCGAGCTGGTCCGGATACCCGGCAAAGCCCGCAGCACGGGAGCGGTGCTGCTCGTGGCCAGCACCCAGTCTTTGTCGCTGTTCCAGAAATCGTATTGCAGGTCGGCGGTGAGCTTGCGGCCGGCCTGGGCGAAGAGGCGGGTGTAATTGAAATCCAGCTGGTTGTAGCTGCGCCGTTCCCACGATTCGCCGGTGCGCACCAAGCTGCTGTCGGGGACACGGCCGGGCAGGGTGTAGTCGTATTGCAGCGTGGTTTTGTCGTGGTCATAGGTCGCGTTTTTCAGGAACGAGGCCGTGAGTGTGTTACGCTCGTTGAGGTAGTAGTCGAACCCGAAGTAGAGCAGGCGGCCGTCGTCGTGGCGGTTCTCGCGTTGCAGCTGGCGCAGGCGGGTCTGGTCGGTGGCCGGGCCGGTCACTTGGTCGGTGCGGTAGCGGCCCACGTAGTCGGTCAGGCGCAGGGCCGCCGTGGCAAACACGTTGAATTGTTTGGACTTATAGCTCAGGCTCGGATTGGCCCGGGTATCGTTCGGCAGACCGCTCACCAACCGGATTTGCCCGCTCAAACCGCCCTTTTTGTTCTTCTTCAGAATCACGTTGATGATGCCGGCGCTGCCGGCCGCGTCATAGCGGGCCGATGGATTGGTGATGACTTCCACCCGCTCGATCTGGTCGGCCGGAATCTGGTCCAGCGCGTTGCTCTGCGTCAGGCCCGAGCGGCGGCCGTTCACCAGCACCGTCACGTTGGGGTTGCCGCGCAGACTCACGCCGCCCGCCGGCGTTACCGCCACCGACGGCACCCCGTTCAGCACATCATTGGCCGAGCCATTCTGCGATAAAATATCCTTCCCCACCTCAAACACCTTCTTGTCGAGCTCCAGGCTGATGGCCGGCCGCTCGCCCGTCACCGTCACCTCACCCAGCTGGGTGGCGTCGGGCGTCAGCCGCACCGTACCCAAATCCAGCCGGCCCGTGCCCGCCGGCAGGGCCTGGCTGAGCGCCTGGTACCCAATGAACCGGAACTCCACCGTCGCGGCCTGCGCGGGAATGCCATCCAGCCGAAATGCCCCGTTCTCGTCGCTGATGCCGCCGGTCAGTAGCTTGTCGGCCGCGTCCTTCACGTTGATGGTGGCATAGGGCACGGGCGCGCCGGAGCCGTGTTCCTGCACCTTGCCGGCCAGGGTGCGGCCGGGGCCGGCGGTGGGCTGGGCCTGGGCCGCCCCGGTCAGGAGCAGCCATAAACAGAGGTAGAGCCATGTTTTCATGCCCCAAGGTTAGGCGACCTTCGAACGGCTTTGAAGCAAATTCATGCCAACGGCTCTATGGCCTTGCCAATAGCAGCAAAGTGCCGTCTGGAGCCTTATACCTTTACATCATGGCCCGATTCCTCTGCTTTTGTCTGCTGCTGCTTGCCCTTGCGTCCTGCCAGTCGGAGGTGCGCTACGCGCCGGCCGACGTCGTGTACCGCCTCGGCGACGACCCGCGCTGGGCCGCCCGGTCGTACGACGACTCCCGCTGGCAACCAGCCCGCGGAGCCACCGGCACCCGCGTGTTCTGGACGCGCACCTGGGTCACACTGCACCAGCGCAACCCCCGCACGCCGCTGGGCACGCAGGTCCATGCATTCGGGGCGTTTGAGGTGTACTGGGACGGCGTCCGCATCGGCCAGAACGGCGAGCTGGCTACCAGCGGGCGGGCCGAGGTGCCCGGCACCGAAGCCAGCTACTACCCGGTACCGGATTCGCTGGCGCAGCCCGGCCGCCACCTCGTGGCCCTGCGCAGCACCCAGGCATACCTCACTGAGGACGAGCGCGGCACCTACGTCCACCTCGACAGCTACCTGCGGCTGCTGCAGGGCCCGCTCATCGTTATGTCGTTCATGAACCTGATGGCCGGCGCCTTCCTCATTGCGGCCATTTATTATCTGTTTCTGCTGCTGAACAGCCGCCGGAAGGAGCCCGCCATTCTGGTGTTCAGCGTCATCTGCTTCCTGTTTTTCGCGCTGCTGATTCTGGAGTACGTCAAGTTCTACCTCGTCATTCCCTACCCGCAGTTTTACCTGCGGCTGGAAGCCATTGGCTGGCTCACGTTTGCCATTTCCCTGCTGGTGCCGCTGTATTTCACCCTCCAGTTTAACCTCCCGCGAAAAGGGCTGCTGGCCGTGGGCATGACGGCGGTGCTCCTGAGCATCTATAGCCTTCATCTGCATCAGTACGACCTCACGGCCATGTATTTTAGCTACGCCATGTGGCTGGCCTCGGTAGCGGTGGTGGCGGCGGCCATGGTCCGGAAGGCCCGGGGGGCGGGCGTGGTGCTGGCCGGGCTGCTGGCCAGCGCGGTGGTCAATTACTTCCTGTTCTATGATTCCGGGCTGTTTATCGGCTACATGCTGCTCGTGCTGTGCATGCTCTACCTGCACACCATCCGGGTGCGGGCCATGGAAACCGAGCACCAGGCCGCCCAGCTGCTGTCGGCACGCCTGAAGCTGGAGCTGCTGAAGAAAAACATCCAGCCCCATTTCATCAAAAACACGCTCACCTCCATGCTCGACTGGGTGGAGGAGTCGCCCCAGGAAGGCGCGGTGTTCATCCACGCCCTGGCCCGGGAGTTCGACATTCTCAACGACATTGCCGAGGCGACGCTCATCCCCGTGAGTCAGGAAATTGAGCTTTGCCGCCACCATTTGCGGGTGATGCAGTTCCGCAAGGAAATCCGCTACGAGCTGGAAACGGCCGGCATCGAGCCCGCCGACCTCATCCCGCCGGCCATCTTCCACACCGTGCTCGAAAACGGCATCACCCACAGCTTGCCCCTGGCCGATGGCAGCATCCGGTTCCGGCTTAGCTTTGAGCGTCTCGGCCGGCATCGGCACTACTCGCTGCTCACCTGCGCCCGCAACCGGCCCGAAACCGGCGACGGCCAGCCCAGCACCGGCTTTCACTACATCGAGGCCCGTCTGCGGGAAAGCTTCGGGAGCCGCTGGGAGTTCAGCTCGCACGCCGTGCCGGAAGGCTGGCTTACGTCCATCAAAATCGGCCCGCTCGCATGAAGATTCTGCTTGTTGAAGACGAAGCCCGCATCGCCCGGCGGCTGGAGCGCATGACCCGCGACTTCTTCGGTTCCCGACTCGAAGCCATGACCATCTGCGATGGGCTACCCCCGGCCCTGCACGCCCTCGAAACCGCCCCGCCCGACCTGCTCCTGCTCGACCTGAACCTGAACGGCCAGGACGGCTTCGACCTGCTGAAAAGCGTCGCGGCCGGCGCCTTTCACACCATCATCATCTCGGCCTACACCGAGAAAGCCATCACCGCCTTCGCCCACGGCGTGCTCGATTTCGTGCCCAAGCCGTTCACCGAAGAGCGCCTCGCGCAGGCTTTTGCCCGCCTGACCAAGACCACGACGGCCAGCAAGCCCAGCAACAGCCTCCAATTTCTCGCCGTGAAGAAGCAGGGTAGCCTGGTCTTGCTTGACATCAAAGACCTGCTCTACATCAAAGGGGCCGGCATCTACACCGAGCTGCACCTGCAAAACGGCAAAAAAGAGCTGCACGACAAGTCCCTCGAAAAGCTGGCGCAGCTACTGCCCGCTTCCTTCGAGCGCATCCACAAGTCCTACATCGTCTGCCTCGCGCAGGCCGAAAGAATCATTGTGCACGAAGGCAGCAGCTACCAGCTGCTCCTCAAAAACGGGGAACTGCTGCCCATTGGCCGCTCCCGCTATAAGGAGCTACGCAGCAAAATGGGCTGACATTTGACTCTGCTCAAATTCCTGCAGAATGCCCATATCCTACGGCGACTATACAACTAGCCAGCCGCAATCTGCCGCGGCGTTCCTGCCGGAAATTTCGGTTTTCCCTCTCTCGCTACCCGGTTTTCCATACCGCACCCGCTGCCTGATCGGGCGGGCGGCATGAGCTGGTCGCTGGTAGTTGGTGCTTCCGAATCCTTTAGGGGCTACTGTCAGCTTTGAAAGTCCCGGGCGACTCGCCGGCAACGACCACAGGCATGCCTGACACCCTCTACTTTGCGCCACGTTGCTGCTGGGAAGCCTGGGGGCGGCAAGCTCCTTAGCAGCCTGACTCGCCCAAGGCTACAGCACCGCCGGCGCTTCAGGCCAGAATTACCCGGGTCGAGCGTGCCCTCTCCGCGCCCGTCGTGATACAACCCGATCAGAGGATGGCCCTGGCAGCGCGCATGGCATCTTACAAGGCTCCCGCCGTGGGCATTGCCCTGATCAAGAACGGCCGGGTCTGAATGGGCCCGGGCGTACGGCGCGGGCGTACGGCGTAGCCGACAGCGCCAGCCAGCAGCCGGCCACCGGGCAGATGCTGTTCTAGGCGGGTTCGGTCAGCAAGTCGGTCAGCGCCATCGGGGCCCTGGGTACTACCTCCTGTCGCTCATCATTTCAGTGCCCTCCTCCCCTACCCTGTTACTGAGCTTGTGGCTTCCGTTGCTTTCGCCTACCAGCATACTGCCGAACTCATAGGGCTGCTGGTGCTGCGCCAACACAACTGCCGCAACCTGCAGCTACGACTGGCAGCATTGGGTTTCTCGTCGCTGGTATGGGTCGAGCCTCACTCCCTGGCTACCGTCGAATCGGTGCGGGCTGTGCTGCACGCCTTATTGATACCCGACTCAAGGGAACCCGACCCAAACCCGAAAGTTGACCCGGGTCACCGAACTCTCCACCAATTCAGGCAGAACCCTTACCGATGGGCAATTAACACGACTGCTCCTCCCTCTTTGAGGCTATCGGCTCTTCGCCGACAAAGAGAATACGCGACACCGCTGTTTCCCAAAGTTGCTCGCTACCCTGAAAGCAGGTTAGCAGCTCCTGAATATGGTCTTGCATAAGGCCAGTATTGAGGAGGCAACTATCAACTTATTTCAGGACCAGACATTTTAGCGACTTCAGTTTCACCCTAGCTGCCGGCCGCTTATTTTCCATTAAGCTGGCCGAAAATCCGGCAAATTATCAATCGTTTATGAGAAGCAAGTAGTCGCAACAGACCCTACTCCTACTTAGGAATAAATCTTCAAATAACAGTTCTTACCCGTATACATTATTGCTATTACAAACTGATAACAAAGCTATTGAATCAATAATTTACACCTCTTTCCAAACCTGTTTGTAGGTGCAGTTTTCCGTGTTAAACACAGAGTTTTTTTAAGAATTAATGCGTGTGTATTTGCACCTTATTTTAGGTGTAAATACACACGCATTAACAGGTGCGCTTATACACCCTTTTCGTACTTCTTTTGCTCCCGCTGGATCTTCTCCAGGATGGCCTCTAACAGCCAGTCCTGGGTCGAGATTCCCAGCTTCGGGCTGGTTGGCTTACGAGGACGTTTCGCGCGCAGCTCATCAATAAAGGCAAGTGTTGAGGCCGGCAGCTTGATATTGAAGTTCTTGAGTCTGACACTGGTTGCTTCGAGGGGCAGCGACGTACTGCCACGATTGATGACGGCCTCAATCTTCTTCTCATCCAGGGTCGGCGCTGGGGGTACCGCCGCGGGGAGTTTGCGAACGGGGGGCTTGGAAATGGCCATACTATTGCGTGACGTGACGAAATAAAACATTGAGCTCCGCGACGGCCTTCTCGTCTACAGGCGTGTACTCGAAGACGGACAGGCCTTTGCTGGCGGCCGTAGCAAAAGCCTTGCGGTTAACGACCGGGAAATCCACGAAATTGAGTTCTTCATTTTCCCGCAGCACTTCCATGGCTTCGGCGTTATCCACTCCCCGCGTATCCGCCTTATTAAGAAAAGAGAAGGTCTGCAGAGGGCTGGTCCGCACGTCCTGCACTTCGGACAGCAGGGATAATACTTTCGAGAGCGTCCAGATTTCGTACGATCTAGGCGCAAACGGCAGCAGGTACCGATCAGACACGAACAAGGCGGCCCGCTGACTGGAGGTATCACGCCCGCCAGTGTCAATGATGATGTGGGTGTATTTGGGTCTGAGTAGTTCTACCTGGCGCCGTACCAGCGCTCCGGTTAACTGCACCAGGGTGTAGCCCAGCTCCCCATTGCGGGTTTCGCCCCGCCACGCGGTGAAGTCTGATGAGCTTTCCTGTTCATCGGCATCCACCAACAGCACGTCATGGCCTTGGCGGGAAAGCCAGACAGCAAGGTTAGTGGAAATGGTAGACTTACCAGTACCTCCTTTTATTCCTCCTACAGTGATTACCATGCAATTACAAGAGTTTTTTAGGTGTTAAAAAGGGTGCGATAACAGGTGCTATTGCTTGTAAGAACAACACCTTACTTCAGGTGCAATAACACACCTGAAATAAGGTGTTATTGTTTGTAAGAACAACACCTTGCTTCAGGTGTATTATTGCACCTGAAATAAGGTGTTATTGTTTGTAAGAACAACACCTTGCTTCAGGTGTATTATTGCACCTGAAATAAGGTGTTATTGCTTGTAAGATTAACACCTTGCTTCAGGTGCATTATTGCACCTGAAATTACACCTCTTTGATAACTCAAAAATGGGTGCAAAATTCCTGGTATCCTAGAGTGCAAAACAAACCTTTTTTAAGGTGTGATAACAGGTGTGCTTTACAATGAGCTTACAGGTGCTTTTCGGGCAGCAAAACCGAAACGCTTTGCCTGATCTATGAGGATTAAACAAGGTTCAGAACAGGGTGTAGAAAAAGGTTGAAAACAAGGTGCAATAACACACCTTTTTTCGCACTCATAGCAAGGTGCGTGTAAGGACCATATTTGCTGAATAGAATCGGTTTCTGACGGTCAGTCAGTAGGGGAGGTGGCACCGAGGGGTGCAAGCTATGACGGCCGCGCTGCGGCTCAGCCAAGCTTTGTCCAGGCCTGTGCATTGTTATCCTGCGCGTTCGAATCCCAGGCGCAACTCCGGCTGACTTCGAAGCGGACACTGCCTCCCTCGCAGCCAACAACGAAGCCCAGGACCCGCAGGCAGCAGTGCAGGTGGCAGTACCCAACCGGGAGGGGAGGGGAGGGGAGGGGAGGGGAGGGGAGGGGAGGGGCTGACGAGTCACCTGTTTCAGGTCCCACTGTCGGCAATGGCCCGTGTGGAGGCCGGGCGGGTGCAGCACTCCGGCACGTATGCCGGCCGCAGCTGTCCGGCTGGCTCATGAGGATTGAATCTGCTCAACGGCCGTGTGCACCAACACCAGCATTTCTTCGGCTCCACAGGCACCGACCTGCCCGTGGATGAGCCCCGCAGCCCAGGCCCGGCGCTATTCCCCATGCTACTTCGGGCCCCGCTGTTACCTGCCGAAAACTACGCATTGGCACCGAGGAAGAAGTGATGCTTTGGCAGCTGACTTTGCGGTAGCATCTGCTGCTATCCTTGATTGAGCAGCGCCGGGCAATCCTCAAGCCCGGGCCCGGCCCGCCACTACGGCCACCATGGCGCCCCTATGGCAGGCCTGCGAGCTGCTGCTGGCCGATACTGCCGGCACCGTGGCGGCCGGGGGAGATGAGCGGGCCCCAGCCCGTACGAAGCTCAGAACGGAGGCGCCAGCGGCCCTATGTGGTTGGCAGGCGGCGCTGAAAGTGCAGCTGCAGAATCTGGTCGATTTTCTCCTGGGTGAGGGGCTTGCTGACCAGGCCGGCAATGTTGAGCTCTTCGAGGCGGCTCAGGTCGCTGGCGTCCATGGTGGTGGTGAGCATGATGATGACCGTAGCCCCACGCTGCGCAGCTGGCAGCTGGCGGTAAGCTTCGAGAAAGGCAATGCCCCCCATACCGGGCATATTCACGTCGAGCAGGATGAGGGCAGGCTCGTCGGAGCCGGCCGTGCGGGCGATGATTTCTAGGGCTTTGGCCCCGTCCTCGGCCGTAAGCAGGTGGTCGGTCACATCGAGCTGTTTGAAGAGCAGCTCGTTTAGGAAATTATTGATCGAATCGTCGTCGACCAGCAGCACGCTGGAAAGCTTTTCCATGAAATGGATAATGGTGAAGCCGGCCTAAGCGGGCAGTGAAACCGTGAACGTGGAGCCAACCCCAGGCTGGCTTTCCACAATGATGGTGCCGCCGGCATTGTCGACCAGGCGCTTGACGGTAAACAGGCCCACGCCCGAGCCATCGACGTGGGTGTGCAGGCGGCGGAACATGCCGAACAGCTCGCCCTGCTGCGCCTCGGTGAGGCCCAGGCCGTTGTCCTGCACGGCCAGCACGAGGTGGCCGGGAGTGCAGTGGGCACGCAGCTGCACCTGGGCTGGGCGGTCATAGTCGCGGTACTTGACGGCGTTGCTAAGCAGGTTGTACACCACCGAGCGCAGGGTTTTGGGGGCCACGCGCACGGCGCGGCAGCCATCCACATCCACGGCGAGAACAACGGGGGCAGTGTCGAGAAGCGGAGCCAGGTCGAGGCGCACCCCGTTGATGAGGACGGGCAGGTCAACGGTTTCGGGGTCTTCGGTCTGTTGCAGCTGAGAGATGTCGGTGAGGTGGCCGATGGTCTGCTGGAAGCGCGCTACCGAGTCCTCCATCATCTCAAGCAGCCGCGGCACCAGATCGGCTTGCAGGGTTGCGGGGGGCAGCTGCTGGCGCAGCGCCAGCAGCAGGCCTTCGATGTTGGAAATCGGGGCTTTGAGGTCGTGCGAGGCCGTGTAAACGAAGGTATCGAGGTCGGTGTTGGTGCGGGTGAGGCGGCGGTTGGTGTCAGCCAGCTCCAGGTTGGTGGCCTGCATCTCCTCGTTCAGAATTTGCACCTGCTGGCGGGCCAGCACCTGGTCGGTGACTTCGATGCCAATGGCAATCACCCCGGACACGCGCGCCTGTTCATCGTAGAGGGGCTGAAACTCAAAATTGACGTAGCCCAGCGCGGGCCGGCCGGTATCAGCACGGTCCAGCGTTAGCGGCGTTTCGGTGACGGTAAAGCCTTCCCCCGTTTGCAGCACCCTCGCCAGAATGGCCTCAAAACCCTGGCCGGCGGAATCGGGCAAGGCCTCGAAATAGGGTCGGCCCAGCACCTGCGCGGGGTGCCGGCCCCAGATGTCACCCACGGCCGCATTAGCCAGCTCGATAACCAGGTCGGGGCCGCGCAGGATGGCAATAGCCACCGGAGCCTGCTCGAAAATCCGCTGCAATTCCTGCTGCCGGGCCTCGCGCTCCTGGCGGGCCAGCACCTGCTCGCTCACGTCGTACACGAAGGCGGCCACACCCACGATGCGGTCGTCCTCGCGGTAGGCCTGGTAGGCAAAAGTGACGTAGCGCGGGCTGCCGGGCTGCAGCTCGGCCAGCGCCATTTCGAGGACCACCTGCGGCTCGCCGGTTTCAAACACGCGGTCAATCAGGTTTACCAGCCCGGCCATTTTAAGGCGCGGGTACACTTCGGCCAGGGTGCGGCCGTGCAGCGAGCCGGTCCACTCCTCGGGCGGAAACAGCTCTTCAAAGGCGGGATTGAAGTAGTCGATGCGGTGGTCGGGCTCACGCAGCAGCACAATGGCGGCCGGCGTCTGCTCAAATATCTGGTAGAGGTCCTGCCGCTGCCGGGCCTGGCGCTGCATGGCGGCCAGCAGGCCGGCCTGCAGGGTTTCGGCCTGTTTGCGGGCCAGCACCTGCTCGGTTACATCCACGGCGAAGGCCAGCAGCCCCTGGCACTGGCCCTGCGCATCGTTAAGCGGCTGGTAGGTGAAGTTGAGGTATTGCTGGATGGCGGAGCCGGTGGGCTGCGCCAGCATAATGGCAATTTCAGTGCCGTGGTACGGCTGCCCGGTGGCATACACCTGGTCGAGCAGGGCCACATACCCTTGTTCAATCGTTTCGGGCAGCACTTCGCCCAGGGATTTGCCCAGCACCGCCCGGCCGCCGACAAGCTGCTGATAGGCGGTATTGAAAAAGGAAAGCCGGTGCGCTGGCCCGCTGAAGGTGGCAATGCAGGCCGGCACCTGGCCCAGAATCTGGCCCAGCAGGGCTTGCTGCGCCCACAGCTGTTCGCGCTGGCTTTCGGCATCGTGCAGGGCGGCCCGGGCTTCGGCCGAGCGGGCCGTGACCCGCATTTCCAACTCTTCGTTGAGCTGCTGCACCTGCTGGCGGGCCAGCACCTGCTCCGTCACTTCGTTGGCCACCACCATCGCACCCGTAATGCGACCGTCGGCCTCGCGCATGGGCACATACACGAAATCCCAGTACACGGTTTCGCGGCTGCCGTTGCGGTCGTGCTGGGCCGCCATGGCCTGGGCCACATGGGGCACGCCGGTGGCCATCACGCCATCGAGCAGCTCCTCATAGCCCATGCCGGCCACTTCGGGCAGCGCCTCAAACAGGCCTTTGCCGACGATTTGCTCCGGCGTGCGGCCCCACAGCCGGCACACGGTGGAGTTGGCCAGCTCAATGACGTAGTTCGGTCCCCGGTATACGGCAATGGCCAAAGGAGCCTGCTCGAATACGCGCTCCAGCTCGCCGCGCTGCCGCTCGGCCTCGGTGCGGGCAACCTGCTCCCGGGCCTGGCTCGCGCGCAGGGCTTCTTCTACCGTCGTGCGAGGCAGATTATCGTCGCTGGTGAAGCTCACCAGCAGGCCGTCGTCCAGCCGGGTGGCCTGAATGCTGATCAGGATGTCGTACTCATCGGCCTGGTAAAACTGGTCGCGCTGGGCTGGTACACCGGCCAGATACGTGTCTCGATGGAAGGCAAACACGCCGCTTTCCACGGTGTCCGGCCACTGCTGCAGGTAGCTGGCAATAGGCCGGGCGGGCAGAGCCAGCAGCCGCTGGGCGGCGGCATTGAGGTAGGCAAACTGAAAATCAACAACCTCGCCGGCCTTATTGAGCACCGGAGTGTAGTACAAGATGCCGTTGGGCAGCAGGTCCAGCAAAACCGGGAGCGTGGTGGCGGGCAGGCCCGGAATCGAAGCGAGGGTCATAGGGGGGATAGAAGCAGCTAAAGGTACTTTGCGCATACCCCCGTACGCAAATCAGCATCATCCGGGACATAATGTCCAACAATCAGCGTGGCAGCGGCTCCGGCCCGGCCTCTTACTCAGGCTGGAGGAAGGGGCCGGGCCGGAGCAGCGCGCAGGAAACTGCCTACCTGATCAGCAACCAAAACAACGACGGCATACCGTTCTGCCATCAGCGGCCGTTACCGAACATCAAACCCGCTACGCCCTTGCTCAACCGCCGCTGGCGGATGACGGGAGCCACGGCGGATATTGCGGGCCGGCAGCCCGGTTACCGGCAGGCGCCGCCGCGCACCGGCCTGCGGATCATTCAACCAACGTATCGCCAAACAAGATGAGAAATGTATCCCGGCGTGGGTTCGTCGAGCAGCTCGGGGTAGGGCTGGGGGTCTCGCTGCTGTTGCCCTCCTTTGCCGCACCTGCGCAGCCGCAAAACCCGAGATATGCCGGCAAAAAGCTTCAGGTGGCGCTTTGCGGCCTGGGCCGGTATGCCAATCTGGTCCGCGAGGGCCTGGCCGAATCGCAGTATTGCCAGTTGGCGGGCATCGTAACCGGTACGCCGGCCAAGGCCGCCCGGTGGAAAGCTGATTACCACATCCCCGAAAAGAACTGCTACTCTTACCAGGATTTCGATAAGATCCTCACCAACAAGAGCATCGATCTGGTGTACATCACCCTGCCCAACGGCCTGCACAAGGAGTTTACGCTGCGGGCGGCCAAAGCCGGCAAGCACGTGATTGTGGAGAAGCCCATGGCCCTGACGGAGCAGGATTGCCAGGAAATGATAGCGGCCTGCCGGCAGGCCGGCGTGCAGCTGGCCGTGGGCTACCGGCTGCACTACGAGCCGCACCACCTCGAGCTTCAGCGGCTGGGCCAGCAAAAAGTGTTCGGGCAGGTGCGCCTGATTGAGGCTTCGCTCGGCTACCGGCTGGCCGACATCGACCCCCAGGACTGGCACCTGAGCAAGGCGCTGGCCGGGGGCGGGCCGCTGATGAATCTGGGCGTGTACTGCATCCAGAGCGGCCGCTACGTGCTGGGCGAAGAGCCGGTGGCCGTGACGGCCCAGTTCGGCCCCGTCACCATGCCCGGCCTGTTCACAGAGGTGGAAGAGTCCGTCAGCTGGCAGCTGCATTTTCCCAGTGGCGCCGTGTGCACCTCCACTGCCACCGCTTCCTGCAACATCGACCGGTTCTTCGCCTCGGCCGACTCGGGCTCGTTCGAGCTCAGCCCGGGCCTGAGCTACGGGCCGTTCAGGGGCAAAAGCAGCCGGGGCGCATTCAACTTCCCGGTCATCAACCAGCAGGCTGCTCAGCTCGACGGCATTGCGCCTTACATTCTGGACAGCAAACCGCTGCCCGCCCATATTTCCGGGGAAGAAGGCCGCAAGGATCTGCGGGTGCTGGTCGGCATTTACAAGGCGGCAAAAACCGGGAAGCGAGTAGCGCTACGCAGCAACTGAGCACTGCTTGCCGCCGGCTCTTTCGCACCAATAACCATTTGCAAACCAAGTTTTAGGCCATACGGCGCCACCGCTGGGCCAGCACTACTTGAGGGTGGCGTACAGGCCGGTGAACTCCGACTTCAGCAGGTTGACAGTGGCGCCGCCCAGGTTGTCAAAGACCTTGTTGCCCGCCTCAAAGTCACGGAGCAAAGGATGGGTGGCCTTCATCAGCTTGGCCATCAGGTTTTCATCATCGCCGATGAAGCCCATTACGTGCTGAATCTGGGGGCCGGTGAGTTTAAGCTTTTGCAGGCGCGTGACGATGCGCTGCTGCAGTGTGGGCAGCTCCGCATCCAGCGAGAGGCTCATCTGCTCCTGAGGGGCCCTGGAACGCGCGACAGGGCCGGCCTTGGCCGGGGGCAGGCCTTCCTTCGTGAGCTTGGTCAGCGCCTGCGGGATGGTGAAGCGGATGGCCTGCACCTTTTTTCCCTCCTTAACCGGCTCATACACCACAATCCAGCCCAGCGAGTGCAGCTCACGCAGGGCCGGCTCCAGCACGTAGCGCTTGAAGTCGTAGAAGAGCGTGTAGGTCACGTCGTTGTCGTCGCCGAGCACCTGCTTGCGCAGCACATCAAACTCCACCTCCCAGATGCCCACGTCGTCCCAGGACTTGAGCAGCCAGAACAGCCGGTGCGCGTGGGCTGATTTCAGCGTCAGCAGGCTTTCAATTTCCACGTGGGTGTACTGCTCGGCCAGCTGCAGCAGAAACGGCTTGATTTCCGGGGCAAAATTGCCGGTCAGAAAGCCGGTTCCCTCGTTCAGGTCGATGTAGCTGATGATGGAGTAGGCCGTGAAGCGCTTCTTGTTACCCGTCTGGGTTTCAATGCTTACCACCTTCGACATCAGACTCCGGCAGGCGTCGCGAATGGTTTCGTAGACGCTTCCGCCTTTTTTCTGGGTCATCACGCGGCCCAGCGGAATGCTAATTCCCGGCAGCTCCGTCTGGTCCTGGTGAATGCAGCTCAGGGCCAGCGCAAAGATGCGCGCCTCAATGTGCGTCAGCTTGAGCGGGGCCCTGACCAGCGCATTGGCCTGGTAGGCCCGGGGATACTGGGGCGGAACGGGAATAGCAGGCAGCATAGGCGATAGGACGCATAAGGCAAATACGTCACGAATATAGCCGGATCTGCGTGAAAACCTACCGCGGTTCACGCAAGGAATTCAGAGTGCCATTTTTCACGTAGATGCGTTCTGCTTGCCGGTCACACTGTAGCGGTGCCATTTTTCACGTAGATGCCCGGGGCTGGTTAGCAGCTCAGTCCACGAAAGGGGCCGAGTGCCATTTTTCACGTAGATGGTGCCATTTTTCACGCAGCAGAGTGCCGTTTTTCACGTAGATGGTGCCATTTTTCACGTAGATGGTGCCATTTTTCACGCAGCAGAGTGCCGTTTTTCACGTAGATAATCGTTGTAATAAATTATCAATCAATGTGTTACGCCTCCCTGAATATAGAATAGTATTAGAATAGCTTAGAATACAGAAGAGGGCTCTGCTTTTTTTTTTGAAAAAATGAGTTTTCCCGGTACCTCAAAAAAGGCCGTTGGAAGGGCTGATTCAGGCCTTTTAGGGGTGTTCTGCCGGTCACGGCAGGAATCAGGCGAGGCGTACGGCGCTGATTGTATGATCTCTCCGGGCAACTACGTGAAAAATGGCACCCTGCATTCCTTCGCTCCCAAAACAGCCCGTGGGGAAGACAGAATTCTTCTGCGTGAAAAATGGCACTTCCGGCCCGGCTCATCGGCCGCCAGGGTGGTCCGGATGCCGGATGTGCGAACCGGCAGACATTTCCTCTCTGCTCCGGCCCCTACCCCTAAGCCTTCACCGACGCCACACAAGCCGCCCAACCGGAGGGCAATACTGGCTTCCGGTGGCACGGCCTCGGCAGCAGTGGCGGTGGGTGTCTCCGGTACGGGTTTGTTGGTGCTGGCCATCGTCGGTATCACCGTATCAGACGCAAAGGCCGGTGGGGCAGGAGGGAGCCCAGGCTCAGGTTGTTTCGTGGCGATACGCGGTGAATGCCGTTGTAAATCAATACCTGCTTTTACACGCGCATTTAGGTGTAAAAACAGGTGCGTATCTAGTTGTTAATGCGGGTGGGTTTATTGTGGTTTTATGCCTTATTAACAGCTGATTAATCTTAGTAGACGACTGTCAGGAATTGTCATGACTTCCAACTGTAACGGTCCGTAAGCTGCCAGCAGATACCTCGTAGCAGTGCCGAGGCGGAGCTGTGGCACTGCTACGAGGTATCTGCTGGCAGCTTACGGGCACTCTATCATCTGCGGCACAGCATTGCTACAAGCAGGCGGCACGGGCGTAGTTTGTCAGGCGGCCAGGAAGGTAGTCAGGGCTCCGGAATACGTCAGCGTGAGCTGGTGCATGGCCCGGGTGCAGGCCACGTAAAGCATGCTTCTGTCAACCTCCGTTTTGTACGAATGCGCGGAGGCAAACGGCACAATCACCGCATCGAACTCCAGGCCCTTCGCCAAGTGGGCCGTGGTGATGATAATGCCTTCCTTGAACTTCGTCGACTCATCCGTGAGCAAGTAGATGCCCGGGGCCTGCAGGGCCTCATACGCCTGCTCTGCCTGCCGCAGGGTTTTGCAGATGAGGCCCAGCGAGTGGCTGCCAGAGCTTTTAAAGTTCAGGAGCATTTGCCGGATGGCATCCAGCTCCTCGGCTTGGCTGCCGAAGGGCACTACGGTGGGCTCCGGCCCGTGCCGTTCCAGCGGAATGATGTTAGGATTGGGCATGAGCCGCTGCGCGAAGGCCGTAATCTCGACGGTGGAGCGGTAGCTGCGCTGCAGCCTGACCACGTCGGCCTGCGGGAAAACCCGTTCGATGGCTTCGGCGGAAGAAGCGCTGTACGGATTCACCGTCTGGCTTACATCGCCCAGAATGGTCTTGCGGCACGGAAACAGCCTAGACAACACGGCGTATTGCACCGGAGTATAATCCTGCATTTCGTCCACCAGCAGGTGCTTGACCTGGTCGTAGGCCGTGGCGCCTTCCAGCCGGATGCGCAGATAGATCAGGGCAAACACGTCGGCGTATTCCAGCCGCAGGGAGTGGCCCACCTGCAGCAGCTCGGGCCGGCCGATCCAGCGGTAAAAATCCCGGTACAGGTCCAGCACGTTGTGGAACCTGAACAGCCGGGCCGTGGCCTCGCCAATGGCGCCCTTCTCCTGCCCGGTCAGCTTGCGGCCGGTGGCGTCGCGCACGTAGGTCCGGATGTCGTTGGCGACCAGCGCAAACCGCTTCAGAAGCGGCACCCGATGATAGGCCCGGAACTTCTGTTGCACGAACGCCACCGGCACTACGGTCCGGCCGACCCGCAGCTCAGTCCAGGTGATGTAGTTGTTCTCGATGTGGAGCAGGTACTGGTTCAGCCGGCTAAGAAATTCAAACGAGGACTTGAACCGGATGCGCTCGATGAACGCCGGGTTGTGCTGCTCCAGCAGGGCCGACACCTGCTCAAAGAAGGTCTGGAACGGGTAGCGGTTTTCGAGCAGGTCGGCGGCCAGCTCGTCCATCCCCAGCTCGGGAATGTGCTCCTCCCCCAGCTCGGGCAGCACGTTGGAGATGTAGTCAGCAAAGACCTTGTTGGGCGAGATAATGAGGATATCCTTGGCCGAGATAGTTTCCCGGTAGCGATACAGCAGGAAGGCAATGCGGTGCAGGGCAATGGAGGTTTTGCCCGAGCCGGCCACCCCCTGGATAATCATCACCGGGGCGGTTTCGTTGCGGATTACGGCATTCTGGTCGCGCTGAATCGTGGCGACGATGTTCTTCATCTTATCGTCGGAAGACTTGGCCAGCTCCTGCTGCAGCACGTCGTCGTGGATGTTCACGTCGCTGTCGAGCATGAATTCCAGGCGGCCGTCGCGGATCTTGTACTGCCGTTTTAGCTCGATTGTGCCGCGCACTGTGCCGGAGGGCGTGGCGTAGGAGGCCGGCCCCAGCTCGAAATCGTAGAACAAAGAGGAGATGGGCGCGCGCCAGTCGTAGATCAGATTCCGGCGCTGCTGCTCATCAAAGAAGGAATACACGCCAATGTAAACCGGCGCGCTGGCCTGGTTGGGGGCGGCAAAATCGATGCGGCCGAAGTACGGGGATTGGCCCAGCTTGAGCAAACGGCGCTTGCGCCCCACGGCCCCTTCGCCCGTCAGGGCCATGCGGTTGATGGACTGGTCGGCCGCCACCATGTCGGCTTCGTCCATACCGGACTGGTGCTCATGGATATACTGCTTTTTCTGCCGCAGCTCCTCGGAAGACTGCCTGACGGCCTCATCAACCCGCCGCACGGCCAGCGTCAGCTGCTCTTTGATTACTTCCAGGTATTCTTTCTCTTCCTGCTGCGTGGCGTTCATGGCGGGCTGTACTTGACAATCGGGCCGCAAAGGTCAGCTTAACTACTGGCCTGCCGAAGCGTTTCACGGAATTTCTGCTCAAGGGCTTTACGCGTGAGGTACCAGGCAGGCAGATGCGGAGACTACAGCCTTGCATTCATCAGCTGCCCAACTGGCACACTTTCACCTGGCAACCGGGAGGGGGCATTAGGAACGGCCTTCTTAGCTGCATAGTCCCAGATTGATCTGGCCGGGTTGCTGAACCAGGCAGATTGCCGCCGGCCGGCCCGGAACGGCAGAGCGCCGCATCGACGCCACCGGCGCCCGCCGCATTACCGTATGCGGCAAAGGCTACACGTATAGTGTGCTGCTGTTATTTATTTTATACAATTTTTTAAGAATGCATTTTCTTCCTGACCGGATTCGATAGAGTGTCCTGCCTTTATCCAGTAAAAACGTGTGCTTATCTGGTTGAGGGCGGTTTTCAGCGAAAGCTAGGAACTTCCGTAGCTTGCTTTGTTTAAGTTTGTATTACAAAAACATGAACAAAAATATGCGAATTTACTTTACCCTGTTACGCTGGCTACTGGGTATTGTACTAGGTGGTAGTTTCAGCGGCTGTTCTACTTCTTCACCGAATTTGGGTAAGCCGGTTAATCACGAACGCCTCCGGGAGTTGGGGAAAACGTTGTTTTTTGAGCCGGCGCTTGCCATTAATGGCAAGCGCAGCTGTGCTTCCTGCCACCGGCCCGAGAAGGCCTTCACAGACCACCGCATTACGTCCCGGGCGCTTCGTTTTACTGCCAACCTCACCCATAACGCGCCAACGCTGCTCAATGCCGCCGGCCAGCGGCACTATTTCCACGACGGACGGGCAGCCACCATGGGCGAAGTTATCGGGCAGGTCATCACCAGCCCGGCGGAAATGGGTAGCAGCTACGCCTTGATTACCGATCGGCTGAACCAGAGTGAAGTGTACCGCCGCTGGTTTGATCAGGCACTGCAGGCGCCCATTGGCGAGGCCTCCATCAACGCGGCCCTCACGGCGTATGTTGAAAGCCTGCGCAGCCGCAATGCGCCCTACGATGTGGCGCGGCGCGGCGCCGGCAGGTTGCCCGGCCCGGCCTTAGCCGGCCAGCGGCTGTTTGCCCGCGCTCAGCTGGGCTGCGCCAGCTGCCACAGCGGCCCGGTCTTCCGCGACGGGCAGCGCCATGAAATTCAACCCGGAGAATGGGTAAAAACGCCCACCCTGCGCAATGTGGCCCTCACGCCTCCCTACGGCTCCACTGGCCAGGCGGCCACGCTGGCCCAGGCCCTGAACACGCCATTTCATCAGCGGCAACTTGTCCGGCCTCTGACTGAGCAGCAGCAGGAGCACCTGGTTGCCTTCCTGCAGACCCTCACCGACACGACCTCTTACGAGCACCGACCACCCACCTCTTTGCCGGACCTGCCCAGCCAGCCGGAACGCCGCGTGGGAGGATTGTACTGACTTTTTCGCCCTTTACCACCACACCTTTTTGCCGCTTTTAGTATGTCCCTCACCTTTTACCCTTCCCTGCTGCGCACCGCCCTGGGCGTAGCCCTTTGCTGCAGCACCGGCGCTTACGCCCAGACGACGGCACCGGCTTCCGCGACCAGCACCTGGCTGCAGGCCGACATCAAGACCAAGGCTGCCCTGTTAGGCGTTGATTACAGCCCCGATGGCAAGCGCCTGGTCACCTGTGGCCTGGGCCGCGACATTGTTGTCTACGACGTGGCTACCCGGCAGCCGGTCCTGACGCTGAAAGGCCACACGGACGACGTGGTAAGCGTCAAGTTCAGCCCCAACGGGCGCTACATTGCTTCCGGTGGCGTCGACCATGCCCTGATCTTATGGGATGCCATCACGGGAGAGCTTATCCGCAAAAACACGGACCACACCGATTACGTGCGTGATGTGGCCTTCAGCCCTGATAGCAAGCGGCTGGCCAGCGCCGGCTGGGATGGCCAGGCCTTGGTTTTCGAAACCTTCAGCGGCCAGCGCCTGGCCTCTCTGAAAGGCCCCGCACCAGCGGATGCGCCCCCCGTACCGGCCGCCTACGACCGGGCCAAAACCACGAAGGGACGTATGGGCAATGTCACGTCGGTCGCGTTCAGCCCCGACGGCACGGAGATTCTCACGGCCAGCGGCGACCATGCCCTGCGCATCTGGGATACGACTACCTGGGAACCGAAAATGGTTCTGGCGGGCCATACCGACGAGGTGTGGGATGCCCGCTACGCCCCCAATGGCAAGTATGTGGTGAGTGGCGCCTGGGATAATACAGCCCGGATCTGGGATGTGAAGACGCAGCGGACCGTACGCGTTTTGCCCGCGCACGTATCCGACGTGTGGGCGACCTCCTTCAGCCCCGACGGGCAGTTGGTTGCCACGGGCGGCGGCGACCGAAAAGTGCGGATCTGGGACATGGTCACCGGAATGCTGGTGCAGGACCTGTCGGGCGAGCTGCACACAGCCGAAGTGGAAAACCTGGTCTTCAGCCCCGATGGCAGCAGCCTGGCCAGTGTCAGCCGCGACGGGACGCTGAAGATCTGGCAGGTACCGGGCACCGCCATCCGGATTGGGGCGTATGCCCAATACAACTTCGACAAATGGAGCCGCAAGGGCGAATTTGAGAAGACCGTTGATTTCGACGCCCGCATGGCTCGTAAAGCCGATCAGCTCAAGGCATTCCAACAGGAGGGGCTAACCCTGCTTCTGAAAGGATACAGCAACGCGGCCGACTGGTCGAATTTTACGCTGAAAGAGTATAATGCAGACACGGAATACTATGCGCTGGGCTCGGCCCTGTTCCCGACCATCAGCTACCGCATCAAGGTAGCGCCGCGCGATGCCGAACAGTTCCGCAACAGCTTCATGCGGGTGACGTACGGAGTACCAGCCTTTGAGTACACGGGCTCAACCATCCAGCTCGACAACGTCAACGCCACGGTGGTCGGCAGCACCGGGCCCGCCCGGCAGTACACGATTGTGCATTAGCAGTAGCTGATGCGCGCCGGGGCATGGTGTCCCGGCAAGCGCCGGCAGATTTACGGCCCCACATTTTTTGTGCCCTCCACAGTGGCGGGCTACAAAAAGTGTGGGGCCGTCGGGTTTTGCGGTTGGTTTGGATGCAGGCGCGGGGCCCGGCCTGCGGCCCTGCACACCCGGAAACGACGGCCAGGGGCAGGGGGGCAGTTGCTGCAGACCCCTTGCGCAGCCCACTCAAACTAGCCGGCATTGGTCGGGGCGTGCTGAGTGGTCCACTGCAGCGTATCGGCCAGCCACTCGGCGTAGAACCGGGCGCTTCCCTGATCCAGGTTTCCGGGCAGCTCCTGCAGGGCCAGGTGCGCCTTGGCACGCGCCAGGGGGGCGTCGCCGGCCAGCCGGGCCAGGGCGGCATCTACCCGGGCCGGCACATCTGCCTGGATATGAGAGCTGAGTTGGGCCTGCGCCTGAAACGCCCGGGCGGCAGTCAGGTCGTGCTGAAAAGCCGCCGCAAAAAAGGCCGATTCCAGCCAGACGTTGCCTTGTAGCGCCGCCGGCATCAGCGCCAACCGCTCCCGATACGCGCGCAGGTGCTGGTCGGCCACCGAAACCTGCCCGGCGTCAAGCGCTATGAGGTAGAGATAGTGAAACACGTACAGCTTGAACGGCAGCTCCTCCGGCAGCCCGGCAGCCCGGCAGCCCGGTCCAGTAGCTGCCGGCTCAGCTCGCGCGGCCGCGTGCTGGCCATCAACGGGACCATGGCCGACAGCACTGCCACTTCCAGCTGCCCGGCGGGCCCATTGCGCCAGAGGTTGCGCACCCGGGCCCCGTCGCTGTAGAAGCCGCCGACGTGCATGGGCAGCAGGGTGACGAGGGCGAGCAGCCCGGATATGCCCCCGCTCATGAGCATGGCCGCCCGCCCTACCTGGCCACCAGCCGACGTAGCGCCGGGCACCAGCGCATACAGCCCCAGGGCCACGCCGCAAAACAGCACACTAGCCAAGGGCCCACGGCCTTCTTATAGCCGCGGGGGGGATAAAATTACGCTAAGCCCTTTGGGCAGTCGTATTATCGGCCTTGGTTAAAAATTTAGTCCAAAGGTCAATCGATGAACGTGTTAGCCACCTCTTTTTACATCAACGTAGACACTAACCGTGCGTTCTTATCGCAGGGAATATGTATTAAGCGCATTCAGGGCACTATTTACGAGGGCGAGTGCCGTTTTCCCATCGCGCGGACAAGATTATTTGTACTTTGTTTGCTGAATAACTCATCTGTACCAAATGGTCCTGTTTTCCGGCCGACTTACCAGATGCTGAGCTCTCGGCCAAGTTGTACATTTATAAAGAGCTTACTTAAACAAACAGCCTTTAAAACCGCTGAACGCGGAATTTAAGTGTGTAAGACTCCTATGTGGAAGCGATATACTTAACTTCTTTGCCAAGCTTTCAACTAAGGCCAAGATTCAGGGGGGGCTCAAAGAAGTGCCTGCGTACGTCCACTACGAGTACGGGCAAGCCTGAACCTCTGAAACACGGTTTCGCTGGCTTCTGGTCGCGCCGCATTAGTGGGGAGCACTGGCTGATTTACCGCTTTGAGGCCGATTTAGTGTAGGTGTTGCAATACCGCTTCCATCATATCGCTAGACAGAGCTGCTAGAGACTAAAAATGTATTCTAAAGTATGCGCCCAATTCTACCCGCTATCCTGCTGCTGTTCGCACTTAGTGCCAGCACCCTGTTGACCAACTGTTCCCAGCAGCCAATCCCTGCCCCCAAGTTAGACTATGATCAGGCGAGTCGGGAACTGATGCAAACAGTCGCCCCGCAACTCGTCGGGACTTGGACGTTACGTCAGGTGCAGGTCTCCTTTCAGCCTTACAACGCTTACCAGGCTATGCTCCCTTTGCGGGGCGATACCCTGTTCCAGAACCTAGCTACGCTCACGCTGGCAGCCGCGAAAACACCGCGCAGTGCCCGGGCGGATGCGCGCTATCCCGAATTTGAGGGACATCTGCATTTTCGGGGGCAGGACTATCCCATCTACCTGCAACTGCTGGCCCAGCCCGAGCAGGTAATTAACCACCAGGGCCCCCAGGCCTCCTTCCTATTCGAAACCAATTATCCCGTCGGCACCCGGCAGCGCGACGCGGGCGAAGAATGGCTATTCAATCTGGGGTTACTGGGTGACAACTATACGCTAGAGCTAGTGGCGGGGCAGCCGCTGATGCGCTGGCGCGGCCTTAACCGCGGTGTGAGCCGCATCGACTTGGTGAAATAAGGTATAAGAATAAGATTTATGAAGCAGTAGGAAGGGCATTATTTCCCCGTTTTGTTCTGGCTTCTGTCCCCCAGTATAATGGTGCTTATAAACCCGTCCCCTTTAAAAAGGGGGGCGAGGTAACCAGTCTAGTTGATAAGGCTGGTGTAGTATTTTTATAATAAGCCTGCATGAAAACCTTTACGTTTAGCGCCCTTCCCCCCATACAGGATTTTCAATTTCTAACGGATTCTTCCGGCTATATATTAACTAAGACAGGGCAGTTATATCGTTTCACTGGGCAGCATACCGCGCTCGTCGCTACCCCTTCGGAATTTACCATTTCGCACTTCTACTTCCGTGACCAGAACCATGGCGCCCTGGTGGGGATTTCGAGGGTAGCAGAACTGCCCGTCCAAAAAGGGGCCATGGGGGCGGCGTTTATTCCGTTGGTTTTACTCCTATGGCTGATTGGCAAGGGCCACCAACAAGGCGGTATTCGGCTGGCTTCCTGTTTAGGGGGACTACTCCTCGCCAGTGGGCTACTACTCTCTTGTAGTTCGGCCTGGCAGTGCTACCGTACCCCGGACCCTGCCTCGCCCTATGGCCATGTGCTGACCCATACACCCCTGATTCGCGCTGGTTCTCACCAGTATTTTGCCAATAAAGGGCAAAAATCCTTCCTTGCGCTCACTACCAATCAAGGCAACAGCTGGGAGACGCATTCTTTACTAACGAACTTCTTTCCGACTGCGCTGGCTGCTGTAGGCCGCAATTTTGTGGTCGGTACGTATGCCCGTCAGGAGGCGGGCACTGTGCCATTGCACGGAGACGGCGACCTGTGGCTGTATGGAACCGATGCAACACGCACCCCCCAGCTTGCCACGAACTCCACCCAACACCCTTATTGCATTAAATTGAGCCGGGGGGTGACCGGCTTGCTGGTTTCTGCTTCAGATACCGCCCTTTACGTGTTTGGCAGTGACCGTATGCCTACGCTCCCGAGTACGGTGATGAGTGCTACTGCGGGCAATATTTATATCCTGCCGGGTAGCTTACAATCCCCTACCCGGCTGCTCGACACCCCGGATACCGTCGATGTGCAGTCCCTTTCGCTCGCGCAGACGGGCGAGCTGTGGGTGACGATGGCCGGCCGCAAACCGCACCTGAACCACGGCAACTTAGGCTACGCGGCACTACCTGCGAAACGATTGCTACGCTTCACAGCCGGGCAATGGCAACCGGTCGTCATCCCTTCCTTCACCAGCTTCAACCAGATTGCGTTTGTGCCCGGCACGTCGGCTGGTTATCTGCTGACCGCAACCGGCGAAGTGCTGGAAACCCGCACCAACGGCGAAACGTGGCATCCGCTGGCCAGGCCGGTGGTGCACAAATTGCACCCTGTACCGCAGGGCATCACGTGGCTGCAGGGAGAAAACCAACTGGTCTTTTATCCAGCACCCGGAAAACAGTAAGGTGCCTTCTTACAGCAGCAGGGAGATTAAATTTCTCAAGCCTACTGCCTGTTGAAATAGGTGTCAACCAATCTTGGTCCTCACACTACTGAGTACTAGTCGCCAGGTTCAGAAACTGCGTTCGTAGCTGAGGGCTGGCAGGATGGGAAACAAACTCAGCTGATAAAGCCGCCGCTGCCCCTTCGTGAAGTAGCTGTCGTTCTCGCCCGAGCTGTAATAGATATAGTATGGATTGTGGCGGCTGTAGGCATTGTAGGCCCCCACCCGCCAGGTTCGCTCCCCGTGCTTGACGGACTTGGTGAAGGTGGCGCCCAGGTCCAGGCGGTGGTAGGCGCGCAGCCGGTAGCTGTTTTTGTCGCCGTACACTTCGGCTTCAGGGTAGAGGTAACGGTCCGATGGGGCTCCGGCGATGAGGCCGTAGCTCTGGTCGATGACCTGGTAGTTGCCCTGGGCCAGGGTCAGGGCATTGCCGGTGCCATAGGTCCACGTTGCCGAGAGCGTGATATGGGGCCGCACCTGGTAGATGACCACCACGGACGCGTCGTGGCGGCGGTCGTACTTGTAAGGGTACCACCGGCCCTGATTGAGCTGGTCGAACTGCCGCTCGTTGCGGGCCAGCGTGTAGCCCACCCAGCCGGTGAAGCGGCCCGTCTTGCGCTGCACCAGCACTTCCAGCCCCCGCACCTGGCCCCGGCCCCCGGTCACAACTTTGTCCTGCCAGTTCTGGGAGCTGTTGTAGAAGGTCGCGCCCTCCCGAAACTCGATCAGCTCGCGCATTGACTTCTGGAAGGCTTCCACGCTGACTTCCAGCCCCCACTCGGGGAGCGTATGGGCCACGCCCAGCGCCAGCTGCTGCGCCCGCTGCGGCGCCACGCGCCGGGTGGCGGGCACCCACAAGTCCGTCGGCAGGCCCGCCCCGTTGTTGGAGAGCAGGTGCAGGTACTGCTGCATGCTGGCGTAGGAGGCCTTCACGGCGGTGTGCTCGCCCACCAGGTACGTGGCCAGCACCCGGGGCTGCACCCCGCCGAGCCCCTGCCCCTGCACCCAGTAGCGGACGACCCGCAAACCCAGGTTGGCCGACAGGCGGGCGGTCAGCCGGATTTCATCTTCGCCGTAGAGGGCCACTTCCCGGGCTCCCACGCGCTGGGACCCGAACGTCGTATCGAGCGCCGCCACCGGGGTGCGGCTCGTGAAGAAGTTGCTGCCGGGGGTGAAGGCGTGCTGCACGGCAGTCGCTCCGAACCGTATCTGATGGGCGGGGCTGGGGTAATACTCAAAGTCCGCCTTTACCAGCACGTCCTGCACGCCGGAGCTGAAACTTGCCCGGCTGTCCTCACTCAGCTTGCCGGCCGGCGAGCGGTCCTCCAGCTCGAAGGTCTGCTCGTTGGCGTAGCGAAAACGGGTGGCGGCCAGCGTCGCGTTGCCGAACAGCTGAGGGGTCAGGGTTCGGTTCCAGCGCAGCGAAGCCAGGGCGTTGCCGTAGCGCAGGTTGCTGGCGTTCTGGTAGCGCAGCTCGCCCTGCGGGCCGGCGATGGTTTGGGGCTTTTGCGTCACAAACAGCCGGTCGCCGCCCAGGTAAACGGCGGCAAAGAGCTGGTCGCGGGGCGTGAGCTGGTGGCTGAGCTTGGCACTGGCATCGTAGAAAGAGTAGCCGACGACGCTGTTGCCGCCGGAGGAGAGCCGGCTGGCCACCCGGGAAAACAGGTCCAGGTTGCCCCGCCGGGCCGAGACGAGGAAGGTGGTTTTGCCATTCTTCAGCGGCCCTTCCAGTGAGAAATGAGTGGCCAGCACGCCCACGCCCGCGTTGCCGCTCAGCTTTTCTTTGTTGCCTTCCTTCAGGCGCACGTCCAGCACCGACGAGAGCCGCCCCCCGTAGCGGGCCGGGAAGCCGCCCTTGAGCAGGCGCACGTCGCTGATGGCGTTGGCATCGAACACGGACAGAAAGCCGCCGACGTGGCTCACGTAGTAGATGGGCACGTCGTCGAGCAGGGTCAGGTTTTGGTCCGGGGAGCCCCCGCGCACGTAGAGCGCGCCGCTGCCCTCGCGGCCGGCCTGCACGCCGGGCATGAGCTGGAAGGCGCGCAGCACGTCGGGCTCGCCCAGCAACGCCGGCAGTTTGCGCAGCTGCGCGACCGGAATCTGGAGGGTGCTCATCTCCACGCGGCGCTCCAGCGGCACATCGGATGCGCCACTTACCCGCACCTCGCCCAGCTCGTTGCGGGTGACCAGGGAAAAACCGTGGGTCGTCGTCTGCCGGCCGGCCAGCACCACGGTGACGCGCCCGTAGCCCAGGTAGCCGGCCGTCAGGCGCACCGAGTCCTGCGCCGGCAGGGTCAGCGAGTAAAAGCCGGCGGCATTGGTCGTCGTGCCGACCTGGCCCCCGGCCGTGTACACGGCGGCTCCCGGCAGCTTCTCGCCGGTGCGGGCGTCCCGCACGGTGCCGCTAAACGTGACGCGGCCACTGGGGGCCTGGGCTTGAACCGTTGGCGGGCCCGCCAGCCACAGCAACGCCACGGCGCCAAAAAACGCCGGGTAAATACGCGTATAAATCATCTGTATATCTCGGTAAATCAGCGAACCGGCAATACTCTCACCTCCTGCGCGCGGCCCACCACCACGCCGTACCCTGGATTCACGTTGGAGTACATCCGGGTGGGGTCGCCGAGGAACAGCAGCTGGTTCAGGTCGCCGCCCGGACCTTTGGTGCCCTGGTTATAGAAGTGCCGGGTCCAGCTCTTGCGGTACTGGTAGTAGGCGCGGCTTACGGAGCGCAGCACCACGTACACGTCGCCCGATACTCGGGGCCCTACGTACTGCCCGTTGATGGTGCCCCCCCCCATACGGCCAAACGGCGCAAACGAGGCCCGCAGCTCAAATGCCTGGCCGTTGAAGAGCCGGTCCGAGAAGACCAGCGACCCGGGGTCAAACTCCGCGTCGCCTTCGGCGGCCAGCGCGGCGTTCCCGCGCGCATCCAGCACAAAGTCCTGACTCCGGTTATACCCTGGGCTTTGCCCCCGGGACTGTTGCTGGTACGCGGTGATTTCGTAGAAATTAGCGATCTGCGCAGGGTCATCGAAACGCACGACGATGGTGCCCAGCAGCTCATTGTCCCGGTTCGTACCCGTGGGGTACGAATGCCACCCCTCCCGAATCGGCACTGCGGCGGGCACCGTGTCCGTGGCGCTGGCGTCCGGGTAGCCGTCGGCTTCGGCCCGCAGGGTGTAGGGCACCCCACTGGTGGGTCTGTTGGCGCTGGCATAAAGACCCCGCCCCTGATTGCGCAGCAACTCTTCCCCCCGGCCGGGAGTCAGCAGGTACACCCGGGCCGAGGACAACAGGCGCGAAGACGAGTCCACCGTACTGGTGACACGGCTGACCTGCACCCGGAACACGCTGTCCGGTGTGAGAATGGAATTCACCACCAGCACGTTGGGGGGAGCGGGCAAATCAGCACTAATCTCGTCAACACAGCTGGGCAAAACGAGGGCTAAGCTGGCAAGAACCGATAAACGAACGGTCGTATAGCGTACGGGCATAAGGTGGGATAACTAGTGCAGCAGCAAACGACGGCCAAACGGCAATCGTATGACGCCCCCTCGTGATAAGCTGCTTTTCACAAAGGGCTCGGTGGCAAACCACCAGTTCATCGATAGGTTAGCGCAGCACAACCTGCGAGAGCCACCGGAAGCAGCCCCGATTGGCACTTAGAGTAATTTTAGCCCCTCGCTGCTGTGAGAAGGCCAGTTCGTGCTAAGTGTATACGGTTTAGCGACGAGTCACCAAATAGGTGAGTTGAAACTGGAAGGCACTGTTATGCGAGCGTGTAAGCGGCACTGTAACCGATTCTTGAAGTATCCGGGTGAAACCACCATTGTAGCGAACGCCGATTCCCAGACCGTTTTTGAGTTCGTAGCCGATACCTGCAACATACCCTAACTCCCACCGCCGGTACGGAGCGAGGCGATTGGGGCGATTGTCAGGACTAGGATCGACGGTAGGATTGCGGTCTTTGACGTCGAGCAGGTATCCGACTTGCGGGCCGGCCTCGGCGAGCCAGCCGCCGACCTTTACTTTGGCCAGCAACGGGGCGTTGAGATAATGTAAGAAGAGTCGTGCCCCTGAGGAAATCCCAGGAGCGGCCAGCCTGTTATAACCTTTGCGCGCATAGCCTACTTCCGGCTGAAAAGAGAAAAAACCATCAGAGGTAAGAGGAATATTCACCACGAGCCCCCCGGCTGGGCCCCATAAACCTTCTAGATTCTTAGTGTCTGATCCCGTTGCCGTAGAGTAATTAGCGCCAGCACGCAGACCAACCCGAATGCCTTGTGCTTGTGCACCCCACAGGCTGCCAACGATGAACACACTAGTACAGAAAAGCTGTTTCATACGTAATAGAAAAGGAGTTATATAGAAGATTTTCAATAGGAAAAACGAGTGTGTAGCCTGAAATTGTATACAGGCTTGATAAGAATTACAAAGGCCTCTTAGTACTTAAAAGTACCACGCCGGGCGCAGCGGCCAGCAAAGGCCGAAACCTACCACTATTCCGAGGTGGAGGCTATACCGTATGTTATGTAAAGAAACAAAACCGCGACAGGGGAGGGGAGGAGCGAGCGGGCCCAGGCCCGGAAAAGTCTTGTTTTCTCCCAGTCACCGGCCTTTACTCCAACCGTTTTCTTGAACGAAATACCTAGTGCTTTGCCCGCATAGTTTTTAGCCGGTCTGGAGTGGCGGTTCGGGCTTGTTGACCGGGTTGACTTTTTCGTACCAGTGCTGCAGTTTGTCTTCGGCTTTGGCAACGGTAAAGCTCCAGTTGACCTTAACGGCCCGCCGGTTGCGCTCCGTGGCCCAGGCCTGTACCTGCTGCGTCAGCTCGTACAAGGAGGCGATGCGCCGGTCGAGGCACTGGCGGGCCAGGGCCGAAAACTCCAGCTCGGCCATGTTCAGCCACGAGCCGTGCTTGGGCGTGAAATGAAAACCCACCTGCCGGCTCAGCGCCCGCGCCTGCGCCGCCGGCAGGTGCGCATAAAACGAGCCGTAGGCGTGCGTATTCAAATTATCCTGCACCAGGTCCACCCGCGGCACGTCGGCGTAGTGCGTGGTGAGCACGTGGTGCACAAAGTCGGCGTAATCAGCCTTGGTGCGCCGGGCGCGTACCTGCGCGTAGCGCTGGCCCGTGTCCAGGTCGTAGGCCAGCAGCACCACGGCCGTGCCGTGGCGCACGTACTCGTGGTCCTGCTTGGCCACCTGCCCCGGCCGGGCGGGCAAGGCGGCGAGCTTGTCGCCCAGCAGCTGGCAGGGCCGCTCATCGAAGCACAAACGTGCCCGCCCCGGGTGGGCCGGTTGCGCGTACAGCTCGAGCACGTCTTCCAACTTGGCCAGGTACTCACCGTCGAGCTGGCTCAGGCACCACTGCTTTTTCAGCCAGGGTTTGAGCTGGCTTTTTTTAAAACCTGCCGCACCGATTCCTCGCCCACGGCCACGCCCAGCTCGATCAGGCGTCCGCGCAGCAACCGAATGCTCCAGCGCGAGGCGCCGTCCGGGGCATCGGTGCAGGCCAGCGACGTGATGGTGGCCTCGACGGCGGGCGTCACCTTGCGGGGCTGGCCGCTGCGGGGCTTCTCGTGCAGGGCCGCGGCCAGCCCCTGCTGGCGGTAGCGGCGGCGTATGTTGTACACCGTGGCCCGGCTCACGCCCAGCAAGATGACAATGGCATCGGGCGCGTGTCCCTGGTGGCTGAATTGCAGGATGCGTGCCCGGTTCAGTTGCCGGGCCGGGGCCGTGCCTTTGCGCACCAGCCGCTGCAGCTGCGCTTGCTCGGTGACTGACAGTTCGATAGCAGGGGAAGTGCTCATGCCCCTCTATACGAAACTGTTCTAAAAACTATACGGGTAAAGCACTAGTGCTATCGACTCCACAGCCCGACGATTTGCGGTTATCATTGCCGCATGAGAATACAGGAACTTGTTAGGGCCGCATGGTGGAGCGTCTCACTACTACTGCCGGCTTGCAAAAGCGCGAGCCCAGCCGATCAGGTTGGGCTGGAGCATACGCTAGCCACCCCCAGGGAGAAGCCCTCGATTCTGGGTGTGTGGTATTTGCAAACTGTTTATATCGAAGGCCAGCTCAGCAATGACAGCACGCCCTTTAGCAACGTCGTAGAGGTAAAGCCAGGGGCTAACGGCCATATGTATACGAAGGACCATAAAGCGTTCCATCTCATCTATGGGAACATACTCGACGAAAATTCTTACCGGGCATTCGGAGATAGTTTGATCGTCTTCGATAGCGCCAATGTCTACCGCGAACGCATACTGGATCTCACGCCGACGCGCTTAGTCAAGGTCCTGGTCACGGATAAACCCGAAGGCCACTTCAAAACCACCACCACGTTTAAACGAACTTCTTTAAAAGAGTTAAAAAACTTAAGGCAGCAATTTCTAAGCAGCGAGTAGTAATCGCGTCCAGACGTTGAGTTTGAAAAAGTAGCTCCACTACTCGAATCACCGTTTCGCTGAACTGAAAGGTGGAGTAGGCGGCTACTTTTACCAGCTTGGAAGCATTTAAAATCGCCTTGTTTGAACAGGAGCACGCCGGCACCTTTCCTGCGTATCGCTCCTTGCCACCCGCAGAGAGCCGGGCGCTACAGGCCTGCCTAGCCAGACAATTTGGGCTGACGGCCTCAGGGACGGCCGATGAGTTCGAACGCGCCCTTGCCTCGCGCCAGACCTACTACCAGGAGGCAAACGCCGAGCAGGACTTTGCTCTGCTGCCGACGCTTACCGCCCTGGGCATTGTGCCCCTGCCCGAACTCTTCGTCAATTGGGCCCGATTCGAGGAAGTGGACGCTTTTCAAACTGCCGACGTGGCCCGCTACTTCGATGCCCTTTGGTACCCGGTCGCCGATGACATTGATTTGTTCGATGCCAGCTTCAACTGGCTCGTTTCCATTCGGCACGACGGGGTAGTAAGTGTTATCCACTAAACGCTCCTATTTTTGAACGAGCCGTGTTCACCGACCCACTGTCTAGTTGAACGAGGCACTTCTTGCGTAGGTGCGCGGGAGCTGAGGTCCAAAAGCAGGAACCAGTCGCTACTGCCATTGCTGTCCGGTACAGGGGATGGTCTTGAGAGACCGTTACAGCGGTAGCCTGTTCTTACGCAGCCTAAGCAACGCTCCATCCGGCTGGTGATTATAACGGCAGCAGTGCCTTCCACGCTTGCGGAACGGACAGGTGACCACATGTATCGCTATCCATTCGACTGCAGAAGCGGGACGAGTTGAGCGGCCGCAAACTGCTGGAACGTCGTGGGCGTGTAGGCCTCGGCCGTGCGCGGGGTTGCATACGCCCCATCCGGGTCCCCCAAAGCTTGAAACAAGGCCATCATTTCGCGTTGGGCGGGCGGCATCAAACCCCACCCCACCAGACTCTGATGCAACTCCGCGGCGGATTGGCGGCGGTAGCGCACGGGGTGGCCCCAGGTCTGGGCCAGCAGCGCGGCGCAGGCGGGCAGGGTCAGGTTGGCCGGCCCCATGAGGTTGCGTGTCCATTGGCCCGCCCACTGCGGGTGCAGCAGGTAATCGGCCGCGACGGCCGCAATGTCCACGACGCTGACGAAGGGGATGTCGTGGTCCTCGGCGTAAGGGTAGGTGAGGGTCCCCTGCGTGCGAATGATGGGGGCCTGGGCCAGGAAGTTTTCCAGGAAGTAGCCCGGCCGTAAGGCCACGACGTTCGCCCCGGTGGCGTTCAGCTGCCGCTCTAATTCGCCCGCGTAGGTAATCGTGCCCAAGCCGGGTGCCATGCCCGCGCCCAAGCTGGACACCAGCACAGCATGCGGAATCCCGTGCGCCCGCACCGCGGCCGCTCCGGCCGCCCCCACGGCCCGGTACCACCCGGCCCAGTCGGACACCTGGGCGGAGGCGGGCGGCACCAACCAGCACAAGCCGTCGGCGCCCTGGGCGGCGGCCGTAACGGCGGCCTCGTCGCTTAAATCGAGGGTGACCACCCGGGCCTGGGCGTGCGTGGCCAGTTGAGCCGGCAGCGAGGCGGGGTTGCGAACGAGCAGGACGGCTTCGTGGCCTGCGCGGAGCACGTGCTCCGCTACCCGGCGGCCGATATTGCCGGCCGCCGCACCAATGACAATGCGCATAATCAAGGACGGTTAAGAAGCGGTGGGAGTTGTCTCGTCCGGCTATAGCTATACATCCTCCAACTGATGTATGACTGCACTCGAACAAGCCCCACGTAGGGGCAAAAATGATCATTATGCCATTTCTGTTCGCCAAGAAGCCGTCCGGTTGGTCGAGTCGGGTTTGTCGCAACAGGCTGTCCGGCAGCAGTTCGGTGTGGGCCACATGACGCTGCTGGCGTGGCTCAAGCGCTACGGCACCGCCGTATACGCGCAGATGCGCCGTAAACAATTCACCGCCGCCCAGAAGCAGCAGATTGCCCGGGAGTTACTCGATGGCCGCCTGAGCGAAGACGAGGCTCTGCTCAAATACGAGTTGCACCTAAAAAAGACCTTGCGCCAGTGGGTAGCTGCTTACCGAGCCAGCGAGTCGGGGCGACTCACGACTGAGCCAGATCCGCCTGCCGACGCCGGCACCCCACTGGCGGCACAGCTGCGGCAGGCGCAGTGGCAAATCGAAGCCCTGCACACGCTCATCGACCAAGCAGAGGCAACTTATAAGATTGACATCCGAAAAAAGGCTGGTGCCAAGCCGTCGAAATAATGCGCCGGAAGTACCCGCACGTAGGCGTGGGTACGCTCTGTGGGCTGTTTGGCAAGACGCGAAACGCATTCTACGACCACCAACGCCGGGCTACGGCGCAGGCCTTGCTCGACGGCTTGGTGCTGGCCCTGGTGGCCGACATCCGCACGGACCTACCCCGGTTGGGCACACGCAAGCTCCAGTTCCTGCTGCAGCCGCGGCTAGGTGAGCACGCGCCCCGCGTGGGCCGGGACTACCTGTTTGCCTTGCTGGCCGGCCACGGCCTGCTCATCCGCCGCCGCAAGCGGCGCGTGGTGACCACGCAAACCTGCTTGCCCTTGTTTCGGCGGCCAAATCTGATTGAAAACCTGACGGTGCACCACGCCGAACAGGTCTGGGTCAGCGACATCACTTACGTGCGCCTGCTCAGCGGCTGGAGCTACCTGAGCCTGATTACCGACTTGTATTCGCACAAAATCGTAGGCGCCTGCCTGCACCCCGATCTGTCGGTGCGCGGTACTCTTGCCGCGCTGCAGCAGGCCCTGGCGACCCGCGTGCAGCCGCACCGCCCGCTGATTCACCACTCCGACCGGGGCTTACAGTATGCGGCGCGCGAGTACGTGGGCCTGCTGGAAAGTCACGGCGTGGCCCTAAGCATGACCCAGCACGGGGACCCGTACGAAAACGCCGTGGCCGAACGGGTCAACGGCATCCTGAAGGACGAATTCGGCCTGGGCAACACGCTGCCCGGTTTTGCCCAGGCCGATGCGCTGGTGGCACAGGCGGTGCGAACCTACAACGAGCTGCGCCCACACGGCAGCTGCGACTTCCTGACCCCAAATCAAGCCCATGAGCAGGAAGGACTGCTCGTGCGGCGCTGGAAAAATTACTATCAGGCGGCGGCTATCGCAGCCCCAACGTGATACCCGACCTAAGCGGTGGCAAAAAACGGCTGACTATCTTGTCTACCTGTAAAGTTCAATCCGGATTACCAGCCCAGCCTGTAAAGCGCAGGACGGATTATCAATTTCATCTGTATAGCTATAGCCGGACGAGACAAGTGGCGGTAAATAGCTGACGGGCTGCGGCTTCGCCGCCGAAGGCCTCGCGGGCCGCGAGTTGGTTCCAGTACTCGCGGTAATGCAGGAATTGCTCGCCGCGCAGCTCAAAGCGCATCACGTAATCCTGCCGGTACGTGCGGTCGGTGCCCGCAACCGGGGCTTCGCAGTGAACCTCCGCCCAGTGCACGCCCAGTGCCAGGTCGTGGTTAAGACGCAGCTGACTGAACACGAGCGGGGGCATTCCCTGCAAAGCATGGCGCAGGTACTGGCCAATGGCCGCCTGGCCCTCGAGCCGGACGGCGGTGCCCATTTGTGGCGCGTAGGGATACTCAATAACGGCATCCTCGGCAAAGCAGCCGAGGACGGTTGGCAGGTCAGCTGTCTGAAAGCCGTGCAATAGTTGTTGCAATACCCGTTGCGCCGTTTGCGCCGCAGGCGACGTGGGTGCTGGGGTAACCGGCGTCAGCCGGGAAGTTGGAGTTGTCATGCCACAAAATTGCGGCCTATACTACCGAAAAGAAAGTAGGCACCATAAAGTATGGTAGTTACCTTGCGGTAACAAATGAGTCCAATGAGCGCAAACAAAGAAAAAAAAGTAGAAGCCCAGCAAAAATTGCGGGATTGGCTCGAAGCCAAGTCCAATCTGGATGCGAGCTGCGTGGTCCATCAGGCCCTGAACCTGCTGGCCAGCAAATGGCTGCTGCTGATCTTGCTGGCTTTGATGCAGCGCCCAAAGCGCAACAGCGAGCTGCAGCGCCAAATCAGCGGGGTATCGCCCAAGATGCTGGCCCAGAGCCTGCGGCAGCTCGAAGCCAACGGGCTGGTGCACCGGCAGGTCTTTGCCGAAGTACCGCCCCGGGTGGAGTACTCGCTGACGACCTTTGGCGAGAGCGTTGCGCCGCTCCTGGCCGAGCTTTGCGAATGGTCGGTGACGTGGGAAGCACGGGTCAATACGTTTCAAGCACCCGCCTAACGACCGTGGCTGTTGCAGAACTCGGGTTAAGCGATTCCGTTTCTGCTTCGCACCTGGGCGATTGCCAGAGTTGGCGCTCCGGCGCTCCGACTTAGCCACACAGCGCGCTTAGTAGGGGGCGCACTATACTAGGAACGGAAAACAACGCTAAAGAATGCTGAGCTAGCGGTTTATCTCAGAAAGTGTAGTTTTGCCGACACCGGAAGAAGAATGCGCCGGTCTTGACTAACCACTTTATGCTCTGCACATTGCGCCCCCTTCTGGCCCTGAGTTGTACGCTGGCGGCCCTGACGGCGGCGGGCCAGTCGGCCCCCCTGCCTGCGCCCCCGGAGTCGCTCCGGTCTTCGCCCGCGAACTGGACGTGCCGAGGCCGGGTGCTGGACGCCGCCCGCCGGCCCCTGGCCGGCGCGAGCGTCTGGGCTAAGGGAACCCCATTCGCCGCGACGACCAACTCCGAAGGACTCTTCCGCCTGGAGCTGCCCACCGGAAGCTACCTGCTGCTGGTCGACTACCCGGGGCATCTGGCGCGCCCTACCCCCGTCAGCCCGGCAGACTCCGTGTTCACGATCCGGGTGTACTCCACCCAGCCACGGGCTACGCGGCGGTAGCTTCATGCGCTGGCAGCTGCTGCCCCCCCCCTTAACAGTCCCGCCCCAACTTGCAGATTGGGGCGGGGCACATAACCGGTAAATGTATAAACTGACGGGACACGCGGCTCACCTCATCCTATAACAACTAGTGCCCGCCTGAGCTGGCTCACCAGGATCAAGCGGGGCTTAGTAGCATTTGCGACTCAAAAGTACAGCCCCTGGTTGCTCCCTGGAAGCGGAATAGGCAACCGTAATGGAATAGTAACCGTGGCCGGGTGTGCACCGCAGCATTCGCCGGCCAAGGCCATGGTATATTCTGAAAATCTGTTATTCAATATCCTGGCCACCTTCACGGCTGGCAACGCCACCGCCGAATACCGCTACGTGGCCGGCCTGGAAACGGAAAACCCCGTTACCACCACGGGCCGCACGGTGGTGGAAGCGTAGCCGGAACGCCGCCTTCAGCCCGCCGGCCTCCCGGCTAGGCAGCGTGGGTGAACCAGGCCACCGGCCGGCGCAAGGATACGGGCGCGGGGTACGCTTTCAGGTAGCCGATGCGGAGCAAGAACTGCACTTCCCCGGGCAGGCCCAGCGTCTGGCGCAAGGCCCGGCGGGTGGCCGGCTCTTCCAGCACCTGGGTCATGGGATGAACCGCGAGGCCCCGCCGGCGGATCTGCAGCAGCAGGTGTTGCAGGCGCTGCCCGGTATCGAGCAGGGAGGCTACGGTGGTGTCGCGGCTGGTGAGCAGCAGCCAGCCGGCCGACTGCCCTACCTGCGCCCGCACCTGATCCAGGGTTTGCTGGCCGAAACCGGCGCTGAGCACCCGGGCCCGGGCGTAGAAATTGCGCACCACCCAGCCTGACACACCCGTAATCTCCATCCCGGCCGTCGTCAGCCCGTCACGGTGCGCCGCCACGTCGCGATTGGAAAACCGTATCCAGTCGGCCAGCTCCTGCCGGGCCACCGGGCGGGCGGCCTGCAGGCGGTTCGCTTCGATGGTTTGCTCGTTGAGTTGGTGCCATTCCGGCGCCGTGTTGGGAATATAGTGAAACCCCTCAGCGGTGGCCGGGAACAGGGCAGCCTGGTCTGCCTGCCGGAGGGCCGTGGTCAGCAAACCGGAGCGCACGGTGCGGCGGTCCCGGATGTGCTGCACATCGAAGGCAGACACGGCGGCCGCCTTACTACACACCACGGCCACCACCGCTTCGTCCTGGTTGGTCTGGGCCAGCTGGGTGAACTGGCAGCGGTAGCCGAGGCTGTTGGCCGCGTACTCTAGATTATGCAGAAACGCCCCAATGGAAAGCAGCTTCTCCCGTTGCGTGGGATCCACGCCGGGCAGCCAGCGGGTCGGGTCGTTGCACACCACCCAGCGGTAGGGCGCCACGTACCGCACGGCCCAGGGCTGGGTGTTGTGGCCGCTCGGGGCCAGCGCCGCCAGCTCAAGAATCAGCTGCTCATCGGGCTGCCACTTGATGAGGCCCGCCCAGCCCGAAGCCGCGGCGGTGGGCCGTAGGTCGGCCCGCGAGAAGCTGCTTCGGTCGCTGAGCAGGTAGGCCCCGGTGCCGGCCAGGGCAACGGAACCGCCGGCCAGGCCGATAAAATGACGTCTGTTCAAACAGGGTGGGGCGGCGAGCCGCTGAAAAAACGAAGTGTTCCGGGGTGGCTGGCCTTGCGCAGCAAGAGCCTCAGCCGAAGTGGCCCCGCAGGTAGTGTTGGGTCTGCTCCTGCTGCGGCTGCTCGAACAGGGCCGGCGTGTCGCCGTATTCGATCAGCCGGCCGAAGTTGAAGAAGGCGGTTTTGTCGCTCACGCGCCGGGCCTGCTGCATGTTGTGGGTCACGATGAGGATGGTGTAGTCCTGTTTCAGCTCCTGCACCAGCTCCTCGATTTTGGCCGTGGCAATGGGGTCGAGGGCGGAGGCGGGCTCATCCATGAGCAGGGTATGGGGCGAGATGGCCAGGGCGCGGGCAATGCACAGGCGCTGCTGCTGCCCGCCCGAGAGGGCCAGCGCCGACTTACGCAGGTGGTCCTTCACCTCATCCCAGAGCGCGGCCTGGCGCAGGGCCTTTTCCACGGCCGCGTCAAGCACGGCTTTCGCGCGCTGCCCCTGCAGCACCAGCCCGTACGTCACGTTGTCGTACACGCTTTTCGGAAACGGGTTGGGCTGCTGAAACACCATGCCCACCTGCTTGCGCAGCTCCTCCACATCGGTGTGGGGGGCGTAGATGTTCTGGTCGTGCAGCCGGATTTCGCCCTCCAGGCGGAAGTCGGGGAGGAAATCGTTCATGCGGTTGAAGAGCCGCAGAAACGTGGACTTGCCGCAGCCCGACGGCCCGATAAAGGCGGTAACCGTGTGCTCGGCAACGGTCAGGGAAACATCTTCCAGCACGCGGTTTGTGCCGTAGTACACCGTTGCGTGCCGGGCCTCTAGTTCAGGCATGATATAGGGAAGAAGTGAAAGCGCAGCTATCGCCCGTGCCGCCGCCAGCGGTTGCGCAGGTAGATGGCTCCGCCATTGAGGGCGAAGGTGATGCCCAGCAGCACGAGGATCGCCGCCGCCGCGTTGGGGCCGAAGGCTTTTTGCGGGCGGTCTATCCAGTTGAAAATCTGCACCGGCAGGGCCGAAAACTCGTCGAGCGGGCCCGCCGGGGTGAAGGGCACGTAGGCCAGCACCCCAATGACGACCAGCGGCGCGGTTTCACCCACCGCCCGCGCCAGGGCCAGGATCAGGCCCGTGAGGATGCCGCCGGCCGCGGCGGGCAGCACCTGGTGCCAGGTGGTTTGCCAGCGCGTGGCCCCGAGGGCGTAGGAGGCTTCGCGCAGGGGGCGGGGCACGGCCCGCAGCGCCTCGCGGGTGGTGACGATGAGCAGGGGCAGAATCAGCAAAGCCAGGGTGCAGCCGGCGGCCAGCACGCTGGGTCCCAGGTGCGCAAACCGCACGAATACCTCCAGCCCCAGCAGGCCGTAGATGATGGAGGGCACCCCGGCCAGGTTGGTGATGTTGATTTCGATCAGCGCCGCCCAGCGGCTTTTGGCCCCGTACTCTTCCAGGTACACGCCCGCCGCAATGCCCACCGGCACGGCCACCAGCGCGGTGATGGCCCCAATCCAGACCGTGCCCAGCAGGGCGGTGTAGATCCCGGCCCGCGCCGGGAAGCGCGAGGGCAGCCCGCCCAGAAACGCCCAGCTGAGCCGGCCCAGCCCCGCGTGCAGAATATCGACCAGGAACCCGGCCAGCAGCAGCAGGCTAACCAGCGTGGCCAGCAGCCCCAGCACCCGAAAGGCGCGGTCGAAGAGGCGGTTGCGGGCCGCGCTACTCATGCTGCTGCTGGTGACGGCGCCGGAACCAGTAGCCGAGGTTGTTGAGCAGCAAGGTGAGCACGAACAGGGTGCTGCCGGCCGCGAAAATGGTGTTGTATTCCAGCGTGCCGTAGGCCACGTCGCCGGAGCTGACCTGCACGATGTAGGTGGTCAGCGTCTCGATAGGCACCAGCGGGTTGGCCGTCAGGCGGGGCTCCTGGCCGGCCGCAATGGCCACAATCATCGTCTCGCCCACGGCTCGCGACACGGCCAGAATGACGGCCACCGTGATGCCCGAGGCCGCCGCCGGCACCAGCACCCGGAAGGCGGTCTGCAGGCGCGTCGCGCCCAGGGCGTAGGAGGCTTCGCGCAGGCGTTGGGGCACGGCCGCCAGCGCGTCCTGGCTAAGCGAGGAGATGATGGGCAGAATCATCACGCCCATCACCAGGCCCGCCGAGAGGGCACTGAAGCCCGCCAGCCCCGGAATAAGGGCCTGCAGCCCGGGCGTAACCACCGTCAGGGCAAAGAAGCCATACACCACCGTGGGCACGGAGGCCAGGATTTCCAGCAGCGGCTGCACGGCGCGGCGGAACCGGCCGGAGGCATACTCGGTGAAGTACACCGCAATGGTCAGGCCCAGCGGCAGCGCCAGGGCCACGGCCACGGCCGTAGTGAGCAGCGTGCCCGCCACCAGCGGCCAGATGCCAAAGTGCTTTTCGGCAAACAGCGGCGTCCACTGCGTATCGGTCAGAAAAGCCCGTAGCGGCACCTGCCCGAAGAAATGACCGGTTTCCAGGGCCAGAATCCACAGGATGCCGCCGGTGGTGAGTACCGTGAGGCCGGCGCTCAGGGCCAGCAGGACTTCGATGAGTCGTTCGCGCGGCTTTTTCATGGCGTGGGCGGCGTAGTGGCTGCCGCTGGCGCCGGCAGCCCTGCCAGGGCCACGAACTGCGCCAGCCGCCGCTGCTGGCGGCGGACCTCGGCGGCCGGCAGCGGAAAATAGCCCACCTCGCGAGCCAGGCGGGGGGCCTGCGCCAGGTAGAAGCGTAGGAAGGCCTGCACCACCGGCCGGCGGGCCGCCGGGCCGCTCACGTACAGCAACAGGGGCCGCGACAGTGGGGCGTAGGTTTTGTTTTCGACCGTGGCCAGGGACGGCGCCACCGGCCCGGCCCCGTTGTCGGCCCGCTCGTCGTCGATGGCTACCAGGCGCAGGGCAGCCCGATTGGCCGCGTAGTAGGCAAAGCCGAAAAAGCCCAGCGCCAGGCGGTCGGTGGCAACGCCCTGCACCAGCACGTTGTCGTCCTCGCTGGCGGTATAGTCGCCCCGGCTGGCATGGGCGGTACCCACGATGGCCTGGGTGAAGTAGTCGTAGGTGCCGGAGGCCGTACCTGCCCCAAAGAGGTGGATTTCGGCGTCGGGCCATTCCGGCCGCACCTGGTTCCAGCGGGTGAGCCGGTGCTGGGCCGCCGGCTCCCAGATCCGTTTCAGCTCGGCTACGGTCAGGGTGCGCGCCCAGGTGTTAGCCGGGTTGACCACCACTGCCAGCCCATCGTAGGCCACCACCAGCCCGGCGTAGCGGGCCTGCCGGCAGGCCCGCTGCTCCGAAGCCGAGATAGGGCGGGAGGCATTGGCCAGGTCGATTTCCTGCCGGCTGAACTTCTGGAAGCCGCCGCCCGTGCCCGATACGCCCACCGTGATGCGGGCTGCGGGCTGCACGCGGGCATACTCTTCCACCACGGCTTCGGTGATGGGATACACCGTGCTGGAGCCGTCCAGCCGAATACGCATGGAGTCGGCCCGCTGGCCGCAGCCGGCCAGCAGCGCCAGCCCGACCAGTCCGCCAAACCACGTTTGTCCGACCCGGCACTTTGCGTTGCTCACGGGCATACAGGCGGCAGGTAGAGAAACGGGAGCCTGTTTCGGTGGCGGCCGGCAACTGCCAGCTACCGGGTTGTACGGGACGGGCAAGGCATTCATTCACAAGGCGTTATTATCATACTGTTAAGCCTGGCCGGCGCGGCGGTTGCGGGCGCCGGCCCTGCGTACTACCGGCTGTCGCTCATCGTCTCTGGTGCCCGCCGTCCCTGTCCCATGACTGAGCCTGTCACTGCCGTTTCTTTTGCCTGCCGGCACGCTGCCGAGCTCTCCGCGCTGCTGGCCGAACTTACCGCCCTGCGCACCGGGATGCTGGCCCGGGCCGACCAGGCGGCGGGCCAGCTGCGGGACGTACACCCCGGCTTCCAAGTCAGCGCCCACAACCTGCTGCACTACCTGGCCCTGCGCCAGCACGACCGCCGCGACCTGCAGCTGCGCTTGGCAGCACTGGGGCTCTCGTCGCTGGGCCGGGCCGAGGCGCATGCGCTGGCCACCGTCGAATCGGTGCGGGCCGTGCTGCACGCCTTGTTGAACCCCGATGCTCCCGGCCCGCAGCCCAACCCGGCCATCGCCCCGGATTTCGAAAGCGGTCCGGGCCTGCTTGCCGAGCACAGCACCACCTGCCTCGGCCCGGCCCCGGCGGCGCACGGCGTGCGCATTATGGTGACCATGCCCGGCGAGGCCGCCACCCGCTACGAGCTGGTGCGCGACCTGCTGCGGGCAGGCATGGACTGCATGCGCATCAACTGCGCCCACGACGACGCGGCCGCCTGGGGCCGGATGATTGCCCACCTGCGGCGCGCCGAGCAGGAATTAGGCCTGGCCTGCCGGGTGAGCATGGATGTGGCCGGCCCCAAGCTGCGCACCCACGGCCTGCCGCCCGCGCCGGCTGTGCTGCACCTCAAGCCCACCCGCGACGCCAGCGGCCGGGTGCTGAGCCCCGCCCGGCTCTGGCTCACCTCCCGGGAGCAGCCCCACCCGGCCCCGGCCGTGGCGGCCGCCATCCTCCTCTTCCCCGCTGAGTGGCTGCACGGCCTGCGCCCCGGCAAGGACGTGTCGTTCAGCGATGCGCGCGGCGCCCGGCGGAAGCTGCGCGTGGTCAGCACCGGGGCGGAAGGCAGCTGGGCGGAGCTGCACAAAACGGCCTATCTCACGCCCCTTACCCGCTTTCGGGGGCCAGGCGGCGCGGAAGCAACCCTGCCGGAGCTGCCCACCGGCTCCTCGTCGCTGCGGCTGCGCCCCGGCGACACGCTGCACCTCACGCGCCAGCCCCTGCCCCCCTTGTCAGCCGGTCCCGAAGCCAGTCCTGAAGCCGGGCCGGCGCTCATCGGCTGCACCCTGCCCGAAGTTCTCGACCGCGTTAAAGCGGGGGAGCACATCTGGTTTGACGACGGCAAAATCGGCGGCGTGGTCGAGCACGTAGCCGACGGTACCGTGCAGGTGCGCATCACTCGGGCCCGCGCCGAAGGGGAGAAGCTGCGCAACGACAAAGGCATCAACCTGCCCGATACCGAGCTGGCGCTGCCGGCCCTGACGGACAAGGACCTGCAGGACCTGGTGTTTATCGCCCAGTACGCGGATATGGTGGAGCTCTCCTTCGTGAACAGCCCGGCAGATATCACGCGGCTGCAAGAGCATTTGCGCCAGCTCACGGACCGGCCGCTGCCCATCGTGCTCAAGATTGAAACCCGGCGGGGGTTCGAGCAGCTGCCGGACCTGCTGCTGCGGGCCATGCAGGCCGGGAGCTGCGGCGTAATGATTGCCCGTGGCGATTTGGCCGTGGAATGCGGCTTCGAGCGCCTGGCAGAGGTGCAGGAAGAAGTGCTCTGGCTTTGCGAGGCCGCGCACGTGCCCGTCATCTGGGCCACTCAGGTGCTGGAAAGCCTGGCCAGCGGCGGCGTGCCGTCGCGGGCCGAGATTACGGACGCCGCCATGGGCAGCCGGGCCGAGTGCGTGATGCTCAACAAAGGCCCCCACATCGTGGAGGCCGTGCAGAGCCTGGGCAACATCCTCTCCCGCATGCAGGACCATCAGACCAAGAAAAGCGCTCAGCTGCGCAGTCTGCACGTTGCCGGGCAGTGGCAACCCGCAGAAGGCGGGAGCTGAAGTGTTGCGTGGCTGCTCAGCAGCCCGCCACTACCCGGCAGGCAGCTACAGGCAGCGCACCTGCCAAGTATAGTACTTCCTCGCGGTAGTTGAACTTTGGCAATGGCCGGCTGATGCGCGAAACGCCTATCTTTGCCGTCATCCCCCCATTCCGCCCAATTATATGCACCAGCTAGTTGTCCTGGGTACGCAGCCTGCCCTGCGCAGCTATGCGGTTTCCCTGGCGGAAACCCTCGCGGCAAGGGTGAAGCAGGTGCCTTTCGACGACTCCACGGCATCGGCCGACAACATCGGGGAGTTAGTGCACCAGCACCGCGCCACCCTGCTGCTGGCTACCGCGCCTACGCTCTCGTCGCTCTACGAAAGCGTCTGGGTGCGGGCGCTGTGGCAGGCGCCCTGTCCCATCCTATTCCTGCCGGCCACCTACACCATGGGGCCGCCCCCGGCCCGGTGCTGCGTCCTTTCCGACGGGGAGCCGCTGCGGCCCGGCTGGGCGGCTGCGGCCGCCCGCTCACTCTTCCAGCACTGGCAGCTACAGAGCACCCTGCTGATGATAGGCGCCACCGAGTTCGAGATGCGCCACAGTCGGCAAGCCGTGCTCACCCAATGGGCTTCGCTGGTGCCGAACCCCTACGTGGCGGTGGAAGCGTTGGTAGCTGAGCCGTTTTCCGCCCTCCACGATGTCGAAAACTGGTTGGCGCATCAGCCCCCTCACATCGTAGTCTGCGTGGCCCGTCGGCTCAACCTGCCCCACGTGAGCTGGACACGGCGGGCCCTGCTGCTGTTTCTGGCCCAGGCTGCCGGTCCGGTCCTGGTGGTGCCGGAATAGGCTCCAGGCGCGTTTTCACTTATCTGGGGCCACAAAAAAGTGCGCCGGGACCCTTGGGTCCCGGCGCGCTGACAGGCGGATGGCCGTAGGGGTTAACCGGCCGCCACTGGCTCCGTTGCCGGCGCGGCAGCCGCTACCGGCCGGCGCTTGGTGGCAGCACTGGCCCGTACGGTGCGCTTGGGCGGGGATACCGCTGCGGGCTTGCTGCCCTTGGCGGCCGGGGTGCTCTTGGGCTTGGCTGATTTAGGAGTTGCGGCTTTCGCGGCTTTTGGGGCTTTCTGCGCTTTGCTCTGTTGCTTGCGCTGCTGATCGAGCAGCTGCTCGGCCAGTTGCTGCACTGTTTTCGTCAGCGACCGGGACGGTGCGGCTTCTGCCGCGGCCGTGCTGCCTAAATGAGGCGCCAGCGTCTGCAGCAGTTGGGCTGTCAGCGCTTGCCGTGCGGCTTTGGTCGCGGCTTTTTCCGCCTTTTTTGCGTCCTGTCGCTGCTGCTTCACTACCTGCTTGGCCAGCTTATCCAGCGTGCTGGTCATACTCTTCGACGGCTGCTCGCCGGGGACGTGCGGCTGCAGGCTTTCGGTCAGGGCAGCGGCTACTTCTTTGCGGTGGGTTTTGCTTTTCATAAGGCGGATCGGACAGGCGGGCAAATCAACCGACAACTCAAATGAATGCCGCGTCCCGTTCCGCAAGAATACGCAAAATGCACTATATGAGCCGATGCATCAGGCTAGGTAGCCATCAGATGCAACACCTCCCCCAAAGTACCCTGCCCGTTACAAGCCCTGCGGCGGGCATCAGGTGCCGAGCGGGGCTTCCAGCGTTGGTAAAATAGCCTGCAGGGTGGTCCTGCCCGTAACGTAGCGGGCCAGCAGGATCAGGCGGGCCGCGTCCGGGGTCGGCGCGCCACTAAGCTGTAGCGCCAGGCGAATGCTGAACAATCGGCGGGCCATAGTAGCCGAGTCCATGTTGCTGGCAAGAGAAGGTGAGGGGTACATTGCAGAAGAGTAGTGAATACATCAAAGTAATAAACTATGGCATAAGAGGCAGTCTGTCAGACGTTACGATTTAGTTACATCCTGGTATTCTAAGTGCAGCGTAACTTTGACGGCCGCACCTTCACTATAGTCATCACCCACGTCGAAACCGGCCTCACCGTCAAAATCCGCCCGGATTTGCTCGTAGTAACGCCCCGACTTGGCCGCAAGGTGCTGGTCGATTTCAAAACCACCAGCTGCCGCAACTATGCCCAATTCGTGGCCACCATCGAGCAGTACGATTACGACCGTCAGGCCGCCTTCTACACCGACGTGCTGCAGGCCGACCGCTTCCTGATCATCGGCGTGCAGAAGAAAGCCCCGCACGGTACGGGGGGACTGCCTATTTTTGGCGCGATGGGGCAGGCGCAGATAACGCTGTGCTGTTGGAAACGCCGCCCGAAGCCGACAAAAGCACCCGTTCCGCCGGGTCAACGTGCTCCCTTAACCGCCTTCCCATAGCTTGTTACCTAGCCACGATGCCAGCTTCTCTTTTTCGCGTGGATTTAGCCACCGCCGCCGACATTCCCACCCTGTTGCCCCTGATGGAGGGATTGGCCGACTTTGAGCACTACCGCGACACGTTCGCCGTCACCGCCGACGTGCTTTACCGGCAGGGTTTTGCCCAGCAGCCGCCCGATTTCTATTGCCTGGTGGCCCGGCACGCCGAGGGACACCTGGGGGGCCTGCTGGTGTATTACTTCCTCCCGTTCACTGCCAGCGCTACGCCAACGCTCTTCATCAAAGAACTGTTCGTAACCGAAGCCTACCGGGGGCATCACCTGGGCGAGGCGTTGATGCGCGCCGCGGCGCAGGCCGCGGTGGCCCACGGTTGCGGCGCGGTGCGCTGGGCAGTGGCCGATTGGAACACAGCCGGCCGCCGCTTCTACGAGCGCCTGGGCGCGCAGGCGAACCCCGTTTGGGTGGATTATAGTCTGAGTGGGCCGGCCCTGCTGGCCCTCGCCGACACGCCCGCGCCTATTAGCCAAAAACGCAACGAGTTGCAATGAGTCGTTGCCGCTGGCCTTTTCGACGCGCTTTCTAAACAGGCGGGTTAGGCGAACCGATTCCGGGAAGGGCTCCAGTAGGCGAGAGCTTCGCGTCATTTTTCGCCCTATTGGATACTGTTGGCGAATTGATTTTGGGATAAAAAGGCTATTTTCGGAGGCACCTGAACCGCCTTTGCTCATGAGCCTGCACATCCAACCCAGCACGCCTGTTGTCAGTGCAGATGTCATCGACGCGTTGGGCCGACCATTGCGGGCGCTGGCCGCAGCGCAGGTGCAGGGCGCGGGGCTGCACACGCTAGCTGTGCCTACGGTGGGCTTGCTCGCGGGCCTTCATACGGTACGTCTATTGCATGACGGGGCAACGGCCTACCGTAAGCTGCTGGTGGAGTAACGGCTCGTTTTGGCGAATCCGACCGTTTGGGTGAACGTCTTGGCTATAGTTGGGAGGCTTAAAACTTGACAACACCCTATACACCCTTGCCAGTATGTTGCAAGAACAGCGCATTAACCGAACCTTACGCAGAACTGCCCTCTTGCTGGCCATATTGCTTGTACTGCTTGCGGGGAGCATATTCTTAACGGACGGATCACCTCACTCCAATACGGAAAGCATACTGAGTTATTATAGTCCGATTCTGGTCGCAATTGCCATTGCTTCTTTAATGTGGATAATCCCCTGTGTCGCTGCCTTTTTTCTGTTCCTGTTACTCGTAAAGGGATACTATTTACTTCAAAACCGCAATAATTAGTATGAATCAAGCAACGACTGGGTACTAACAAGCAAATGCTCGTTTTGGCGAATCAGACCGTTTTCTTGGACCACATCGTCCTAAGCATGGCATGCCGCCCGGTTATGGATCGGGCCCGAGCAAAAACGAATAGCTTTGCCAGCGTACCCTTTACCGCTTCCCCGATGGACCAGTCAGATGAGTTGTTGTGGGCGCAGCAGCAATGGCAACAAGGCGGCACCATTGCCTTACAAACGGCTTCCGAAGCCGAATTGACTCGTTTTGCCCAGAGGTACCACGTCCAGCTGCCCGCGGAGTTGGTCCGCTACTTCACCTTGGTCAACGGCACCGCACATGCGTACGATGAGCGCTTCTTTCGCTTTTACTCGCTGGCCGAAGTTCAGTCGGTGGCCGAGCGGTTTGACGACTACCATGGGCTGCCCAAGTACAGCGACTTGATGCGCACGTGGCCCGAGCACAAGCAGTTCTATGTAGTTGCCGACTACATGATTCACCTCTTGGCCTATGCCATTCGGCTAGACGCGCAGGCCTTTTCGGCTAATCCTGTGTTCGTACTCTGTGGTGACAAGTATCAGCAAGTAGCCACTAGTTTCACCGAATTCTTAACGCTTTACAAAAGGGATGCTGCCGAGCTATATATGAGCGAGGAGGAAGTGGTCGAGTAGTTCTGTTAACTGCTTTCTCCCCACAGAACGCGTTTACGGCAGTACCCTTTCACTGAACACTCCGATTTCCTGCTGTTCTTGTTGCCATGCCGCCTTGCCTGGACATTTACGTCGCCACCGCCGACCGCAGCACCGCGTGCCTTGAGCGGTTCCTGGCGCACTACGCCGACCTTTCCACCGACCGACTGCGGCAGGACTACGAAGTGTTTGTCACGGACGTGGGCGACACGGTGGCCACCGGGAGCTTGTCCGCCACGCTGGTCTATGGGCTGGCGGACCCGAATCGAAACTTTGCGCTGTACTTTACCAGCCAGCAACCCCTCTACACCCACGTGATGGTGTATTTCGGCCACCAAGGACGCCTTTTGCTCGGCTTGTCCGTTGAGGACGAAACAGCGGCTGGCAAATCCAATCAAGCCCTAGCCGAAGCCGTGATGGACCGCCTCTGCGCGGAGTACCATACCGAAATGGGCGTCTACGGCTTTGAATTGGCCCCCGCCGACGCCGAGGAACGCCTGTATCCGCTGCTGCAATAATCCCTCCTAATTTTGAACGGGCTGCGTTTAGCTTGCCACCTTATCTGAAGACGATAGTTACTTTAATCGCCCTCTACCAGAATAAGCCGTGAGCCTGGCTACATTGGGTGTATTCGCTCATTGCCTACTGTAGCTTTATCGCTCATCCACAACCTACTTCAGTCAAGTTAGCATGCCCCTCAGCACTTTACTGCTCGATCCCGACTACTCTGGCTTCTTTCAATTTATTGTTATCGCCCCCTGCCTTGTCCTAGCGGCCCTTGAACTGTTGTTTACCCTGCTCTATTTCAACAAAAGGAAGCCCGTATTTTTATTCCTGTTCCTGCTCCCCACGGCGGCTACCGTTCTGCTTTCCTTCATGCTGTTCGAGTCACATGAAGCGTACGACCACTCCGTGGGTGTTTGCTCGTTCGTTTTCGCATTGCTACTGCTGGCGGCCAATGTGAGAGAAATGTTCAGAAAGTAGGCTCCTTTCCCTGAACCACCGTTTTCTTGTACTTGACCTTCGCGTAAACACGCTGTCCTAGCTTTGATTCATGAACCAGCGAACCACGGGCCTGCTGTTGCTTTTCTTGCTCCTGCCCACATGGGCCTTTGCGCACGGGGAAGAAGTGCTGACAACCGTCTTTCTCCTGGCAGGGTCGCTGTTACTCTTCTTGGTGGGGGTGCTGGCTGTGCCGGTGCCGTATGCCGAAAAGGCGGTCTTGGTGGCCGTTTACCTGGTTACCTTGGCGGTGGCCACTTACTGGGCGAATGGGTTGCCTTATCGCATGAACATGGTCTTGGTAAATTGGGTCATCGGGCTAGCACCCTTCTTAACTACGGTTTCCGCCGCGCTCCTCATGTGGGCTAGACGAAAGAAACCAAACGTTTAAGAGTGACCTCCTTACTTTGAACGTAGCGCGTCTACCTTGGCCCCCTTTGGCTGAATAGCTAATCAAGCTCGTTCAGGGTTCTTATGAGATACATTTCATTCACCTGGTTCACGCTAACGCTGCTGCTTACTGGGCTCACATATATATTTTTAGGTCACAACCACGAGCAGTCCATCCATCGGGCAGCAGTAGTTTTTTTTACTTCCGTGGCAGCTTTTGCTGTTGTTATTCTGATCTACTGGCATTTGAAGCGAAAGAGAAGCATTTAACCCTTGGTTTCGCTTTTTGGACCGTTTGAGTGAACTCCTGAACTCCAAGTAGTTCAACGTTACGGTGCCGCAGGCATGACCGGGCGGGGCATCTGACGAAAAAAGCCCTACACCATTTCAGCTTTACGCCCTATTGCTTAGCTCCTGTGCCTGTTGCGCTGTTGATTTTGCTGGCTCAATCAATATAAACGGGCACGGTAAACTCGACGCTCACAGGCTGCCCACTCTGCTTGCCGGGAACGAGGCGGGGGAGTTGCCGCGCCGCCGCGAGCACGGCCGAATCGGTTGCGGCGTCCAAGCTCTTTTTGATGCGCAGGTGGCGTACGTCCCCCGCTTTGCCCACCACCAAATGCAGCTGCACGACCCCTTTTTTGGCCTCGCGGGGCAGCACCAGCCGACGCCCAATGGCGGGGCCGAGCGTTGCAGGGCCTGCTTGCCTGCTTTCGCCCCCACGCTCGCCCGGGAGAACCGGCATTTCTTCCACGTAGGTGTAGGACTTGTCTTCCACGTAAGCGTAGGTCTCGTCTTCTACTGGCGGGGCCTCGGGAGACGTTGCCTGCGGAGTGGAAGGCTGGTTCAAAGCGCTTACATCCAACATATTGTGGTGATTAATGTCTCCCTCCAATTGTAACGTCCCGACATTAATGACCAGAGGTGGGGCTTCAAAGGGGCGGCGGTCTTCGCAGGTGTTGCGGATAAGTACCCGTTGCGTGCCCTGCCACTCCGCGGCTAAGTGGAGGTCGTGAAAAAACGGCTCAGTAGCCCTTATGGTATAGCGCCCAATCAGTTGACAGTTATCTCCGGAAAATAGCCCCTGGGGAGAACAATAGGTGACATCGATTTGCTGCGTCGGCCTCGTCCACCCGACGTTCCGTAGTTCTAAATCAATATAAGCCCCTGATGATTCCCCAGGCACGTACGTCCGGAATGTCGGCGAGGAGTTGCAGGAAACGATTCCTGGAAACACAACTATCATGAATACCAAGCGCTCCCATCTCTTCATTGCTGCTGCCATCATTAGACGTATCCCATTAACGAAAATATAAGCCATGTAGTGGATAGTAGATCCCTCCTTACTTCAAACAAAGCTCGTTCAGGCCAGTACCGTTTTGCTGAACGGGACATGTAGCACCGTCTCTATTTTTCCCAGCCCACGATGAGCCAACTCAACATACAGACGTTGGGGAGTGAATTGCACACAATCCTGCCCGAGTTCACCGCGTACAGCGCAGAGTTCCGCGACTACTTAGCCGACCCCGTCGACCATTCCTTGTATGGCGTGTTTAACGAGTTTGCCTATCGGATACGGAAACTGATGGACGAGGGCAACCAAGACGAACTGACCCGGTACTTTTCATTTGTCAACTGGCTCATTGAGTCTCCTGACGAATACCTCGAGCAGGTAACGTACGATTGCATCATCGAGTCCTTGGCCCACAACGGCAAGTACTATTACCGGGAGGCAACCAAATACCTAAGCCCAGCAGGTATTGAAACGCTTAACTGGTGCAAAAACAATCCTCCCTTAGGGCTAGCTACTCCCCCTTATTGACAGCCCCCCCCAGTCCCGGAACCTGGCTGACCAATTCAACTATTTTAACGCTCTATTTGCCATTAGGACCGTTTCTGTATATTAAGTAACAAGACCAACTTATCTTATCAATACACGCCTAATGATTCATACAGCAGGATTTCGATGGTTACTCTTTCTAAGCATTCTGATGGGGGCCACTAGTTGTAAAAAAAACACGGCTGTGACCGAGTGCCCCCAACTCACTCAAGCTCCCCCTGCCTTTCTCGACTATTGGTATTTTCCACAGGGCAGCCAGTGGGTGTACCGATTACGCGGGTCTTCGCCTCTCGTCTATGATACGGTGCGGGTCACGTTAGCTGAAGAAGGCCACGTAACCCAAAGTCAAGCAGGAGATCCCCGCGCAGCGTGCGTACAGGGGTATTCCGCCACCTTAACGCATTCCAACCGGATCTACTTTCCAGGAACGGGTCAGCCAGGCACAAATCCGTTTGGCAATGAGTTCTTGTCTTCCCATCCTGCATTTTATCGGGAGGACTGGGTACTTAGTCAAACAGACGATATCCGCACGATTTACCCACTAGAGGTCGGATTTGGCTATCCTATTCGGGTGGGGCAAAAGTTGCTGAATGTCCTTCAGGTTGTGGATACGGTTGCCGTTACAACGCCGGCCGGCACCTTCCGGCAGTCAGTCCACCTGGTGCCCGATTATGGCCCCCGCGTCGATTCCACCCAATTCAACTGGGTACGCCACGTCTACCGTAGCCGCCGAATCGGCCTCACCAAGATTGTGTATACCAACAACCAGACGTGGGAGCTGATACAATTCGCTATTAACCGCTGAGGTAGTTAAACAACGCTGTCGTACACCCAGAACGCTCCTTTCCCTGAACACCTAGCAGCAGGCCAGCACCAGGTGCCAGCATGCCGCTGCAGTGCCTGGTGAGTTTAAGAAACTCGTCTACGATTCAAAGTTTACGAAATGCCCTGAAGAGATGAGTTTCGTAAACTCGAAACAGACGCCTTTCCCGGGCCTAAGCAAACAGAGCTTTCCTGCAGCTAGGCAGCTCTAGAAAGTCCGCTCTTTACCTGGCTTTTGTTCCTTTACATAAGTCTATTTATACACACTACCTCAGAATAGTGGTAGTTTCCGGCTGGTTGCGCTGCGTCGCCCAGCGCGGTACTTTTCCGCACTTGTGGACACGTAGTGGCCTTTATTCAATCTATCGATGCGCGTGACTTTTCTCTCTACCCAAAAGATTCGCGGGGCTTTTTGCGGGGCAGCCCTTGGGCTCGCCGCTTGCCAATCGCCTGCTCTGCCCACCTCCCCGCCGGAGAAAATCTTCCGCAAAGGCCGCCAACTAACCTATACAGTCGCGCATGACGTCCATCAGACGGGCGGCTTGGATAGTCTTATGCTGACGAGCTTTGGCGATTTCAAACCGGGGGAATATGACCCCGTTACTACGCAAATCAAGATTGGGTTTAGCTACGATGGGCATTCGGTCCCAGGCAACTTTGCCGGCGTCATTGAGAATGACACCATGCTCTGGGCTCACCCGCCCCGCGAGGGTTCGTACGCGATCTTGCAACTCAGCCCCTATCCTTACATCAAATTGCCGGTGACAGAAGGGCAGAGGTGGACGTGGAATCTAACGGTGGGCAGTCAGTGGGGCCATCCGAACTGGGGCACATGGCCAGGTGACATCGTCGTGCAAAGCTACTACCACGTGGTAGGGCAGCAAACCGTTCATACCCCAATGGGCCAGCTACGCTGCTGGCTTGTGCGGGCTCAAGCGCATTCGGCGGCCGGTAGCTCTAACGTAGATTTCTTGTATCATCCTACTTATGGCTTTGTTGAGTTGAACTACCACACCATCGATGGGCACCACACGAACTTGAGCTTAGCCAAGGTGAGCATGCAGTACAAAATGGACTATTTAGGCGCCTCGTCATATCAAGTACTCGTTCCCTAATAGGGTTGAGTACTGTTGAATTCCAGCTTGTAAAGCAGCCATTCACCCGCTTATAGTATTCCTATAGAAGAGGTAACAGAACTCCGTAGCATTACTTGAACGGTCGAGAGGTAAACGAGCGTTTAGGCGTTGGATGGCGAAGGGATGCCGTTTTCTATCAGGTTGCGAAACACACGCAAAATGACTTCCAGCTTTGCCGGGTCGCCGGAGCCGACAAACAAGGCGTCTTCCAGGAAGTAGCCGTACCAATCACTCTCCGACCGGTCGAACTTAGTCAAGGGAAGGTATGCGTCCTCTAAAGGGGTATCCGACACGTTGATTTCCACGCTCCAGCCCGGGTTGCTCGTGGAAAGCAGCTTGATGCCTTCACGGAATTCCCATTCCCCATCGCACCGGGCCCGGTACCAGTCTTGCAGCCAAGTCAGCGTTTCCATCCTTGCCGGAGTATGGGGTAAGCAAAGCGGGGTATTCCGCTTATTTGTGCGAGCAAGCTACGAAATAGACCAATCCAAGCACTAGTGATGTGTTCACGGAAACGGTCGGATTCGCCAAAACGAGCCTATTTTGTGGCCCCTTACATGATTTGAATGGACGACCTGCGCCCCTTACTCTTGCCGTTACCCCTCACGCACCAGGCGGTGTTCGCTGCCTTGACCTGTGCGCGCTTGCTCCCGTCGGTAGAGCGGTTTGACCAAGCGGAAACGGAGAAAGGAGCGCCCATCTTTCGCACGGTCATCGCGGCCCTGTGCGCGTTTGGGGTGCAGCAAGCCATTGCGCCGGACCAATGGGCGTACTTGCAGGCGCAGTTGGAGGTGTTTTGGCCGGATTTGGACGAGAGCACCAACCCGTTTGCCTCCTATGCCTTTGACGCCTGCGTGGCCTTGGGCGAAGCCTTGGCGCTGGTGCAGGATGGAGAGGCAGAACACGCCTTGCAGTGCGCCACAGCGGCCCGGGACACAGTGGATATGTACGTGCAGGACGTAACGGGCGTGGAACTACCCTTGGAAGCATTGAATGCCTTTGTTGGCGCCACGCCAGAAATGCAACGCGAAGTCGCGCGGCAGCTCGCCCTAGCCCAGGCCTTGGCGACAGAGCGCCCGCTAACGGCCGCCGCGGTCGAGCAGCTGCGTGCCCAAGGTGGGAACGAGCCGTTAATAGACTTGACTCTACTATAGCCTAATCGTCTACAAAAACGGTGATTATTTCCACTTGATTATCCTGCTGGAGCAAGAGGAGACGTTCTATGTGATGAACTAATTTCTAGAAACCGTAATTACATATTTCAGGATAAAATTATCAATTCCGGAATTCTACTTCGTACCTTTGGGTATGGTCATCATTTCCCAGAAGCCGCTACGGGAGTTTTGGGAAAAGCACCCCGATGCGAAGGAAGCGCTGAGTGCTTGGTACGCCTTCGTGCAGGAAAGCGACTGGGCCCGGCACGCGGACGTGATCCGGGACTACAACACGGCCGAGTACACCCGCGACGGGCGCTACGTGTTCAACATCCGGGGTAACCGCTACCGCCTGGTGGCCCGGCTACACTTCGCCACCCGCACCGTGTTCGTCCGCTTTGTGGGCACGCACCAGCAGTACGACAACATCGACGCCGACACCGTTTGAGCACCCGCGTTGAGCACCCGTTGTTTCTCTTCCATTTTATACGCATCTAACTCATGGACATTCGCACCGAAGCCGACTACCAACAGGCCCTGGACCAGTTCACAGCCTGGATGGACCACGAACCCGCAGACCTGGCTCCCATGCGGGCGCTGCGCGACGCCATCAGTGCCTACGAAAAGGAGCAGGGCTACGAATTGCCCGAGCCCCGGACGCTGGTGGGCCGGCTGGAGCTGGAGATGTACCGGCGCAAGCTCAACAAGAAAAACCTGGCCGCGCTGCTGGGCATCCCGGCCTCGCGCCTGAGCGACGTGCTGCAGGGCCGCCGCATCAACCTGGACCTGGCCAAGCGCCTCTACCAGCGCCTGGGCATTCCCGCCGACTTCATTTTAGAGGCCGCTTAACGGGCCTGATCAGGCACAGGGCGCGTTCAATTAAAGGAGCGAATTGCTGACCTTCGCGGGCATGAAGCTTACTCGCTACTTGTTAATGTTGCCGCTGCTTGCCTGTACAGCCACCGACACCTGGCAGTCCTTCGCAGTAGATAAACGACTCACCGTAGAGCTACCCGCTCAGGCCACAGCGCTAAATTTGGCCCAGGTGCTGCCCGCTGGCCAAGTTCCCACACGCACCCAGACATGGGTGGCGCGGGCGTCGGAAGGACTATGCGTAGTAATGCGAATTCCTTTCGTGAATGCCGAAGTAATTAGACAAGGGGACACAACGCAGCATCGGCTTTTTTATGATAGTGTAGTCAAGGGGACATTGGCAGATGAAAACCAGACTCACCTACTCAAGCGCACTTCCTTCCAAATAGCTGGTGGCATTGGCATCGAGATTAAGTATACAGCATTAGATGCGCGCACAGGCCATCGTAGAGTGCGTTACATGCGCAGTCTGATTTTAGATTCGATCGGCTATAATCTTATTTTCCGGCCTGCTAACCTCTCCGACAGTTTAGGCTTAGTTGACCACGCCCAGCGCCGACGCTTCTTCAATTCCATTACGATAAATCCATAGCCTTTTTACTCGCTCCTCTGTTGATGCGGAAGTGAGAATGGCCCTTAATAGACCTGACCGTACACCCTAACAAACGTTCAGTGAAAGGGTCTGAGTAGCACAACGAGGGTTTGCTAAAGCTACTTTTACGCGGACCACGCAGGCAGTCGAGTCCGCTGCCATGACGGCTCTTTTCTTTTACCCCTGTCCCCTTCCGACCGTGTTCCCACCTGTTGTGACTCGCTGTGCCGTGCTCCTGGCCTTCCTGACCGGTTGCCAGGCGGCTCAACCCCCGGGGGTAGCTGTTGCCCGAGTCGACGAGCGGCACTACGTCGTGACCCGAACCGTCGTTCCGGCGCAGCGGTCGAAAGCCGACCTCTTGGCCCACAAGCCGCCGCACCTGCCGGCGCACGCGCACCTGTGGGAAAGCAACCAGGACCATTTTATGCTCTACGGGTGGGTGGACTACGACGGACCCGTGGATGGGGCCTCGAACGTGCACCACCTGCGGGTGTTCGACGCGGACGGGGCCCTGATGTCGCCAGGCCATTACGTCGTCGTGCCCGCGCAGACCCCGCTGGTGGTAGACTTCGCCGATTACCGGGTGGAGTACCCGCTGGGCAAGATCGTGGGGCTCGTCACGGGCGGGGTGCAGCGCAAGCTGCTGCACTTCAACTACAACGACCGCGAGTACGCGCCCATGTTCCGGCCAACGCAGAACGCGGGGCCGCGGCCCCAGCTCGTGACCGGCTACACCGTGGCCACCGGCAGCCCCGAAGCGGACGTGTACGTGGCGCTGGTCCCGGGCCCAGCCGGCGCGCAGGTCACGGTCGAAGACGAGTTCCACGACGTGCACACGGCGGCTTACACCTGGCAGCCCTTGACGGCCCACGCCGGCCCGCCTCCGACCCCGCCCTTTCGCTTCAAGTACTATGACCCTACTGCCCACGCCCTGTACCTAGTGGACCCCCACTGGGCTTTGGTGGAGCAGCGGCCGGGCCAAAAGAATACGCCGCAATAGACGGGCGGAGTATCGTTCAGCGAAACGGTCGGAATCGCCAAAACGAGCGTTACTTTAAAACCATGAGCAATGATGGTCAAATACTCGTTCGAGATTATTTAGACGCTGCCTTGGCATTTCGGGCCGCTCACGATTTGATGTGGGAGCCTGCTATTTTCGTGGATGCCGCCATGCTAGACCCATCGCGACCGTTAAAAGCGGGCTGGGGAGGCGACTGGGCGTCCTGGAAGCCCATTGCCAGTACTGTCACCGAGGCAGATATCCACGAGTTGGAAGCTGCCATCGGCCACTCTTTCCCGGCGCTGTATGTCAAATTTCTACGCTACCGCCACTTCTTAGACTTGGATGACGTCGCGGGCGTCTCGTTTATCCTGCACGACCCCAAAGAGTGGAAGGCCGGCTTACTGGACCATTACTTCTTTTTACAGGAACCAGGCACCCTCCGGCAGCAGGGCTATATTCAATTCGCGTACGACCTCAAATTGAAGCCGATTTGCTTTGATTTTAACCACTGCACCCCGGACGGGCAGGATTGCGCCGTGGTTCGCGTATTAGATGTGTATCAAGACCCGGCACCTACGGAGTTGCTATATGGCTCTTTTTTAGACCTTATGCTGGCCTTGCGCGCCGCACAAGAGCAACGTGACGCACTCGCTGGTTAAGCCAATCCATTAACAAAGTGAGTTTACGAAAAGGGTCTGATTCGCCAAAACGAGCCGATTAGTGCTACGGTATTGACGCTTATCATTCCCACTTTCCGGAGCCCGCAACTTCAAAATGATAAATGGTAGTCATTTTAACCGCAACCGATTTACCGGCCCTTTGAGCAGGCACAACGCGCGGAATGGCCTTCATAAGGCGTAGGAGTTCCTGTTTACATAACGAACAAACCTGTGGATGCTCAAGGACGCGCAGGTTCGTTACCTGCCCCTTGGCGCCAACTACATAAGAGAACACTATTTTTTCCCCTTCGTCCATGCCTCGTTTCCAGTGAAAAGCCGTGCGGAGGTAGGCATTGATGCTCAACACTTTCTTTTCATAGATAACCTGGGGCAGTCGCTCTACTTCGGTTATCAGGTATACGCGCTTTTCGTCTTGCCGCTCGACGTGTGGCAAGAACATAGTGGCCAGTAAGAAGCTGAAAATGCCTTTCATATTTACTGCTTAGGGTGTCCAGCGAAACGGTCGGCGAGTGAACGCAGGAAAACCCATTCTCAATCGATGAGCAAGCGCCCCGTGACGCCCGCCACGCGCACCACGTACGCCCCGGGGAGCAACCCGGCCGTGTGCAGAACCAGCGCCTGACTCCCGGCCGGGAGCGTCTGCCGGCGCACCACCTGCCCCAGGCCGTTTAGCACTTCGACCTCCTGGGGCGTGCGCCGCGGGGGGGCCAGCAGCTGCGGGGCATCCTCGCCTCGGGCCGGATTGGGGTACACGCCGAGCACCGCCGTGCGCGCCAGGCCGTCTGCTGTGCGCGTGGCCAAGACACTGCCCAGCCGGGCCACGAAGGCATCGCCGTCCCCCCGCCCGACAAACGCTTGGCCCGCCAGCGAACTGCGCTGAAAATAAAAATCCCCCGCCACGAACGGCTCGCCGGTCCCGCGTACGGCCAGCGAGCGGCAATACTCCGCTTCCGGTCCGCCGTCGCGCAGGGCCCACTGCGGGGTGCCTTGCGGGGTGAACTTGGCCACAAACACATCCGAAGAGCCCGCCGTGGGGAGGGCCGTGCCGCCGAAGACCAACGTGCCCCTAAAATCGCCGCTGACGTAGGGGTTGCCCCCCGCGTCGAGCGCCACGGCGCCGCTCACGTCGTGGTATTCACTCCCCACGCTGCGCGCCCACAGCACCGCCCCGAGCGGGTCGTATTTCACCAGGAAGGTGTCCTGGTCGTTCCCGCCGCCCTGGCTGGCGAGGCCCACCCCGCCAAACGTGGCTTGGGCGAGGAAATAACCGGCCAGATAGGCGTTGCCGCTCGCGTCCACGGCGAGGCTGCCGGCCCCGTCGCGGCCCGGGCCGCCCCCGGACCGCGCCCACACCAGGGCCCCGAGCGGGGAGTACTTGTGCAGGAACACGTCCGTGGCCCGGTTCCCCGCGACGAAGACGTTGCCCGTGGCGTCCAGGGCCACGGCGGTGGTCGCGCGGACTTCGGAATTGCCCGCGGCGGTTTGACGCCACACCAGCCCGCCCTGTGCATCGTATTGGTGCACAAAGACCGCGGCCCCGGCCGGGGAAGCGGCAAAGACGCCCGCCACGCACACGTCCCCGGTGGGGCTGACCGCCACCCCCTCACCGATGCCCCCTGGGCGGTCCGCCTGCTGCAGCCATTGGGCCGTGCCCTGGTTGTCGAACTTGACCAGGAAGGCATCGCTGCCGTTCGCCGACTGGCGGGTACTCAACAAGCCGAACGCCAGGGGCCCGGTAAAGCGGCCCGTCACGTAAACATTGCCGGCCCCGTCGACCGCAACGCTGCCGCCACCACTCGAACTCAACCCGTTGCCGAGGGCTTGCCGCGCCCAGACCAACGCGCCCTGGGCATCAAACTTGGCCACGTAGGCATTGTCGTACGGGCCGCCCGGACTGGACAGCGTAACCGAGCCAATTTGCGCCGTGTACTGCAAGCTGCCCGTCACGTAGACATTGCCCGCGTCATCGACCGCCACGTCGGCACCCAAATCGCTGCCGCTGCCGCCGAGCTGTTGCGCCCAGCGGCCACTGGGCATCTGGGCGTACCCCGGCAAGCTAACCAGCAAGCAGAAGGCCAGGAAGCGCGTGAAAACCAGATGAAAGATTCGGGGCATAAGCAGCGTACAGCAGGTGGGAGCGGCCACAAACCTACTAGAATCCTACGCAACGGAGAGCTAACTCCGGGGTAACCTCAAACCTGTAGCGAGAGGCCAACCAAGTTCAATCAAAGGGTTATTCAGGTAACCAGTCTTCGGTGTGGCGGTGTTGGCGTAGACCTACCGCCTCAAAGGCGTCCTGGTGCCCCCGTGTGGTTACGGCGCCTAGTTGTGCGAGTAGGGCATTAATGGCGCCCTGGCTTGGCCCCCATACCTGCCGCTGCCCATTCTGCCAGCACAGCGCCGCTTGCTGGCCGTGGCCACCGAAATAGTCGGCTTCGACATAGAGCCTGTTATGGACTAGTGGCGCGAAAAACGCCTTTTGCCAGCAAGAGTGTCGCGAAGGCCAGGAAATGAAACTGTTGCATGGTCAGGGCCAGGCGTTCGTAGTCGCGGGCCAAGCGTCGGAAGCGAGCGGCCCAGCCGAAGCTGCGCTCGACGACCCAGCGGCGGGGCAACAGCACAAAGCCGGTTTGTCCGGCTGGCTTGGCAATAACCCGTAAGTCAATATCGTGCACGGCAGCGGCGTATTCGGCTGCCTCGCCCGTGTAGCCCTGATCCACATACGCCACCTGTACCTTTTGGCCCGTGACCTGCTGCACTCGCTGGCAGAGCGCCTCCACCTGCCCGCGGTCGGATTCGTTGGCCGGCGTGACGACGGCGGCCAGCAGGTGGCCCAGCGTGTCGACGGCCACGTGCACCTTGCTGCCCTTGCGCCGCTTGGCCCCGTCGTAACCGGCGCGGGCCCCGCTTTCGGGTGTGCTCTGCACCGTGCGCGAGTCCAGAATCACGGCCGTGGGCTCGGCCTCGCGGCCGGCCAGCACCCGTGCCAGTTCGCGCAAATCGGCCATCATGTGCTCAAAACAGCGGTTATCCCGCCATCGGGCCCATTGTTGATACACGGCGGCCCAGGGCGGCAAGTCGTGGGGCAGGTAACGCCAGCCGCAGCCAGTTTTGACCAGGTAACGCAGGGCGTTGAACACATCGCGCAGCGCATGCTCGCGTTGCGGCGCCTCTTCCCGCACCAGGGCCAAATAGGGTGCTACAAACATCCATTCTGTATCCGATACGTCGCTGGGGTATCCGCTTTGCTGTGCCATACCCCAAATTACGCTACCAGTGCATAACAGGCTCTAGCCGACGGCCGCGAGACCGATGTGCGAGCGCACCTGCTGCTCCAGCTGTGTAGGCATGAAGGAGAAGGGCGCGATGTGTGCCGAACTCACCCCGTTCACGATGCCATCGTAGAGCTCGCCCGTAAGCGGAATCAGGCAAAGACCCTGGGTGAGCGGCACGCGCACCGCTTCTGGGTAAGCAGCGGCCAACGGGAGTAAGGCATCGGTTGAACCAATGAAGGCGCGCAGACTATAGCCCATAGAATAGTATAAAAAAAACGGTGATTCGGCGAAACGAGGGTAATTACTTGGCAGGAGTAAGAGGGAAGACAGTGAATACCGCCAACGTAGAATCTACGCGGCCCATTGGCCCGACCTGCCAAATCCCTTGTCCTGTTTCGGTGAAGGGGGAAAGGCGAACCAGCAGCGTGTTGCGTTTCAACATTCCGGTTTTCGGCAGCCGATCTAATCGGATGAGACTGTCGATTCGCGTATAGCGACCGGTGACTACGTCTGACCCGCCAAAACCCAAGTTCTCGTACTGAAAGGTGCTATCAAGCCGGAACTTCAGCAGCGTGCCGTTGACGCCGGACTCATACGAAGCAAATAAGAGTACGGGGCTGGCAGGCGCTTCGGGCACTGGGTAGCGGAAGAGGGCGTAGCCGAACAACGCCAGCGCAGCCACGCCAATCAGCAGCACGGAAACCAAGAAGAACTTGTTCATGACGTGAAATAGGGCAGCAAGGAGCGCAGATTAGACTCAGTAGCGAGAGCGGTTTAGCCAAACGGTCGGAATCGCTTAAACGAGGCTTATCGGATACGCGATGCTGGTATTCGTACAGCAGGCAATAGAAGCGCAGAAGCGGACGTTCAGGCCGCGCAAACCTACACCAATCAGTTTTTTATGCACCGTATTTTCCTCTCCATCCTCCTCACAACGACTGCTTCCGTAGCCGCAGCCCAAACGGTACGTTTTGGCGTTAAAGCGGGTCCTTCCTACACCAAATTCAGGGGAGTGGACCCCGCACAGCTTAGCTCCGCGAGCAATGCTTACCGCTTGGGTTTTCATGCCGGCGTGCTGGCCGAGGTGAAAGTGACCGATAAGTTCTCCGTGCAGCCGGAATTGTTGTATTCGCAGAAAGGGGCCAAGAATAAGTTGGTGAACGAGATATATACTGTATTCTCCTACCTGGATTTGCCTATTATGGTCAAAGCGCGGCTGGGCGAAACCGGGGTTTTCCTCGAAGGCGGTCCTCAGTTTGGCTATTTGTTCCGGGCTACCTCCACCTTTATGGATAACTCCTATAAGGTGCGTGACAGCTACGAAAAAGTTGATGTGGGGTACGCCGCCGGCCTGGGCTATCAGTTGGCCAGTGGCCCACTCCTCGGCTTTCGCTTCAATGGCGGCCTTACTCGCCTCAATCAACCAATTATTTCCGGTGGCCAAATAAGGGCCACGGAAAACATGTGGAACAATGCGTTTCAACTGTATGCTGGCTACATGTTGGGAAGCAAGTAGGGTACGCTAGCCTACTGGATGGTCTTCCACCGGTTGCTGCAGAAACCTACAGCGGAGCACTAGACAGGGTATCAAAGAAAGACTTTCTGCTAGCTTCTGTGTTTACGCAAACGGTCGGATTCGCCAAAACGAGCGTTCAAATTCAACACATATTATGTGCGAAGTAGCCATTAACATTAGCACGCAGCAAGAGTACTCCGAAATCGATATTTCGGGCAACGAAGCTGATTTTGCCAGTGCTGCGAAGCAGTTGGCTGAACGTTCAATAGGCATATTCGCCCTCAAGCTCAAGCCCAATATTCATTTCCCATTGCCAATGAGGCATTTGTCAATGGAGACGGTAAGCCACTCGAGTGGAGTAATCACGGCCCTGATACAGGGTGCCGAGTTCAAGCTCGTTGGAGACTCACAAGCGTTCCGAAAGTTGACTGATTTCGTGGAAAGCCTAGGCAATGTGCCCCCTGGTGGGCATTTTCATCTGGATTGGTTTGCCAATGCAGACTTGCTAGCACCAGCCACGGCTAATATGTCCTTCATATTTTCCATAAAAACATAAGCTTGATTAAGCTTTGCTAATGGATAAGTAGCGTCTACTCGTTCACTTTAACGGTGATTCGGCGAAACGAGGGTTACATTCGTGTAGCATTATGCCTTCTACTTACAGATGAATATACTCACCCCGGGTCTTATACTTCTGCTTATCGCGAGGGGATTAGAGTGTCGGACAGCACCACTAGCCTCAGCGTACTCAATACAAGATGACTGTCGGCGAGAATGGGTTTATCGTGCCTTCAGCACCCCCGTCAGGGGGCAGGTAATATTCCATGCGCAAACCGATGACCTATGCGGACTTGTCGCTAATGCTTCTGCGACGTTGGTGAAGACTAGCACACAAGACACTATCCGAGTGCTAAACCTGTGTTACTTCGGAAAGCCTTTCCCGATAGGAGTCACCGTAACGGTTCAGCCCGTCAAGGCTCCAGAATTTGAGGTGACCGTCCCCAAGGACCCTTTCGGCTGTTCCCTCAAGTCAACTTGCTTTGGAACAGTGAATACAACCCCATAGCGAGGATAAGTTTGGTACAATGAGCAAATCCTACCCTCCTGCTTCGCCCCGCTTATCCCCGGAAGTCCTTCCCGCCATTCATCGGCAGGGTTACCCGGCGCTGAAGCAGCACGTGACGGCGGCCACGGTCAACTTGCCGGACAGCAGCGGCCGGACCGTGCTTTCGTTAGTGGTGAACTATGGTGACGCGACGATGCTGCAGTGGGTGCTATCCAAAGGGCCTGCTCTGGACCAGCCAGACCGTAACGGCTGGACGGCGCTGCACTTTGCTGCCCAAGCCCATGCCGTGGAAATGGCGGCGTTGCTGCTCGCGGCCGGGGCCACGGTGGACGCGCCGGATGCCTACGGGAACACCCCGTTGTGGCGTGCCGCGTTTGAATCGCGCGGGCGGGGCGCCATGCTGCAGCTCCTACTCGCGCACGGAGCGAACCCAGACCAGGCCAACGACAGCGGCGTAAGCCCGGGCAAACTGGCCGAAACCATTGCCAATTTCAACGTCAAGCAGTTCTTTACAGCGTAGTCTACAACTGCACTGGCGTTCAGCGAAAGGGTCGAAATCGCTTAAACGAGGGTTCCCCTTCTATTCCACTTCAAACTTTTGCTTCAAGGACGCCGCTTCCTGCTGTAGCATCGCTTTGTAGTCCTTGGTCTTAACGCCGTCGATGGCATCAAAGCCATGGGACAAGCAATCGAAGTACAGCCCAACCCGGTCAAAGAGTGGGATTTCGTCGCAGTGGGCTTCGATGAAGGTCTCCAGGGCTTGGTACAGCTGTTCATCACCGACGTAAAAAAATTCTGGTCCTTTCACCGAAAAGACCTCCCACTCGTGGTCGTGCCGCAGCGCTTCCGCTAAAGCCGGTAGGTAGTAGGCAAAAAACGTACGGTGGTCCATCGGCTCAAAAATACAGGGCAAACCAGTCCAGCGGACGTTTACTGAAACGGTCCGAATCGCACAAGAAGCATTTTGATGAGGCGCGTCTGGTTCAGCATCCCCACGGGGTTTAGTTGCACCAGTTAATATCAAAATCCGAGAGGAACGCTTTCTCCCTTTCTGTGGCCCTGATGGTGTTTTGTGGGTAGATACTCGCCCCCATGTACACGTTGTAATGGAGCACATATTCCCCGCCTTTGTAGAAAAACGGCCAGTACAGGGTATCAAGATCACCTACCCGTTCCAAAAAGAAAACTTTAAACTCGTTGTGGAGCTGCTCGGCTATTCGGTAAAAGGCGGCAAAGTCACAGTCCTCCCGGATAACCCATTCGACAGACCCGTTTTCATTAATTTTCTTCATCGTTTTGGAGTAAAACGTTCCGCCGAAACGGTCAAGAAGTAAACGAGCGTTAAATGCCCTCGCCTTATCCGATTAAGCGGTTACATCGCGAGCAAAATTAGTCCATACAATTTCCCGCTTGACCATGGTGAATCGCAGAAAATGATTGTAGACGGTCTCCACGTCGAACTCTGGCTCCAGCACTAACCACCACGAAGTGTTGTCGCTTTTGAGCGTAACGGATGACAAGAAGTACATCGCCCTGATGTCAGCCAGCGGTTTTGCCCACTGCGTGCCCTGGTACTTGTGGTAGGCCAACTGATGGAGTTGCTCCAGGACGTCATCGAGGTCGGCAGCTAGTTCGCGCACCAGCGTCAGTTTGGTGGCAAGCCCTTCTGGGGCTTGGTCTCCCTCCACGGTTAATTCTACCCCGCGACCTGGATAAAGGTCGTTCACTAGACCGAACCACTGGTGGTCTTTGGAATGATACCGAAGGTCTTCGACTCGCATGGTTTACAGTTCAAAAAACCGGTTCGATTAGCGAAAGGAACGGTACTTTGCTCATCTGATGAAAAAACTATTCATTGGTTTCCTTCTGCTGGCTGCGCTCGGGTACGGGCTGTATACGTTGGTCTTCGATCGAGCCAACCACATATACTCCAAACTTCCCCAGATCAAGGTGGGCATGTCACGCGTCGAAGTAACCGCACTGCTTGGGGTGCCGGACACGACCTATGCTTGGCCGGAGGCGCCTTATCCACCAGTACTGCATTACGAGATGGGGCTGGGTGCTCCCGATGCTCTGCGCGTGTTTCTGGACCACGACACCGTCACCGCGTGGAGCTACAATCAGTAGAAAGCCTTCACCTTGTCGTTTAGCGAAACGGTCCTGGCTTGAACGCGGCAATTCAGTTTAAGGAGCGTCTTAGCCGCCTCCGCTTTGAACTTTCTTGCTGAGGTTCGGCGGGTGACCTCCATGCCAGCCCGCTCCTGCGGCGCCTGCAAGCCGGGAAAAATAAAGTACGGTAATTAATTACAAATACTTCGGTGTGATATTCGTATGCCTAATTTTTAGTTGCTTTTGCTCTTTGTCAAGATCAATCAGCAGATAATTGTATCTGGCGTCAGGGATAATATGAAGCAGCCCATACCCGTCAATTTTTACTTCTATTGCGGTTATTCCTTTTTTTGCTAAGGTCACGGTAGTAGCCAAACTCACGGCCTCATCCGTGGTAGCCAGAAAAACGTGTTTTTTCTTCTCGTTGGCAAATACCGCAATAGCATCTTCTTTGAAACCCTGCCGGAAGTGAAGTGCATAGTAGGGATCGGCTATTTTGTTTACAATGTCTTTGGATACTAGATGCTTGTCATAGATCTCTAGTACCGTCAAAGAGTGGTTGCCTTGCTGTTGACAAGACAGGAGTACTGCCCAACAAGCGCTGGCAATTAGTTTCCGTATACACATAAGGCTTATAGAAAGGAACTACCGATAAGGGAAAGGGGAGCAAGCTAAGCAAAAGTCAACTTTACCACTTTTACCAGTCGCTTCAGCGCTATACCCATCACTCTAAGTTGCTGCTAGGATTCTGCGAGGTTAGAAGTGAGGTGGTCTAGCTGAAACGGACAGTTTATTGTTGTTGATTCGCTGGCACCCCATCGCCTTGAATACGGTCCCGACTCACAGCCATAGCCTTTAATAGCGTCGAGTTGAAGATGCAGTTATTGATCTTGGGTGGAAACCCGGGCGTACCCTCGGATCATCAGAAAAGTCTACGAAATGACGTGAAATCAAAGATCCTGAACCATTGATAAATGGTGCAGTTTTCTTAGAAAGTTATCCCGTCAGTTTTCTAGTTTCCCATTGAGTTTCGGCTGGTCCGTCTTTGTCTATAGAAATGGTCGGGACAGTAGAAGGGCGCTACAACTCTGGAAGCGGGATCTGCGGATCAGTTGGGTAGCTCCCGTTCAGCAGAAAGTAGCAGTAGCGGCGCAGGTCCGCCTCGGCATCTCCCCGCAGGTAATCCCCGTACCGCTGCACTTGCCCGTCGTTCATCGCCGCCACGCCCTCGTCGGCCAGGTGGCGCAGCAACGTGTCGCGGTTGGCCCACCACGCGCGGCACGCCGCATAGGTCCAGCGCTCGTGCCCATTGGAAGAATAACTATCGAACACCTCCACGGCCGCGGCGTTGAGCACGGCGTCGAGCTCGTGGAAGGTGACGGGCTGCCGGAACACAAATTCGCAGCAGTCCGCGTCGTTCATCACGTTGGCCGGGGCCTCGCCCACCCCCGTGCCGCACGTGTCGGAAGAGCCCGTGTAAAAAGGCCCCGGGAAATTGAAGGGGTGAATTTCCGGCCAATGATCCTCGTCCAGAAAGCCGAGGTGGACACTATCGGGCTCGCGGAAGGGCAGCACCTGCGTGCGCAAAAACCGGTCGAAGTCCGGGCGGTAGAGGAAGGCCGCGAAGTCGCCGTAGTGCGCCGCGAGCTGCAGTCCGTCCGCAGCCGCGGCAAAGGGAGTTGCCGGCGCAGACACCGACGCGTGGCCGGTAATAAACGCCGTAACCCATTGCAGAAACCCCATGCCTTAAAGGTAATGGCATAACCCAATAATAGGCCCTTCGTGTAGTTGAAAGAGCGTATGGGTATTATTTGGGCGCGTTGGTGCCAAAAGCCGTGTAGCGTCGAGTGGACAAATTGAGTTGGACCCGGTAGAAACAGTCCCCGCCCCCCTTGGCAGCGACGGTACGTGTAGTCCACGACGCAGACGGCGCGCACATCCCCTGTACCCACACATGCGTGACCCCGCGGCCGTCCACTGCCGGCAGGTACTGGTAGCGGTATCGGTAGTAGGCCGGGAGCTGCTGGGCCCGTTCCACCGCCTGCACCAAGCTGTCGGTGAGCCGCCGCTCGTTCGGCGAGAGCGTGGCTGGACCGACCGGGCTGAGCAAGCGCGGCGCGAAGGCGAGCGTGTCGTCGGGGTGAAAAGGGAAGACCACGACGGTGCTGTCGGACCGCTGGGCGTCAGGCCGCACACCGCCGAAGCGCGCGTAGCTTGCCTCTGCTGCGGCCGATAAAGGAGCCTGCGGATAGGCCGACGGGCGAACGCACCCGCTTGCCCCCAGCAAGGCCAAATACACGAGACGGGTCATGCCCAAAAGTAGGGTGGATTAGTTGCAAGCATTGCGTTCAAGAAAACGGTGGTAGTTTAAATGCGCTCAGTTCAAAGTAAAGAGCATTTCTTTGCTTCTTCACTACTTCCTCCACCAGCTATGGCACCTGGCGTCTTACTTGGCCCTACCCACCTACAAGAGCGTACGGTTCCCCTTGAAGCGCCTCAGGGCGTAGAGCCGTTCGAATGGCGCAGGAAGCTCCAAGGGGTGACGGGCAACCGCTGGTTTCGCATCCGGTATGCCGGCCAGCGACACCAGGAGCACGGCGCGCTTATCGTGGGCGTCAACGGCAGCCCGGCTATTGTGGTGGCGGTGGATGCCGAAACACAGGAAGAAATTGTCTTGTTCGACGGCAGCCAGCACGGGTACGACGCCTTGTTTGGGGACGCCGGCACCAGTGCCCAGCGGCCGGCTCTTGGGGCGTGGGACTACTACCAAGACCAGGACGGGGAAGATACCTTCGGCGTAGGCTTGTCGGCCTATTACCAGATTGATTACGAGGACGAGGAAGAAGGCTACTTGGACGAAGTAGACGAGCAGGGGGGCATTACCCTGCCCAATGGGCGGCAGATGCCGTTTGCAGAGGCGCAGCAGAACGGGTTTGACTGCTTCCAGATTGCTATTACCAACCAACGGGGCCGTACCACCGAAATCGTTTCGGAGGAACTGGCTTGAGTTTAAAAAAAGGGTCCGAATCGCTTAAAAGAGCGTTATTCTGCCTCAAGCAGCACGGCAAGTAGCAGCCCGTGCCCGACGATGCGCCCGGGGTGCCCAAAGGAAAAAGCGCGGCCCACCAGGTCTTTCGACACCCGACCCGCCGGGTCGAGGGCCAGCACGCGCACCTCGACCCGGGCTGGCCCGTCCGTGACTTGTTGAAACTCGCACGGCATACAGTAGGCGGGGACGTCCTCCTCGGCCCACACCGACATGCGGAGCCCGGGGCGAAGTGTAACTTCTGGCAAGAGCGAGGTGTACGCAAACACCAACTCTTTCGTGTCGGGGTCGTTCATGGCACAAGCAGGGAGCAGGGAAAGTCAACAAAGGAACTACGGGCCGCGCATGCGCAGTGCTAGTTTAAGCAAAGGGTCGGAAAGGCAAGACGAGGGTAGCTGCAGACCCTGGTGACCTGCGTCGAAACTCAGAAAAACCTCAGCTGCTGGGCCTAGAAGAATCCAGGGTTTCGGGTGATTACTTTCTTCAACTTAACGTGGTAGAGCTTGGTACGAGTAGAATCGAATCGTACCCTTGCCCCTAAATAGTTTCTTCCATAACTCTCCTTCCAATACCTAGCCCAAATGTTATGGGCCAAGCCAACCTCCCGTTTGGGCAGCAACAACTGAAAATGGCCCCGGGCATCCGTACTATCGCCACTGCCCCTCATGTTCACCCACGCGCCGGCTCTGGGGATACCTAACCAGTTCGTTACCACCCCCTGAACAAGAAACAAGCTGTCGGGAATGGTCGCGTGTGTGGGCTTGGTCGCCGTCGCCCTTGACTTCGCCCCTTGGGCCCGCGCCTTCAGCCCACACACCGACCACAGGAGCAACACGATCGTCACCGCCCACCGCCGCCACCCGATCAGGGGCTGCGCCGCCGCTAGGAGGGACCGGTCCACTTGATCTTCCCGAAACAGGCCGCATCTGCGTTCAGGGTGATACTGACTCAAGAAGGCGACTACTTCCCCATCACTCATCTGGGTAAAGTCGACGACCTGCGTTTGGCAGCTGGCGCAATGCCGGCCCACGTTGGTGGGGGCCATGGCATCCCAGCTTTCGGCGCAGGTGACAGGCTGATGGATGGTGGTAGAGCGCATCGCATAAAGGTATCGGGCGGCGCCCTAAACTCTCCTTTATGGGGTTCTTGTTGGAAAATAGATTTTCCCGGCACTACTTCCCATTCACGAAAACGGTCCGACGGTAATCATGCTCCATTTAGCAAAAGGAGTCTTTCCTTGGGGCAGCCTTGGCTGGAGCGCTGCTGCTTTTCGCACTTACCGACGACTTTTCCGGAATGCCTGTTGGAGGCTGTCGAGGCGGTCGGTCGAAACCTCTTTGAAGTGCTCCAACTCGTTGTATGTGCCCACGGATAGCTCCAGGAACACTCTGCGGCGGGAATCCTGTGCATCGCCAAATGTCCCCATGGTCCCCGGATTAAAGACCGCCAGGCTGTCCCGGGGCGGCTCGTTGGCGTTCTTGACCGTGGTCCACTCCTCGTTAAAACTTCTCGTGTTCAACACCCCCAACCGCTGACGCTGCCCCGTGGGGGTGCGATAGTAGTATTGCTGGTCTATAAACCCTTGTTCATCGGCGAACTGGGTGAAGAGTACGCCCGACGAGGGGATGTGGTAAATCCTGCGGCCCCGTTCCAATTCGGGCTTTTGGCCGTCCAGCTGATTGAAAATCACGAGCACCCGTCCGCGGTAGCCGGACGGAATCAAGTACGTTTCGGGGGTAGTAAACGAACGGGTCCAAGAATAGCCCACAAACGCGAGCAGAATGCCCACGACCACTATTTTAAACGGCCAGCGTCGATTTGTCGCTAAGACTAGGACTGAGCCGAGCAATAAGGACGCAAACCCGTACATGAAAAAGTAAAACGTCAGATACAAAAAGACGCCAACGACTACCAGCACGAGGCCTATTGCTAAGAATATGGGAGAGCGTTGAAGCCGCATGGAACGCGTTGGGTTTTCGAAAGCTGAGGCCTTCGAGGCACAAGTTTGTCAAGTTTAAGAGAAGGGTACTAAGCTAGAATTGCTTTGATGGATTCCATTTGCTGTCGGTGCGTTCGCGACGCGGCAGTGGCCAGTTCATCGGCTAGCCACTGCCGGGCTTGCTCCTTGTAGCCACACGCAAACACCGTGGAAATTGCTTGCGCGGAAGCCGGTTGACGTTTCGCCAACAGGTGTTGAATGATGGCATCGGCCGAAACCATCCGGTCCAAGTAGGGCAGCACATACGTCACCACGTCCCGTTCTACCTGCTGGTAGAGTACTTCGGGCACGGTCTGTTCCGTGAACTCGTACCACACGTCTTGGCCGGAACCGCTTAGTTGGCCGACCCGGGCGCGAATCAAACAATCGGGTTCCAGGAACCGGTCGGCGGCGATGCGACCAGTCCACTGGCGGTCGGCTTCCGCTAAATATAGCCCCGTGTTCACCGTAAAACGGATGTCGTGCCGGTCCCCAAACGCACTCTTCTGAATATTGACAATCTTGCCCCAGCCCAGCGGGTCGTAGTAGCGGAAGTTGTTGCCCGTCTTTTTGTAGCCCCGGGCCTTGAAAACGGGCCACAGCACCTTCGTCACGAGTTGGTCAAAGCGAAGCTGAACGTCTGTTTTGAGCATAGTTTACTGAAACGGTCGTGGCTGTTGCAGAAGTGCTAGCCGGCAAGTTGCTGAATTCGTAGCAAGAGGATGCAAGGCAGGAAAGATTTCACCGACAAGGTCGTGACTCGTTTTCGGCTCTCCGAACGGGTTCCGACTCATAACCTGTACCGGCGGCTGGCCGAGCTGGTCGACTGGCGTTTTCTTTACGAAGAGACCAAAGCGCTCTACAGTCACACGGGCCAGCCCTCGCTCGACCCGGTGGTGTTTTTCAAGCTCGTGCTCGTGGGCCGGCTGGAAAACCTGATCAGTGACCGGCGCTTGGTCGAGCACTGTGCCCTGCGGCTCGATATCCTCTTTTTCCTGGGCTACGAAGTGGATGAGGAGTTGCCTTGGCACTCGACCGTGAGCCGCACCCGCCAGCTATTTCCAGCCGCCGTATTTGAGCGCCTGTTTGACCACGTCTTTGCCCAGTGCGTAGCCCAGGGGCTAGTGGCCGGCGACACGCAAGCCGTCGACTCCGCCCCGGTCAAGGCCAATGCCTCGCTGGAAGCGGTGCTGGAAAAGGGGCAGGTGAGCGCCCGCGGCCCGTTGCTGGTCACAGGTGAGCTGGTGGCCACGGCGCCTGCGGCTCACCTGGTAACGGCCCCGGCGCACCAGCTGCGGAATCTGGCCACGGCCCAGGCTCGGCGACAGGGCACGCAATCGGGCGCCTTGGGCGCACAGCATGACAAAGCCCGATTGCTGAGCAACAAGACCCATTATAGCCCCACCGACCCGGATGCGCGCATTTCCATTAAGCCCGGCAAAGCCCGGGCGCTCAATTACCTCTGCAGCCTAGCCGTGGACACGGCCCACGGCGTGATCAGCCACGTGCAGGCTGATTTCGCCGATAGCCGCGATAGCCTGCACTTACCCCGCCTGCTCACTGGGCTGCAGCAGCGGTTACGAGCGCAGCAGCTGCGCATGCATGAGCTGCTGGCCGACGCGGGCTACGCCAACGGCTTGAATTACGCCCTGCTCGAAGCCCAGCAGGTCACGGCCTGGATTCCGGTCTTTGGCCAATACAAGGCCACTATCGAAGGCTTTACCTACGATGCTGAGCAGGACGTTTACCACTGCCGGGCGGGCAAGGCGCTGCCGTTTCGCAAGTGCGATATGACGGCCGACGGCACCGGGCTAAAAATCTACTGGGCCACCTGCTCGGACTGCCAGCAGTGCCCGCTCAAGTCTACCTGCATACCCGGGGCCAAGCGCAAGCAGCTCACCCGCACGCTCTACGACGCACCCTACCGCCGGGCTTGGCAGCGCCAGCAAAGCCGACAGGGACAGCGCATGCGCCGGGTGCGCCAAGGCACCGTCGAGCCCGTCTTCGGCAATCTGATCCAGCACTACGGCCTGCGCCGGATGAACGTGCGTGGCCAGGCCGGGGCCCACAAAACCATGCTGCTCACAGCCGTGGCCTACAACCTGAAAAAGCTGCTCAAGCACCGTGTCAACCGGCAAGTGAGCCTGGCCATGGCCCTGCCACAGCCGATATTAGCCCTTATTAGGCGCTCGCAGGGCCCAACTGGCCGACCTTGACGCACAGATGAGACCTCGGACAGCAGCTGGCAGGAAAAAGAGGGTAACGAAACGAGTTCTGCAACAGCCACGGTCGAAAATCGAAACGAAGATTTTGGTGTGTCTTAGGGTTGCAGATAGTAGTATACCCCAGCCCCGACGGTTGCGACGACGAGCAACGCCACCAACCACGCCGGCCCTTCGGGGGCGTCGACATTCATCTCAAACCGCGTCGGTTGGGCCGGGTCGTAACAGACCACTACAGCCTGCCCCACCAAAAAAGCGGCCGGATACTGCCCTATATCATAGCGTACCACCAGGGTGGGATGGTCTAGGGGCTGGAATTGCACCACTGGAAACAAGGCGGCAGACTCGTAATCGTTAGGGTCCGTTTCGAGTCGCAAGATGCGGCCGGGGGTGCGCACGCCGTGTTGCTGCAGCCATTGTCGCTTGCGGAAGTGGGCCACGAGTGCGGCCACAACCAAGCCTGCCATAGCAAGAGAAACCACGGTGATAATGGCTTCAGCAGTCGAAGCAAGGGTAGCAGCCATTGGACAACAGGTTATCGCTGCAAAATTACAGTTAGCAAGGGAGACGCCTTCTATTCGAGGCTACTAGTTCAGTAAAACGGTCCTGCCCTAAACTTAGGCCCGTTCAAAGTAAGGAGGGTCAGGTTACTATTGGGGAAAAGCTACGGTTATGTCCCATACGGCGGTTACCGGCTTGCGCTCCCGGTTTAGAGCGGGAGAAGAAAATGGTGGCAAGCGCCGAATGACCCGTACGGCCTCCTCGTCATACCCTGGCCCTAAACCTTCCACCACATGGGGGAGGAGAATCTTGCCGGTGGTATCGACAATGAATTTTACTCTGACGTAGCTCTTCACGGGGGGGCGGGGCGCCGAGCGGCGCAGGAGTTCCGCCCTCATCTCGTGCTCCAACATGGCCTCTCCGCCGGGAAACTGTGGCCTGGTGACCGAGTAATCGTCCACGATAGGGTAGCCCTGTGATTGTACTCGAAACGAGTCCGCCGCAGCGCGTTGCCAGCCCGTATTCCGATTCATTTCGGCCGCTACGCGCATTTGCTGCACTTGATAAGCCGGATACTCCGTCTGGTACCATTGCACGCCTAGCCCGCACATAACCAGAAAGACCCCTGTCGCGAAGCACATACCCGCTAGGCGCTGGGCGGGCCTCCGCACCAAAAGAAACGTGACAACGGCGCCAGCAAGCAGCATGACCATCGTGGAGTGCTCGGAGCCCCATCGCCACGCGCTCCGCCCAGAGGTTTTGAACGTGGGTATCGGAGTGGAGTAGAGTACAACGAAACAGTAAAAGCCAAAGGCGATTCCACTGGCCATCAGGACTAACCAGCCTAGCCGCGCCGTCCGTGCCCGCCCCGTTAATCCTTCCAAGTCGCTCAATTTGTAGAAGCGCCTACTCAGGAGAATTAAGGGCAGCCCCAGAACAAAAAAGAGTAAACCAAAAATAATCACGGGTATAAACTAGTGGTGAACCGGGTATAAACTAGTGGTGAACGAAGATTACACCGATTACCCACAGCGTAAGGAATGGTATGCTAAAACGGTCGGAAGGCAAACGCGCCGTTCAGCAAAAGAAGCCTGTTTGGATTACTTCTTCTTTTGTGATCCCCAAGCGAAAAAATACGTGAACCCTGCAATTACCAACGGGGCACAAAGCATAGGGGTAAATATGTAAAATATTGGGTTATGTGTATAATATTCATTTGACTCTGGCCAATTGTATATTCCAATTATAGCCAGTAAGAAAGCTAAGACTGCCCCAACTGGCTTGAAGCGGGACGCAGGGCGTTTTGAAAACAGAATATTTAGGCAGCATACGTAAGCTATGATGACAGGTACACCTATTAAAACTACCGGTATGACCGCAAAAGGGCCCGCCCCAAGAAACAAGGTTACATACATTGCAGTAGGATAACAGGAGTAAAAAGAGATAGGGTCAAAGTATGTCGGGTGGAGAGCGCAGAGGCCGCGGAAGGTTTAGCAAAACGGTAGTGACGCAAACGCGCGCTGTTCAAAGTAAGGAGCGTTAAACCTGTTTTTGCTACCGTGTAACCCCTACTTTTGCTGCTGATGCCCCCGCTAACCTTACCCATAGACGTCCTTCCACTCTTTTCCGTGCTGGACCACAAGCTGCAGAACTTACTGCGTTCGCTCTCGCCCGATGACTGGCAGCACCCCACGTTGGCCCGGCAATGGACGGTAAAAGATGTGGCCGCGCACCTGCTTGCTGGCAACCTGCAAACCCTCTCCATGTTGCGCGACGGCTACTTCGGTGAAGCGCCCGATGTTCCGAGCTATGCCGGCATTGTGGCCTACCTCAACCGGCTGAATGCGGACTGGGTGCGCGCGGCGCGCCGGCTGAGCCCAGCGGTGCTCGTCGAGTTATTGGTCCAGTCGGGCGCCGAGTACACGGCCTACCTCCACACGCTGGACCCGTGGGCGCCGGCGGTGTTTTCGGTGGCGTGGGCGGGCGAAGCCGAGTCAAAGAACTGGTTTCATGTTGCCCGCGACTACACCGAGAAATGGCACCACCAGCAGCAAATACGGGAGGCCGTCGGCCAAACCACCGAGCTACTGACCCCTGCCCTCTACCGGCCGTTCCTGGACACGTTGCTGTGTGGCTTACCCCATGCGTTGCGGGACGTGCCAGCGCCGGCCGGGGCGGTGGTACAAGTATGCGTTACCTCGGCTAGTGGCGGCGTTTGGGAGACAGAAAAAACTGCCGAAGGGTGGCAGTTGCGTGCCACGCCGGTGCCCGGCACCCGGCCCACGGCGGAAGTGGAGTTGGCCCCCGAAATGGCTTGGAAGGTGTTCACCAAAGGGATAAACCCCGCCGATGCCGCCGCGCAGATGCGCGGCGATACGGACTTGAGCGCGGCCGTGCTCCGGTTGGTAGCCGTCATGGCCTAAACTACCCTTGTTAGTTGGCCCCGCGCAACCGATGCAAGCTCAGCAAACAACATGCAGCCGAGCGTTCACGAAAACGGTCCGAAGCTAAACGCGCTTTGTTAAGAATTACGAACGTAATTATGCTCTTTCACTAATTTCCTTCCGATGAGCTACGCCTTGCCGGTGTTGTTCCTTTGTTTTGACGATGATGACCTTTGCTGACGTGGTGAGCAACAGCAGTGATTCCGTGCTGGAGTCCTATACCTACGCCGAGGGCCGCCTGCAACTGGTGCTCGTCCTGGGCGAAAACGACCAGAAAGTCGCCGTGTCCCTGCTCACGGACTGCCTCGCCTTTGCCGGCTCCGTCCTAGCCAGTAGTGAGCGTGCCTACCGTACCTGCTTTCTTGCCCTTGAAGACTTATCGCAGGTACTTGCCGTGGAAAACGGGGTTTATGTGCCCGCTCCCGACTTTGGCAAGCTCATGCAGCAGGCCCGGGCCAACTATCACCTGGCGTATGGTAAGAAGGCAGCCGAATGGACGCATCTCCTTTCCTTGGTCGGGTATAGCCGTTTGGCATCTTGCTTAGTGGCTGATGTAGGGGCAATCTCTGTCACGGAAATAGCAGCTTAAGCACCCCTATAGTTCACGCCGCTAAGTTCAGCGAAACGGTCGGAATCTCTAAAACGAGCGTTACTTGAACGCGTTTTCAACGCGTTCGCATCAGGATGGAGGACCTTCATTTTCGTTTGCTTTTGCTTACCTACATCCAGGAACACGATGGGGAGTGGTACTGGTACCAATTGGACCGCGCGGTGAGCACCACGGAAGGCTTGAACGGTCGGTCTTTGCGGCGAGAACTCGACGCGTTACACACTGCGGGATTGATGGGGAGCCAGGAAGTAGAGGGTCGACTACGTTACTTTATTACCGACAACGGCAGACAGTTTGTGGCGACAGGTGGCAACAGCCAGCAGCTGTAATAAGGGCGCTTTAATGTCTACTCAAACGGTGCTGCCGTGAACAAGAGGCTAGTAAGTAGACCATCTTGCTGGCCATTTGACATCAATAATGAGTTTTTTCGATTTCTTTAAATCCCCTCCGCTCTTGGAAGACCCTTTCTTTGGCCCGCTGCGGTTTATGAAAGGCACCACGGCCAACTACTACTATGAGGGATCGGGAGTGTTTGCCCCCACGGGCCAGACCATTGAGTATTTTATCGACTCGGATGAGAATGGCCCCTCTGAGGCGCAACGCGAATTCTACCGCCACCTTCAGATGGAGTTCAACACTTATGTTACGCAGATCAAGCCCCTGATCATCGACGAGTTTCGCAACTGACGACCGGACTTTGCCATCCAGGATTTTGGGCAAGAGTTCACCCTGTTGTGCGTCACGATTCCACAGCTTGATACCGCTCCGGTAGAATGGAATTTGTCCTTCAGCACCATCCATGACCTAGATCATGACATCACTATTTCCTTCCAGGATGAGCACGCGGTCCACATCCTAATTGATGGGTAAAGGCTAGTTCAAGAAAAGGGTCCGAAGGTAAACGCGTTCTGTGGGGAGAAAGCAGTTAACAGAACTACTCGACCACTTCCTCCTCGCTCATATATAGCTCGGCAGCATCCCTTTTGTAAAGCGTTAAGAATTCGGTGAAACTAGTGGCTACTTGCTGATACTTGTCACCACAGAGTACGAACACAGGATTAGCCGAAAAGGCCTGCGCGTCTAGCCGAATGGCATAGGCCAAGAGGTGAATCATGTAGTCGGCAACTACATAGAACTGCTTGTGCTCGGGCCACGTGCGCATCAAGTCGCTGTACTTGGGCAGCCCATGGTAGTCGTCAAACCGCTCGGCCACCGACTGAACTTCGGCCAGCGAGTAAAAGCGAAAGAAGCGCTCATCGTACGCATGTGCGGTGCCGTTGACCAAGGTGAAGTAGCGGACCAACTCCGCGGGCAGCTGGACGTGGTACCTCTGGGCAAAACGAGTCAATTCGGCTTCGGAAGCCGTTTGTAAGGCAATGGTGCCGCCTTGTTGCCATTGCTGCTGCGCCCACAACAACTCATCTGACTGGTCCATCGGGGAAGCGGTAAAGGGTACGCTGGCAAAGCTATTCGTTTTTGCTCGGGCCCGATCCATAACCGGGCGGCATGCCATGCTTAGGACGATGTGGTCCAAAAAAACGGTCCGAATAGCGGAATGAAGAGTGTGTAGACTGGATTTAAGACCGAAGTGGCATGCTTGCTTCATCACTAATCAGGGAGTGGTCAATGGCAGATTTTACATCTGGTATACTGCCCCTTACCGAAAGGGAGAAAAACGCACTACCGAACAACGCACAAAGTACTTGCGAGAAAAGGGCCCGTTTAAATACCTCTTCAGATTCCGACCAATACTTTTGCTTCCGCCAAACCTGAAGCAGGATACTAGGCACCGTGATGCTTAAGGCGACCAGCCCGCCCAGCATCGCAAAACCTAGAAATCGCTTTAAAAACAGCACCAACAATCCGTGCTCTTCAATCTGCCGGAAAACGGTATCCTCCGACCCGAGAAAGAAGACACTGGCCCAGAACAAGGTGAAGAGCCCACTTGCTGCGTAGAGAATAAGGTAGAGGAACTGAGTAAGGAATCCTTGCTTACGCATGCTTCAGGATTGTCAGAAAAAAGAAAGGTGAACAGTCAAACGGTAGAACGCTGCACGCGCGCTGCTCAAAGTAATGAGCGTTACGGTCTACGAACACAATTATTGCCTCAGGAGTACTTCCTCATACACCCGCACCCGGTATTCTGCTGAATCCAGCAGTTGTGAGGTCATACTGCCGCTCTTTTGCAGCCAAGCGCGGATAATAGAGGCCTCGTCCGCACACTCATCGACAGGGGCCGCAAATGGCAAGGCGTTGTGTAGCGCGCTGATGAAGTTGAACCGCAGCTGCCCCGCTTGCGGGTCGTGCCAGAGGTAGTAGCGCAACCCACCGTGCCACCCGCACTGGGCGAGTTGCTCACGGCGGTTGCGCTTGACGCGCTGCAAAAAGGCCTGCACCTCTTCGGGCGCAATCGCCCCGGCTAGTTCCTCGCTCACGCCAAGGGACCACATGTTTTCGGCGGTCTCTTTCTCCAGTTCCTGCCGCGATGCAGTCAAGTAAACGGGTTCGGTCACGATGGACTCTAAGTCTTGGAAATAGGCTTCTTTATGGCTCATGGGCAGCGGCAAACCTTCTACTACTGGAAGCTCTTGGTCGAAAGGTATCGCCTCTTTTCGTTTGGCGAAACGGTGGCAAGATAAACCCGCTTCGTTTGGTGAAAGGAGGGAATAAAATGCGCGCAGGCTTTGAAACAGCCGTGCAGTATATTTAATTTCTACTAGCTTATTCACTCGTACACGCCGCATGAAAAATCTACTGTTGCTCGTGGTGGTCTTGCTGGCGGGAGGCTTCTCTGCCCCTCCTCCCCCAATCTCCTTGAAAGGCCACTTCTTGTGTGCCGGAGCCGTGATTGACGGAACCGACAAGGGGCTTACTTGCTATGCGCTTACCCAAAGCAGCTGCCGAAACGGCACGGCCGTGTTGGCCTATGAACAACTAGCCAATAAGGAAAAGGGGCAGCCCGCCAATCGGATTGTCGACACCGTCCGCGTGAAGGTGAACAGCGCCAAGCAGGCCCTCTCGATTACGACGTGTACCGACCCCAGCGGCAAACGCAGAAGCTATTTCGTCCTCATTTCGCTTAAGCAGCCGGGGGAACACTTGAGTGGCATCCAACGGGCTTGGACATACAACGCCAAGGACGAGTTGGTGGAAGTGCCGTTGAAAATGGTCAAATGCCTCAACGGCGATTACGGAGCGGAGTAGCTGGGATGACGCACGCCGTTCGATTGGCAAATCTCCTGTTTTTCGGTTGCCGAATCTGCGTTTGCGAAAACGGTGGCCAGGTAAACAGGGCAGCTCAGTTTAAGGAGGGTTACTTTACGTGGACACTGAATACAGCTCTAGGTCGCCCCTTGATGGTTCTCTTCCGATTTACGTTGACGTTTTATGGGCAGGCGTTTGCGCCCGAACCTTTCGTGGCAGGATTGAAAGCCATGGGTGCCGTGGTTGAATGGGGCGCGGATAACAACGAGCATGCGACGCCCTACCTGGAGGTGTTACCCGCCCAACCCTTCTCAACGAATCCCAACGCGGACAACCACCTACAGTGGTTCATTGCTGTGTTGGACGCCCATTACCCTGCCCTTCGGGCCGCGGGAGTGGAACAGAGCGTGCTGTTTACGCACGTGTACTACGAAGGGGGCCAATGCAATATGGAACTGTTCAATCCGAACTTTTATGCTTGTGCTTCCCGCTGTGAACTGGCCACTCCGCTCAGCGCGTACAAAATCTCACAGAAGGAATGGAACAAGCTGGAGCGGGAATGCCGAGACGCATACGCCGAGCCAAACGAAACAACACCCTAAAACAGCATTGCGCAGTTCAAGAAAACGGTCGTGCCTTAAACGGATGCCTGTTTAAAAATAGGGGCATTGCTTGAGCCGTTCGCAACTCGCGGTGCGAAGCGCGGGTCGGGCGGCCTTTTCGGACGCCGCAACGTGGCAGATGCCCCGCGGCGCCTTACCTTGCCCTATCCCTCGCGTTTGCTGTCTTTTGCTGTCTTATGAAAACAAGCCTGTTTCTGCTGTTCTCGGTGTGCCTGGGCTTGCCGGCTACGGCCCAAAGCGTTTCGGCCCGAGTGGACAGCGTGGTGGTGTTGGTGCACGCCGGCTCCGATAACCCTGAGTTGCACCAACTGATGAGCCAGGCGTTGCACGTGGAGAAGTGGCACGTCGAAGCGGTACAAGCGCAGCTGGCAGGCAAGCTCTTTCACCTCACTTACCAAGAGTACCGAAACGGCGTGGCAGAGGCCGAAAAGGAATTGGTCGGTAACCCGGCGCGGCTGCTGCGCTGCGACCCGCAGGGGCACTTTGCGATGGACGTTTTCGCGCGGCAGGCCACCGACACCCGGCTGGAAAACCAGTTCCTGTTCGCCGCCGGCGCCACCGTCAAGTCGTTTGTTGCCCTGCCGGGTCAGGGCGACCGCTACAGCCTGCGCACCGACCTCTGGCCTTACAAGGTACGCCCCGCGTTGGTGCGCACGCCGGGGCAGCAGGTCACGGCCGACCGAAAGTTTCCCGTGGGCCAGAAGGTGCCGTTTTTGGTGTACACGCTGCCCTACGAATCGGACGGGTACCTGCTGTACTGCGCGCTGGCCCAGAGCAACGTGCCGGTAAAAGACTGGTACGCCAAATATAAGATTGCGCACTTTGTCGTCTACAACCTCCGCATCGAGTAAGCGCCGGGAAGGCCCTCCACCCGTACAAACGACGGTCCCGAGTGAGTGCGGCAATCACGCGTCAACCGTGCCACCAGAAAGCGCCTGAACAGTTAAACGGTCCCAAGGACATCCGGCCGTGAAGGGGCGCTCGAAATTAAGCGGGCTTACTTACGTTCTCCCGCTGGGGCAGCTGCTTTCGGGTTGGGGCCATAAGCATTGTCCCCGCTATCCCCCGCCGCAAAAAGCATCCAGAACACGTAAAAAGGGATGAATTGGTACCAGCCGCTATTGCCGCGGTCGTGGCACCGCTTGGCCCCCTGGGCCACGAGGAACCACAAGCACAGCAGAAAGGACGCCAGGTAGAAGAGGGCTAGTAAAAGGTTGTCGTTCTCGTTGGGACCAAACACGAGTTGGAGGACGACCAAAACGATTAGGTAAGCGAAGTAGCTCAGGCCGTACTCTAAGCGCCCAATTCGGCCTTTAGGGGAAGAAACGTCTCGAAACACCAGGCAGAGCTATAAGGGGGAGCAGACTTTTGCTGGCAAAATTACTCAAAGAGTTTATCAGAACGGTACTGGCCTGAACGAGCTCTGTTCGAAATAAGGAGCAATTTGATCCAGTGCTGGGAGTTCTGCGACAGCTATGGTCGTCACGTTTCGGTCAGTCTAAAAACCGTCGGAATGGCAACGAAGCATCAGGTAAGTGCTCACCACTCGGTGGAACGGACTACATAGCTGATGCTCGGGTACGTATTGCCCGGGGAGACAACGCCCGTCACGCCGATATTGCGCCGCACCTTTCCGTCAACCCAGATTTGAACCCGAAAATTGGCGTCATAAGGATACGGCAACCCAGCTGTCCCCAGAGTCCGGTAGGATGCAGTAACGGTAAAATCCCGCCCCTCGACCACGTTGGCGGTGTAAGAGCCAACCCGATTGCCGGAGATGGCCGTCACTTCGTGGATATTATCGGGTTGAGTGCCATCGGGCAGCGTGCTACGACTGCTCACCGTAGCGCCGAGGCTGCTGGGCACTTGATCAGCGAAATACTCCACGAGCACGGTGTGGGTTACGGGCGCCGGGTCCTGCTCTTTTTGTTCCCCGCCGCAGCTCACCGTTAGGGAGGTGAACACAGCAAATAGCAAGGACCGGAAAAAGTAGGCGTGGAACATGAGTGACAGCGAGGGATTAGACCCTTGATTGGGCCGAATGAACAAAGCAATTGGGAAAGGGCCGAATATAAAGATACAGCAGCAAATTTGATATAACCTCAGTGCAAAGGGTTAATTTATAACTATCCTTAGTTGGCATAGCCAATTTTCACCCACACTGAATTCAGCAAAACGATCCAAAGGTGAACGAGCGTTCTACTTTTAGCACATGAGAGTTTCCATGCTAGTCCTGTCAGCGACCCTGCTACTCAATGGCTGCGAAAGCAGAACGCTGCGGTATTCAGCCTTCGAAGACCTAGTTGTTGGCTCGTATACCGTTCGCCTCTTCACCAATGGGGAGTGTGAAGTGGAAATGGGCCTGGGCTACCACGACGGGCGTTACACCATACAGGGCGATACCATCCGCCTCACATACCTGGACGGCGCGCTTCAGGGAATGCCCACCCGCTTGCTGCTCACGCCCGCTCACCTCGTTACCCTGCCTTCGCCGGAATATCCCAGCTCGACCAGGATACGCCGGCAATAGGTGACAGACGTTTAGGAAAACGGTGGCTCGGGCATCCTTTAAACGAGAGTCGTTAACGGTACAATCCTACTCTTTTAGGGTCCAAAGCTCGCTGCCCCCAGTGGGAATATAGAGCTGGCCGTTGGCTACGAGTAGATCAGAGATGCCGTAGTTAAACGACTCCTTGAACACCGCTTTGCCCGTCTTACTATCCACGCAATACAGGTTGCGAGCGGTGGTCCCAAAATAAATGCCCTGCTTAAGGCGGCAGAATTGACTAGCGACCTGCTCTTCGGGGCCTAATTGGGTGCTCCACAGCACTTCGCCCGTAAGGATGCTGAGACAGACAACCCGAGCGTCATAGGTGGCCACGATCACTTGGTTGCCCTGCACCAGCGGTGGATACAACGCCTGGCACTTCAAGTCGGTACTCCACAATTCGGTGCCGTCTGCATACCGGAGTAACTTGACTTTACCCCCCTGATAGTATTTGTCGTTGCATACCAAAAGCCCGTGGGGTGTGGCGACCGGGTCTGAACTGGCGTAGCCGGGAAAACGCGTCGCCCAGTCTATTTTCCCACTCGTGGCATCCACCGCGATTAGGCTGTCAGAAAGGCCCCACATGCCGACGTAGAGCTTATTCCCACGTAGCAGGGGCTGATTCGTAGAGCGGCTGCCGGCCCCAGCTGCTAAGTGTCAAAAGGCTGCGCCATCATGCGTTTTGACGGCCCACAATCCATCCCCTCGTACGGGGATAAAGAGCAAGCTATCGCGCGCCAGCAGTCCGTTCTTGACGCGATTACCCGTGTTTCGCTTCCATACTAAATTGCCTGCTGACCCTAAGCAATAGACCTGGAGATCAAAGCTGGAGAAGTAAATTTTATCCTCGACAACGGTGGGGGGGTAGTAGGGAGTGTCCCCGGTTTGGTAGGCGAATTTGACGTGGCCAGTGGCCAGATCCACGGCGTAAAAGGCGTGGTGGAAGCTGCCGAAATAGAGCAGACTATCGCGTATGAGCAGCGAGTTGCTGATCCAGTCATAGGTCTTGTTGCGCCATAGCAGCTGGACATGCTGGCGGTTGTCATCGACGGTCTGAGAAGTGGGAGAGCAGGCGGCCAACCAACACCAGCATAAGAGGCCACTCAGCGTTTGGAAAAATCTCATGCCTAAGTGCCCCTTGATGGAAAGCTCGTGATCGTGAGTAGCAGTCGCGTCAAAGCGAGCCGTAAGCACAAAGGAAGTTAATGGGTTTAAGTAAACGGTGATTCAAGCAAATGGAACGTCATTTTAGAATGCCTTTTTCGTAGCAGAGCCGCTGTAGGCTGAGGGGCAGTTTGGCATGGTGAGCCCTCAGGAACGCCCGTTTGAAGGGGGAATCAGTATGGAACTGCAGCAGCCGGGCTTCACGGCGGTTCATGGGCACCCAATCGCCCTTCTCATTAACCTTCCGTCCGACGCCCGTAAAGCGCACGTTGTGGATGGTTAAGACGGAGTCAATCAGTCCGTCACGCTGGTTGACCCACACCGCCACCAAGGGTTGGAAGCCTCTTCCGGGCGGGCCGTAGCGCATGCAATTTCCCCATAGTCGCAATCGCGAGCCCCCTGGCCGCTCGACGAGTTCAAACTCGAAGCGCGTCGAACCGGCCCCGCGTTCGAACGCGACCAAACGCTGCTCGAGGCTTACCAGCCCTTCGAGTGTGCGCCACACCGAGTCCCCAGGGGGCTGCCAAAACACGGTGCTATCCAAGAAACTGGTGGACACGCTCCACAGAGCCGTTTGGTAGCGTTGTGCTTCACCCGCCTGCACCACGGCGGGGGGATAAGAAATGGGCGGGGTGTGCTCAGTACACCCCGCCATGCACAGGCTGGCTCCCACGAATACCAGTAGATTTCGACAGGTCATAAGGGAGCTCATTAGAAGACAAGGCCGATCAAAATAAAAGGTAGTGAGACGTTCGCGCAAACGGTTCGATTAGCGAATCGAGCGGTACTTTGCTCATCTGATGAAAAAACTATTCATTGGTTTCCTTCTGCTGGCTGCGCTCGGGTACGGGCTGTATGCGTTGGTCTTCGACCGAGCCAATCACATATACTCCAAACTTCCCCAGGTCAAGGCGGGCATGTCACGCGTCGAAGTAACCGCACTGCTTGGTGTGCCGGACACGACCTATGCCTGGCCGGAGGCGCCTTATCCACCAGTACTGCATTACGAGATGGGGCTGGGTGCTCCCGATGACCTGCGCGTGTTTCTGGACCACGACAGCGTCACCGCGTGGAGCTACAATCAGTAGAAAGCTCTTCCCCTTGTCGTTTAGCCAAAGGGTTCGAAAAGCGAAACGAGCTTTTGCCTGCTATGTGCGTCAGATCATGGAACGCTGGGTAATTTAATGCGCTGTTTGACCGTGAAAAAAACGTTGTCCGGCGATATCGCTGACAGATGAAAATACTCGTTGTATTTGGCACTTACAATGCCGGTTCCAGGCTCGTACGCGACTTCAGTAGCCCCGTAGTAAGTGAGCGACGCATCGACAATGGGCGGCGCAAACGACCAAAACTCATAACGGGCGGCTGTCCGTTTGCCGAGTAACAGCTTGGAGGAGAGCACTAAGCCCAACTCAGGAGCCTCTTCGCCCCCGGCCGTCTGGGCCGCCTGCATGTCCCGCTGAATGTCGGCGCGCGTGAACACCCGGGCCTGCGGGTTGAGGGTCACGTTATCGGCCTCAGTGGGGTACCAGGTTCGCCGGGAATGCACTACGTACACTTCCGTCAGCACATCATCGGGCGTCGTCCAATACTGGCCATCTCGGTATACGACGGGTTTGACGTCGTCGCGCCGGGTTTCGTAATTCATGTAGGGGTTGCCGGCGCGGCGGTAGGCGATTAGTTTCTCATAGCCCTCAGCGACCAGCGCCCGCATAGACAACTTGCAGGTTGGGTCCAGAGTATCCAAACGGATACGGACCCACTGCACGCGGCCGGATTGTAGCTCGGGTAACACGGCCATGGTAATCAGTAATTCGTCTTCTCGTGCCAGTCGCACCCGAAGGTCGCCCCGGTCGTGTTGGGTTAGATAGCGAATGCGGAACTCGGGCACCAGAATGTTGACGATGTCCAACGCCTGATGAGCGCCCCGTACCCGCCGTTCTGTTTGAACCCACGTGGCGTGGAACGAGGAATCCTGCAGCAGCACATATCGAACGGGTAGCGGGGGGGCACCGGCGGCACCTGCTCTCGCGATGCCGGAAATTAAAGAAAGGAACAGTAGGGTGCAGAACACGGCCCACAGTTTCAAGTACCACATACGCGATGAGAATAGGGGTAACCAGTACCACGATGATTGCCTCCGCCCCGATACCAATCAAGGGTGAGGTTGCAGTAGTAGCCTTTGGTCAAAGAACGGTGTCCTCTTCGAGAGTTTAAGAAACCGGTGGTTCAGAGGCCGAGAAGGAGCATTGTTTGCTGCCTTTATCATAACTGGACTTATGGGACAAAAAGACTCATTGCTCAGGTTTGGTTTATAGGAGGGAGGTAAAGGGGCCCCACGGGATTTCATAACTGCGAAAATCTACCTCCTGAGACTCGTCTTTCCAGTAGGTTAACACCCGATGCTTCTGTGTTCTCCTACCTCTTTCAACAAGGTGCCTTTACCTGCTGGCTTAGATAAAAAAAGGGCGGGATTGGTGACGTTATAATGGTTTGATTTATTGATTATCACATCAGGTATGCTGTCTCCATCGAGGTCTCCCACAAAGAGAATATCGATCATTTCATCGTCGAAGGCAGGGTGAGTGACTAGAAGCTGGCGTGTTTCCGTTCCCCCTACCCTGGCTGAGAAGAACAGGCTATAGTCTTGGACAGCTGTTCCCTCAGCTTCCGTTTCCCCTTTTTTCATCCGGCCTGTCGCTCGCAAGCTGGGGTGGTCCAGTAAAAACGGACAGTGAGTTAAGGTAGGTTGATTTTCAGGTCCTGTTCAAATTGATGAGGCGAGCGGTAGCCGAGGGCGGAGTGGCGGCGGTCGAGGTTGAAGTAGGTGTCGAGGTAGTGGGCCACTTCCAAACGGGCTTCTTCGAGGGAGGCGAAAACGGAGCCTGGCGGCAATAACTCGGTTTTGAGTGTACTCCAGCCGGCTTCGGCCTGGGCGTTATCGTACGGGTTGCCCGGCCGGCTGAAGCTAGCCAGAGCGCCAGCTTGCGCGATGCGGGCGCGATAGGCCGCGCTGGTGTACTGGCTGCCGCGGTCGGCGTGGATGATGAGCCCCGGCGCGGGCTGGCGCAGCGTCAGGGCCTGTTCCAAGGCGTGGAGCACCAACTCGGTCGGCATCTGGGCGGCCAAGTGCCAGCCCACTACGCGCCGTGAGCAGGCATCACGCCAGGTGGCCAGGTAGCACCAGCGCCCGCCCGTCAGGGGCAGGTACGTGATGTCGCCGACCCAGACCTGGTTCGGGGCGGTGGGGGCCGACTGACCCAGCAAGCGGTTTTCGGCCACCACGGCCGCTGGGTCGGCCACCGTCGTGCGCGGCCGGTGCGGGCGGGTGCTCAAGGCCCGCAGCCCGTGTTGGCGCAGCCAGGTGCGCAATGCATAGCGGCCCACAGTGTGGCCTTCAGCGTGCAATTCGGCCCGCAGCCGCCGAGTGCCGTAGCGTCGGGCGTGGCGCGTAAAGGCCGCTTGCGCCGCCACTTGCCACGGCGTCGGCGTGCCGGCCGGCCGGTTCCGCCACTGATAATACCCGGCTGGGCTCACGGCCAGCACCTGGCAGAGCAACTGCACGGGCCACGGCTCGGTGCAGGCGGCGATAAAGGCGTAGCGGCTCATGACTGAGGCGGTTGCGCAAAGATGGTCACGACTTTTTTTAAAATATCGCGCTCCATTTCCACGCGCTTGAGCGTGGCCCGCAGCTGCTTGATTTCGTCGCGCTCGGCGCTGCTGGGCACGGCGGCTTCCAGAGCCTGGCGTTGCCAGCGACCCAGCAAGGCCGGCGAAATACCCTGGGCACGAGCCACGTCGCTCTGCCGGGAACCGGCGGCCACTTGGCGGACGCACTCAGCCTTGAAAGCCGGCGTGTATTTCTTACGGGTGGCAGCCAAGCCGCCAGGGTGCGATTTTTCAGTCATGGGCAGCGGAAGTTAAGACTTCTCGCTGTCCGGCCTAGCTAGACCACCTCAAGCAATATAACCCGCCATGGTAGGCAAAGTCCATTCTCTCTCCTGGCAACAAGATAGGCTTCTGTAAAGCTACTGGCACGAGGGGGCGGTCTCGCAGGTAGGATAGCCCGGTCATTAACAGCAGCGTCGAGTCGGGATTTGTAGTGGTCACTGCCCAGCCACTTTCCTCCCCTTCCTCGCCGTCCATCATCTCATCACGCACCTTCACTACCTGAATGGTAGTGTGCTGCAGATATGGCCCTTCTTTGCCCAGAAACAAGCCGACCCACGGCCTGTTTGCCGATCCAGCTGAAACTTCGTCGGCATGGAACAATCCAACTGTTAACACGGCCACGCTCTGAGCGGGCTGGATAGAATCCGCCAGAGTGTTCTGTTTGACCTGAGTAGTGTACGTAGGTGCAGAAGCAGGTTTGGCAACTGCAGCCACTGGGTTAGCGCGGTTATTCTCCCCGGTTGGGCTGGTGCATGAGGCGCAGACTAGGGAGCCGAGGAAGACCAATTGATCCGCTCGTTTGCTCGTTTTCATGGGTTTCTGGTCTTTATATATTTCTGCGAGGGTTAGCAGGTTGGTAGAGGCCTTCTATGCACATGTACAAAGAAGATAAAAGAAAGAACAGGTAGTGGTATATGGCTTATTCTATTTCTTATTTTTATCTCTTAACATAATAGATGTTAGCGGAGCGGTCTTGGAATAAGTGTGATTTTAACATCCTGGCGCGACCTAGTGCCGGCGTGGTACTTTGCTACTATTGTGAAGCTTCCGACCTGTTCCTAATTTTGCTTAGCAGGCCAGAAAAAGGCCCTATTGATAGCTGAACAAGTGCGTTAGTTTGACCTCGCCTTTTCCATTCTGGTAGACGGTCTTTGTAAGCTGGTGCTGGGCATTGTAATACCACTGGGTGCGGCTGACCAGAATGCCTTTTTCTGAGGACGTTTCCTCCAATTTAACTTGGCGGTTATCGTCATAGTGGTACGTAGTGGAGTACTGGGGCCAGTAGCCTTTACTCGCGGGCTTGAGATGGTTTGGACTGCCATCCGCATCGTACCAGGTACGAGTGAAGCGGTGACCGCCTGGAAAGTAGGTAAACTCCTCTACCCAAATCAAGCGCTGCCGGTCATAGGAGAAATGCTGACTGATGCGCCCCAGGCTATCATAGGCCCAGGTGTAGCGGTTTTGGGAAGAGTAGTGCAACTTGGGGGCATCATAGCTTACCAGCCGGCCCTGCGCATCATAGGTGTAGTTAATGACGCTGGTCTTCTCCCAGGTGCGACGCTTTCGGAAATCAGAATCTACCAGAATGCAGCCGCCGGGCCTTCCATTCCCTTTATCAACGTTTTTCTTCTGGCGCCGCTCAGAAGTAAGACGCTCCTCCCGCGTTAGTCGGTTAAGATGGTCGTGGAAATAGCGAGTCTTGATTTGGTCGCCTCGTTCGTTGGTTTCAAGGCGCTCAACTAGCATCGTATCCCGATAACGGGATTGCTCCGTGCCCGTGCTCGCCATGTATTCATGCGATAGCCGGTACTTGCTGTATTGTTCCTCCAATACCCGACCATTTGGGTGATAGGTGCGGGTAAGAACCAGTTGCCGGGCCGTACTATCCACTCTCAGATACTGATACACCTGGCATTTCGCAGGCCTGGCCACCTCACGGCCCGCAATCGTTGGGCTGTCGTTCTGGTTGGTGCTTCCGGAACCTGATACCCCAACAGCCTGTGTGATCAGCATTATCAGATTTAGAGAATTCACCATTGTAAGTACAGCAGGGTGTAAAATATTCGATAAGCTAAGGTAGAATAGGTTTGCCTTACGTGCTGAAAATCACTGTTCCCGAGGGCTTCCGCAGGCGGCGCAGACCATTGGGTTGTATTTCAACTCGGTTGGGGAAGGTGTACTTGCCCAAGCGGTTGATGTGCTCGTAGCGAGCTGGTGAGAGGAGAACCAGGTCCTCGTCGCGCCCCATCCGTAGTGTTTGCGCCCACATCGGCCGGCCCAAGAGACTCGATGCCGAGAACCTGGCCAACGTGCGAAAAGCGTTAGAAAAAGGGCTCTCCGTAGTCGAAACCATCGAACTGACTGGTATGAGCCTCTCCAGCGTCAAATGCTTACGCAAGCAGATGCAGGCAATGGTGAAATCGAGAAAAGTCCTTCGGTGGCCTCTGAAATCATTTTTTTTCGGTGGGAAGCAGCACTTGATAGGTATTCCAGAAATCAGCCCGGTAAGGCACCTTCGCGTCTACTTCTAACAGCGAAGTCTGCAGCACCTGCGGCCTGGTCAGTTCCAGGCTGGTGGTGAGTAGCTCGTGCACATCCTGCCAGTGATGCTTCTCCTGGCTATCGCGCAACACGAAGTCAGTGGTTGACTCCCGCCGGGCATATTTGAGGAAATAGGCACCGTGTGCCTCCTCGTACTGATATACGTCGTGGTGCTTCTGGTACGAGGTAAATGGCTGCGTAAAGCCGTAGCGCTTAACGTATTTGGGCTTGGCTATCTCACTGGGACTACGCGTGGTAAAGGCTTCGTATTTCACGACCGCGAAGTTCTCGGCATCCACGTACACCGTGCCCGCGTAGGCCTCGGCCGCGGGGTAGCCGTAGGGCGTGGTGAAGGCGTTGGGGCGTTTACACTCGAAGGCGACTTCGTAGACCCAGCGGCTTTTGTACTGCGTCTGGCCTTTTAGGGTGAGGGTGTATTTTGGCATCGCGCCGGCTTCCAGCGGGTTGCGGGTCGTGAGGACTGGGTCGTCGCTCCACATCAGCCAGAACACGGGCTGCTCCTGGTATTCCATCATGTGCGGGTCGCCGGACTTACGCACCTGCCGCAGCTGCATAAAGCGGTGGCGGCGGACGTGCTCCCAGCTGCCCCGGCGGTAGCCTTCCTGGTCATAGAAGTCCAGGGCGCCTTCCTGTTGGACCCGCAAGGAGTCGTCGCGCCGGTACTGGGCCCGCGAATAGAGCTGCATGCTGTGCGCCTGCTGGGGATAGTTGGTTGCGATGTGCTCGCGGGCGTTGGTTAAAATGGCCGCGGCACTAAGCGGCGCCCGCACCAGCACATTGCCCAGCATGTGCTCCTGCGGAGTCAGCCGAACAGCCAGTAGCGGCTCCACGGGCTGCGCGGCCAGCACCCGCCGCACCGTGGCGTAACCGATACAGGAAATCTGCATGGTGTCGCGCGCGTGGGCCGTAGGCACAAATAGGGCAAACGCACCGTCAAGGTTCGATACCGTGCCGATGCCAGTGCCCTGGATGCCGATGCTGGCAAAGGCGATGGGCATGCCGGTTTTCGTATCCCGTACCTGGCCCCGCACCTGGTGGCCCGTCACCGGTACGGCCGCCACGGCCCCAGCGGCCAAGCGATTGGTCGGCCGCATAGTCTGGGTGTAGAAGAGGCCATCGAACACGTCCGCCCACGGCGCCCGCATCGGCAGGTAGCCCAGCGGGGAAGCGTAGTAGCTGCCCGCGGGCGTGTGGCGCAGGTTAACGAACCCCACCGCGCTGCCCTGCTGCCGAAATGCCTGCTCGACACTGCCGGGCGGCGGGGTGGGCACCGGGTAGAGCCGGGTGGAGTCGCCGACCCGGCCATAGGTGCCCTCGTAGGCCACGAAGCCCAGCGCGTACACCTGGTCACCCAGCTTCTGCTTCACGAGCCGTCCCATCGGCACGACCCCGCCCAGCAGCCGGCGCAGGGAGGCCGGCTCGTCGTCGTCGGGCTCCCGGTGCTGTTGCACCGCCAGCTGCTTCAGGTAGGTGGCCGTTGTCGCATCGTCCAGGTCAATGCGCTCCATCCGGTTGGCAATGTGGTAAGAGGCTGCCCACACGATAATCTTTGGATGCTCGGGCTGCCGGGCCAGAAACAACAGGTTGTCGGCCATCTGCGCGTCGCGGTCGTTCTGATTGGGTGGGGCCACCTGCCGACGGGCTTGCGCCTTCGCGTCCTGGTGCGACCGGGCCGCCATTCGGAGCCATTGCTGCCAGAAGGCGGCCCGCCCGGCTTGGTCGGGAAGGTGGGCCGCGATGGTAACCAGGGATTGCTGCGCCCGGGCAAACCACCGGGCCAGCGCCACGGTGTCGGCGGGGTGCAGCAGTTGCTGTTTGAAGTCGCCACCAGATAGCTCGGCCAGCAACTCCTGCGCGGGATAAAAGTCGCTCTCACGCCACTTCGTGCGCCGGTCCTGGGCGACGAACTCCCGCAACTCCGGCAACAACAGCTCGTGCGTGTACTCCCCGGATAGCTGGCAGTCAAACCCGGCCACTTGTAGCTTGGGGTGCGTACCCAGATAGTTGGCCAGGGCCTGAAATTCCTGCGTGCCCGACCAGATACCTTCGTAAACCGAGTTTTGCAGCGCGGGCAGCACGGCCTTCCCCGCCGCTATTTCCCGGCGGGCTTTGTCCAGGGCGTACATGTCCCCCTCAAAGGCAAGGGTAGTAAAACCCAGTGAGTCGTGCAGATAGCGAATTAGGTCGATTTTCGCTTCGAATGTCGTCGCATCATCGTGCGTCTGTTCGCCTAGCATCACGATCCGCGCCGCGCCGATGGCCTGCCGCAGGCAGGTATAATTGCGCGGCTCGCCGGAGGCCAGGCGTTCCAGTGGTAGGGAAGCCGCGAGCTCACGCGGTGGGTGGGACTGGCCCCAGGTTGGCAACGGCCCCGCTCCAGTCACTACAAGCACCAGCGCTAGCCGGAGCAATAGATAAGTATAACACTCTCTCATGTGCACTTACGATATATCGGTCCACTTATATCAGCAAATCTAGCCGGCTTTGGCAAAGTGCTTTCCTAAAGTAGCGTCATGGTTTGCTGCACGAGGAAACAAGATGGCTCACACGCTAGTGTGAAACGTGTTACGCGTCCTGTAGCGCATGCTCACCACCGCTGGAACGCTTAGCGTCATTTTATCCACCCGTTGCTACAAGAAGGCCACCGCCAGCGGCGAAGGCTATGAAGCGCCGTCGCAAATCTTGAGTTTCCGGGGGCACACAGAGGGCCATGCCCCCGGCCGTATTCAGGTCTTTGTTCCACTGGAAACGCACCCGGCCAGCTTGCTTTTTTCACATGAAAGGCCCCACGGCCAGCCAACGAAAGCGGAAGCCGTTTAGCTGGCCCAGCAACACATGGCCCAGCTCGTGCGCCAGCACCGCCAGCAGCCAGACCGCCGGCAACAGCAGCAGAGCGAGTTTCTGGCCACCGCTCCAGGGCACGCCCTGGGCCACGTGCATTCCATAGCGGGCTCCCAGCCCACCAGCCAGTCCGCCAATCAGCAAGGACCCTATTATGCGTAACGTTTTCATCAGCTAAGCGGTGGCTTGAGTGGCGGGTAGCACAGTCGGCCGGCCGTCGGCAATGGCTGCACCACGCGCGTCATTGCCGACGGCCGGCCTGCCCCACCGGATGCCCCAGCCTCGGCCGCCTGTGGGGCAGAGGGTTGGCCGGTCCTTGAATGGTGGCCGGCCATCTGACCCGGCGCCGCAGGGGCCGCTTGGCCGCTGTGTAGGCCAGGGTAAAACGCACAGACCAGAATGTGAATCGCAGATCGTCCTGCGGTTTCAGCTCGAAAGACTCCCAGGGGCTGAAGCAGCCGGGGCTGCTGGCGTCACGCCCAGAACCCGTTCATCCAGCGCGTCGAGCACGGCGGCATCGTGGCGGGGGTCGAACTTGCGGGCCCAGAGGCGGTCGGTGGCCAGCAGCGCCGGCAGGTCGGCCAGGGTGAAGGTGCGCGGACTGGCCCCGCCTCCGCTCCAGTCGATGTAGCGCAGGTTGTTGTTGACGATGAGGGCCCGCAGCGGCGAGTTGAGCAGAATGGTGTGTAGCAGAAACTCGTCGGAGCCCCAGGTGAGGCGGGCGAAGCGGCGCAGGGCCGGGCGGGCGGCCACAAAATCGACCACGTAGCGGGCGCACTCGTGGCTGAGCGTGTACCAGCCGCCCATGCGGCCGCCGTAGAGCTCGTAGCCGGGCAGCGGAAACCGGCGGCGCGGCAGCACCGCGTTCAGTAGCCGCTGCACACCGTAGCGGCCGGGAAACGAATATTCGGTGAGGTGGTACTGCTCGGCGCGGCTGCGATTGGCCTGCCACCAGGGCGAGTCCGGCGCATCATACTCCATGAACGAGATGCCCGGGTGCTGCTCGAAAAACCGGTGGATGTCGGCGGCCGGGCGCAGCGGGTAGTCCTGGCCGCTGAGCACGTTGAAGTAGGTGAAGGCCGGGCCGGGGTGGGCCAGCATCTCGGCCAGTCCTGCCAGGGCGGCCTCCGTGAGCGAGTAGCCGCCCCAGCGTACGCTGAGCCGCGCCCGGGTGAACATCACGCCCGGCTGCCCGGCCAGGTGGGCGAAGTCGGCGAAATCGGCCTTGGCATCGAGGTGCACGAAGCAGGTAGCCTGCGGATGAGCCAGCCGCTGCAGCAGCCGCGCCAGCTGCGCGGGGCCCTGATGAACCAGAATGAGATGGGCAATACGCATAGTCAGTCACTAAACATAGTCAATAGGGGGAACTTGCCGCCAGTTGCGGGGCCGTCGATGCGGAAGCATCTGGGTCCGATGAAAGCCGTAGCAGGCGGCGACCCTCGGCCCAGCGGGCGGGCAGCTCGCGCTGCAATAAGCTAAATCCGAACACAAATCCAGCCAGAATAGTGGGCAAGCAGGCCAGAGCCACGCCGTAGATGCCGTGGGTGAAGTGGATGGCTACCACGTCGCCGGTCACGTTCACGGCCAGCATCAGCAGCACTTTCAGCCGGTTGAGATGGGGGCGGCCAGCACGCGGCGCAACATGGCCAGCTCGGCTGCCACGGTAGCCTTCACCGCCGGCAGCAGGGCCTGGGCCGTAGCCTCGTCGAGGGTGCGCTCGAAAGCGCTGGCCGCCGGGTTGGTGTATGCGGGCTGCCCGTCGGCGGTCAGGCGCAGAATAAGATTGGGGCTACGCTCGGTGGCTTCAACGGCGGCGGCGGCCGGCATGAGGGAAGGAGTTGGTCAGCAGAAAGCCCGCGAAAACAAGGAAAACCACCAGATTACTCGCCGGTCCATGCTCCTGCGCCAACAGGGCAACACCCTTCAGCAGATTGCCCGGGAGCTTACCAGCGGCGACTACCGTACCCATCGCGGCAAAAAGTTCGAGGCCACGGCTGCCCGCAGCCTCCAGAACCGGCAGATCTTCTTATCCGGGGCTTTGTAAACCGCCGCCTGGCAGTAGCGCTTCTCTGCCGTAGCGGCAGGGGCATAAAGCGGAGGAAACCGGATCAGGCAGTCATGAGCAGAGGGTAGTCCGGGCAATTGTTCGCATCGGTGTGCCTGAACTGGCCGGAGAATGAAAGGGGCTGTCTTTTTTCCACACTATCCCATATATACTATTGTGTAGAATTGCTGGTATCTGGTGTTAACTTTAGCTGCTTAGCCATTCTGGTCTCTCCCCTACGGAGTTGCTTCCGGCGCCGTCTATTCCCTGGCACGTGTGAAGTTGAATTTACAGCTGATCATTATCTCAGATCATGATGACATCCTTCGTCGTTTTTACTGCAGGAAACGCTCCTTGGCGTGGGCAGTTGCTGAATGGTGACCATTCGCTGAACCCCGTTGCCGGAGTGCCCCGGACTGCCTCGACAGGATGCCCCCGGGCCCGGTATGAGTGGCCGCGGCCAGCTACTTCGCGGACGAGCTTTGCCGCGAGTACGGCACGCCCCCGGTGGCGCGGGTACTGGCGGGCCTTCGCTACTTAGCCTGATAACTCACCCCAGGTGGTCCAATCCACTATTTGCTAAATGATTCCGAACGGTGAGAACGGAAGTTGCTCCTGTTCCCGACCTTATTGCTACCCCTGCTTATGCTTGCTTCTGCTACTCCCGCCGCGCTCAAACAAGCCCTGCACCAGCGCGATACTGAGATTGAATCGTTACGGGCCGAGCTGGCCGCAATAAAAGCCATGCTGCCGCCCGGCATCCGGGACAACGCCGCATTTTTGAAGCAGGCGCAGCACATCTTCGACGGGATGCTGCATACCGACCACCAGGGCCGTATTGTCTGGGCCAACGAGGCCTTTCTGGAGCGCTTCCGTTGTACGCTGCCCCAGGTGCTGGGCCGCTCCGTTGCGCACCTGCCGCCCGACCTGCAGCCGGATGCAGCCATTGAGGCAACAGTGAACGGGTGCATTGCCCGGGGCAAGGAATTTCAGGTGGAGGTACCCGACCCGCGGCCCCAGGATGAACGTAACTGGCTACGGCTCAAAATGCTGCCCATCATCAGTGAAACCCAGACCGTGGAGCTGTTTGTGGGCCTGCTGCAGGATATTTCGCTGAAGCGCCGGGCACAGCTGGCCCTGGTCGAAAGCGAAGAACGGTTTCATGTCCTGGCCCAATATGCGCCGTGCGTGCTCTACCGGGTGCGCCATCCGCACGCGTCGGCGGGCCCACGTGAGGTGCTGTATTGCAGCCCGCAGCTCCACGACCGGTTCGGTATTGAAAACCTGGAAGACCTGCGCACCTACATTCATCCCGATGACAAATCACGCTTTCTTACCACTCTCGATGCAGGCGTAGCCAGCCATGCGCCGGTGAGCGTGGAATTCCGGCTACTAGTACCGGGCCAGCCAATGCGCTGGTGCCAGACCAGTTCGCTAATGTCAGGCTGCGACGAGCAGGGTATCGTGCGTAGCGGTAGCCTGGAAGACGTGACCCTGCGCCGCGACGCCGAGCGCGAGGCCCGCCAAAGCTCCCTGCGCGCCCAAATGGCAATAGAAGGCCTGGGCGTTGGCACTTGGGAATATCACTATAAAACCGACTACGTCAGCTTTTCGCCCGAGGGCAGGCTGATGCTGGGCTATTCGGGCCACGCCCCCGGCCAGGAATGCCGCACCTTGGCCGAGCTTGTGCACTCCGACGATGCTCCCGCCGTGCATGCCGCCTGGAAGGCCTACCACCGCGGCGACAGCGAGTTCTTCAGCTGCGAGCACCGCATCCGCTGCGCCGATGGCGACTACAAGTGGGTGCTGAACCGGGGCATTATCACCAAGCGGGACAACGAGGGGGACAAGCTGATTTTCACGGGCATATTTGCCGATATCTCGGCGCGCAGGAAGAGTGAGGCTGCCCTCGCGACGACGGCCCTGCGCCTGACCACCACCATCAGAAAGCTGAAGCGCGGCGTGCTGCTGGTGGATGAAAACCGCAAGGTGGTGCTGACCAATGAGGCCTTCTGCCGGATGTTTGGGTTGGGGCAGTCCCCCGAAGAGCTCATTGGCGCAGATTACGGCCCGATTGAGGCACAGGTGAGGGCTGCGGTGCAGGGTCCGCTGGAGGAAGGGCCCCTGGCCGACATGCCCGAGCTGGTGGCCGACCGCCACGAGGTACGCCACAACCTGCTGCGCCTGCGCAACGGCCGGCTGGTGGAGCGCGACTTTGTGCCGGTAGAGGAAAACGGCACCGATATCGGTTTTCTGTGGAAATTCGAGGACATCACCGATAGCTACCTGGCCGAAACCAACCTGCGCCTGCGCGAAGAAAAGTACCGTACCATCATCGACAACATGGAGCTGGGCCTGGTGGAAATGGACCTGGACCAGCGCGTGCTCTACGTTAACTCCACCTACTGCGCTATTATCGGCTATTCCAAGGAGGAGCTGATTGGCCAGACCCTGCCCCCGAAGCTAGTACCGCCCGAGAGTGTGTCCTATCTGGACCAGCAGCTCAGCATGCGCCGCCAGGGCCTCAGCAACTCCTACCAGATACCGCTGGTCACCAAATCGGGGGAAACCAAGTGGGTGTTTGCCGGAGCCGCCCCGCTCTACGACCAGGAGCACCGCGTGGCCGGCACCATTGCCGTGGGCCTCGACATCACCGCTCATAAGCAGATGGAGCAGAGTCTGCGCGAAGCCATGCAGCAGGCCGAGCAGTCGGCCCGGGTCAAAGAGCAGTTTCTGGCCAACATGAGCCATGAAATCCGCACGCCCATGAACGCCATTCTGGGCATGAGCCAGCTGCTGGCCAAAACCTCCCTGGCCCCCCGCCAGAGCAACTACCTGCACGCCATCAGCACCTCAGCCGAAAACCTGCTGGTCATCATCAACGATATTCTGGACCTGTCCAAGCTCGACTCGGGCAAGATGACCCTGGAGCACGTCGGCTTCAACGTGAACCGCCTCTGCGAGCAGGTGAAGAAAACGCTGCTCTACAAAGCCGAGGAAAAGGGTCTGTCGCTGAAGGTCAAGGTAAGCTCGCTGGTGCCCGACGTGGTGCTCGGCGACCCGCACCGCATCACCCAGATTCTGCTGAACCTGGCCAGCAACGCCGTAAAGTTCACCGAAAAGGGTGAAGTCAGCATTGAGTGCAAAGTGGTGGATTTCCAGGAAGGCACCGTGAAGCTGGGCTTTGCGGTGCGCGACACGGGCATCGGCATTGCCCCCGAGTACCTGCAGCATATCTTTCAGGAGTTCAGCCAGGAAGACCCCTCCATCACCCGGCAGTTTGGGGGCACGGGCCTGGGCCTGAACATCTGCCGCAGCCTGGCCCGGCTGATGAGCAGCGAAGTCGTTATTGAGAGCGTGAAAAACCAGGGTACCGATACGTTCTTCGTGCTGACCCTGCTCATGGGCACCATCGACGACCTGCCGCACCGGGGCCTGGTGGTCGGCACCAACCTGCAGGAGCTGCGCGGCAAGAAAATCCTGCTCGTGGAAGACAACGAGTACAACCGGCTGATGGCCAAAACCTTCCTGCTGAACGCTCACATGAAGGTGACCGAAGCCGAAAACGGGCAGGTGGCTCTCGACTGCGTGGCGCGGAATTCTTTCGACCTTATCCTGATGGACATGCAGATGCCCGTGATGGATGGCTTCGAGGCCACCCGGCGCCTGCGCCACGACCTGGGCCTGACCCTTCCGATTATTGCCCTCACGGCCTCGGCCGTAAGCGGCGAGAAAGAGCGCTGCCTGGCCGCCGGCATGGACGATTACCTCACCAAACCCTTCTACGAGAACGAGCTGCTGCAGCTGCTCTGCGACTGGCTGCTGCAGCCGGCGGCAGTCCCCGGTTCCCCGAACGAGGTTGCCCAGCCCGCCCTGCCCGCGGCGCTCGCAGCGCCGTCGATGATCTACAACCTGGAGATACTGCAAAACATGTCGCAGGGCGACCAGAAGTTCGTGTCGTCGATGATCCAGACATTTATAGACAGCACCCAACGCACGCTGCAGGGCTTGCACGCGGCCCTGGCCGTGGGCAACCTGACCGGCCTGCAGGCGGCGGCCCACATGCTGCGCCCCAGCCTGCGCCACCTCCAGATTCATACGGCCCTCAAGCTGATGGACCAGCTCGAGAACTGGGCCGGGCCATTTTCCTACGACGACCTGCAGCCGCTGGTGGAGGCCGCCGACCGGATTCTGCGCCAGGTGCTGGTGGAGATGACGGCCGAGCAGCAAACGCGCCGCGCGGCCGGCCTCTAGGCATCCCGGGCGTGTTTCGGAGTCGACGCATTCCGGGGGCGGGGGCAAAGATGCCTCGCAACGGTGCGTTGGAAACCAGGCCGCGGGGCCGCGGGAGCGGGGGGGCATCGACACTGCTGTGCCAGGCGCCTTAAGGTTTCCTTAAAATCCAGCCACGGACTCTGTTTCTGCGTTTAAGCCGACTAACACTGAATGAGCGGCGTGCTACCGACGGCTTACCCAAATTCGACGATCTTAGAGCAAACCATCATGAACGACATGAAAGACATGCACAACTTGAGTAACGACAAGACCAACACCAAAACTTTCGAAATGCCCGGTAAGTGTCCCTTCGGTGGCGACCGGATCGGCGGCGTGGAAGGCACACCGCCCACGCTCTCCGACTGGTATCCTAACCGCCTGAAGGTGGAGCTTCTGCACCAGAACGGCCCGCAGGCCAACCCCCTGGGCGACGACTTCAACTACGCCGAAGCCTTCAACTCCATCAACCTGGAGGAGCTGAAAAACGAAATCAAGGGCTTCCTGACGACTTCAGTGGACTGGTGGCCCTCCGACTACAATAACTACGGTCCGCAGATGATTCGCATGGCCTGGCACTCGGCCGGTACCTACCGCATTGCCGACGGCCGCGGCGGCGCCGGCGAGGCCCTGCAGCGCTTCGCCCCCATTAACAGCTGGTGGGACAACGGCAACACCGACAAGTCGCGCCGCCTCATCTGGCCCATCAAGCAGAAGTACGGCAGCTCCCTCTCCTGGGCCGACCTGATTGTGTTGACCGGTAACTGCGCCCTCGAAATCATGGGCTTCCCGACCTACGGCTTCGCCGGCGGCCGCCAGGATGCCTGGGAGGCCGACAACGCTACCTACTGGGGCCCCGAAGTAGTGCACGATATGTCCAAGGCAAAGTCGCCCGACGAGATGGTGAGCCGCGACAAGCGCTGGCGCGGCCGCAACGGCGACGCCGACTACGATCTGGAAAACCCGCTGGCCGCCTCGCACCAGGCCCTTATTTACGTGAACCCCGAAGGCCCCTACGGCAAGGGCGACCCGGCCGCCTCCGCCAACGACATCCGCGTAACCTTCACGCGCATGGCCATGAACAACGAGGAAACCGTGGCCCTGATTGCCGGCGGCCATGCCTTCGGTAAGAGCCACGGCATGGTGCCGTCTGACAAAATTGGCGTGGCGCCCGAAATCGCGCCCATGGAGGCTATGGGCCTGGGCTGGCACAACCCCCAGGGCAAAGGCAACGCCGAAGACACGATGACCAACGGCATCGAAGGCAGCTGGACCCCCAACCCCACGCAGTGGGACAACGACTACCTCATCAACCTGTTCAAGTTTGAGTGGGAGCAGACCCGCAGCCCGGCTGGCGCGCTGCAGTGGACCCCGGTGGACAAAAGCGCCCCCAAAACGCCCGACGCGCACATCGAAGGCCAAATGAACGACCTGATGATGATGACCACGGACATTGCCCTCAAGGTGGACCCCGAGTACCGCGCCGTCTGCGAGAAGTTCCTCAACGACTTCGATGCCTTCACTCAGGCTTTCTCGAAAGCCTGGTACAAGCTTACCCACCGCGACATGGGCCCCCGGGAGCGGTACCTCGGCCCCGAGAAGGTCAACGAAAACGACCTGCTCTGGCAGGATCCCATCCCGCTGGCCGACTACACCATCATCGACGCGGCGGATGTTGCAGACCTGAAGAAGTCCATCCTGGCTACCGGCATTTCTGTGTCGGACCTTGTGTTCACGGCCTTCTCGTCGGCCGTGACGCACCGCCACAGCGACAAGCGCGGCGGCGCCAACGGGGGCCGTCTGGCCCTGGCCCCGCAGAAAGACTGGGAAATCAACCGCCGCACGGTGCCCGTAGTGGCGGCCCTGCAGAAGGTAATGGCCGATTTCAACGGCACCGATAAGGACAGCAAAGGCGGCAAGCAGGTTTCGCTGGCCGACCTCATCGTGCTGGGCGGCTGCGCAGCCCTCGAAAAAGCCGCCGCCGACGCGGGCGTGCCCACCGAAGTACCCTTCACCCCGGGCCGCCGCGACACCACCCAGGAGCTCACCGACATCGAGATGTTCACCTGGCTGAAGCCGGTAGCCGACGGTTTCCGCAACTTCCTCGATAGTGACTTCAACCAGATTGCCAAGCACGTGGCCCCCGAGGAGATGTTCCTCGACAAGGCCCAGCTGCTCTCGCTGACCTCGCCTGAGTGGGTGGCCCTTACGGGCGGCCTGCGCGCCATGAACGCCAACTACGACGGCTCGAAGCACGGCATTTTCACCGACCGTGAAGGCGTGCTCACCAACGACTTCTTCAACGTGCTCACCAGCACGGACTACGACTGGAAGAAGTCGGACTCGCGCGGCATGACCTTCTGGCTGAAGGACCGCACCTCGGGCGAAAACCGCTACTCGGCCACCCGCGCCGACCTGCTGTTCGGCTCGAACAGCCAGCTGCGCGCCGTGGCGGAAGTGTACGCCGGCAACGACGGCCATAAACGCTTCGTGAAGGCGTTTGTGAAGGCCTGGGACAAGGTGATGATGCTTGACCGCTACGACGTGAAAGCATAGCACCGTTAACCGCTTGTGCCGGCCGCAAGGCTGATATGAGAATTCATAGGGGAAAAGCTCCACGCCGGGGTTTTTCCCCTATTTGTTTGTGGGCGCAGCATGGCTGTCTGTCGTTCGCCTTGATGAACTGATTCAGGCAAAACCCAAACCAGCCGGGCCAAGGCCCCGTCTAAGCCCATGCGTGTTGCCGTCATGCCCACCCTTGTGGCAAAGGCCGGCGCTGCGCGCAAAATATCAAACCCTTAAGTAACTGACTGAAACTGATGAAATCATCCCTGCTCACGGCCGCTTTGGCCGTTTTAGCCCTCCAGGCCCCCGCCCAGACTGCCCCGGCCGCCGCGCCCCGCGCGACTCCCGACCAGATTGCCACCAAAAAAGGCCCGCTCACAGTGCAGCCCATCACCCACGCCAGCCTGGTGCTGACCTGGAACGGCAAAACCATCTACGTGGACCCCTCCGGCGGGGCCGAAGCCTACGCCGGCCTGGCAGCACCCGATGTAGTCCTCATCACTGACATCCACGGCGACCACATGGATGCCAAAACCCTGGCCGCCCTGCCCATCGGCAAGGCGCTGCTGCTGGCCCCCAAAGCCGTAGCCGAACAGCTGCCGGCCGAGTACCGGGCGCAGGTCCGCATCCTCAGTAATGGCCAGCGCCTCGACACGTTGGGCATGACGGTTTCGGCCATTCCGATGTACAACCTGCCCGAAACGGCCGACTCCCGTCACCCCAAGGGCCGCGGCAACGGCTACCTCCTAAGCCTGGGCGGCAAAACCGTGTACCTATCCGGCGACACCGAAGACGTTGCCGAAATGCGCGCCCTCAAAAACATCGACGTGGCCTTCGTGTGCATGAACCTGCCCTACACCATGGACGTTAATCAGGCCGCGCAGGGCGTTTTGGCGTTCAAGCCCGGCATCGTGTATCCCTACCACTACCGCGGCCAGAACGGCCTGAGCGACGTGGCCACCTTTCAGAAGCAGGTGCAGGCCAAGAACAAGAAAATCGACGTGCGTCTGCGCAACTGGTACCCGGCGGCGAAGTAAGCCCGCCGCTGCCGATGGGCACGAGGGGATTTCAGGCCCGCGTATCGACCTTTTCCTGGTCAGCTTCCGCACTCTCAGCGAGTTTTGGCTCCGGGCCCGAACTATGCCCGCCGGCTGGTTTAAAGAAGCGCCCGCCCTGCCTGTCAGACCCGCAGGACGGGCGCTTCTTAAGCCCGCCGGAGTAGCTGCGCCACGGATTGCAATAACAATGCTACCGGGTCATCGTTGAGAGAAGGGCCTATAGGGGCAGCTTATCGCGCAGGGCGCTGTAGGTCCAGGTGCCGGCCAAAGCGGCCAGGATCAGCACCGCCGCCGCGCCCACGCCGCTGCCCAGCTGGGCGAACATGGGCCCGGGGCAGGCCCCCGTGAGGGCCCAACCCAGCCCGAAAATGGTGCCCCCGATCCAGGTGCCGTGGCTGTACTTTTTGTCGGCGATGGTTATGGGCTCGCCGTTGAGGGTCTTCAGGTGGTTGCGCTTGATGAGCTGGATGGAAATCATCCCTACGACAATGGCCGAGCCGATAACGCCATACATGTGGAAGCTCTGGAAGCGGAACATCTCCTGAATGCGCCACCAGCTCACCACTTCGCTTTTGGTCAGAATGATGCCAAATAACACGCCCAGCACCAGGTATTTGAGATTTTTCATGTCAGGTAATAGTTGAATGAGTTAGGGGCGGGCAGCCAGCAGGCGCACCACCCGGGCCGGGCCGGCATGAAAGGTGCCTTCGCGGAGCACCACGCCCCGCTCCTGATTTTCCAGCAGCTGCCGGCGCAAGTAGGTATTGAAAGCCGTGCCGTAGGCGTATTGTGCGCTTGCGTAACGGGTATTCCAGCACTCGGCGGCGTCAGGCAGGGAAGCAGTGCTCATGCCAGCTTGGGTTAAAACATGAGCGGGTAAATGACCCAGGTCATCAGCAGGCCACCCGCGAAGAAGCCGATAACGGCCACCAGCGACACCCACTGCAGGTTCGAGAGGCCCGAAATGGCGTGGCCCGAGGTGCAGCCGCCGGCGTAGCGCGTGCCGAAACCGACCAGAAAGCCCCCGAGTACCAGAAATACCCAGCCCTTCCAGTTGGCCAGATTCTCCAGCGCAAACAACTCCCGGGGCAGCAGGCCGGAGAAGTCTGTGAGGCCCATCTGGGTGTGGAGGTCGCGCACGGTTGCGGCGGAGATGCCCACGGTGGTGGGGTGGCCCAGCACCTGGTAGCCCAGAAAGCCGCCCAGGGCAATGCCGAGCACGAACCACAGGTTCCAGCTTTCCTTGCGCCAGTCGTAGGTGAGGAAGGGGATGCCGGCCGGCACGCAGGCCGCGCACACGTGGCGCAGGGAGCTGCTGATGCCCAGGGCTTTGTTGCCGATGAGCAGCAGGGCCGGCACAGTCAGCCCGATCAGGGGCCCGGCCACGTACCAGGGCCAGGATTGTTGCAACAGGTCAATCATGAATCGAAGGAAAAAAGGTTTCCGGAAAGCCGCCTGTTCAGGCTGCTTTCCAGAAGTGGCGTGCGTTAATGGTGGGCTTCGGCCGTTTGGAACGATTTCACGGCCTCGCCCAGGTCGTACACGGTAGTGCCAGGCAGGGTGGGAGCCACGATGCTGCTGCCCGCGGCCGAGCGGTAGCCGCCGGCGCAATGCACCACCACGGGCTTGCCGGTCGGGATTTCCGCGGCCCGCTCGCGCAGCTCGGGTAGCGGAATATTGAGCGCGCCGGCAAACAGCGGCTCAGCTTTGGCCTCCGCGGCGTTGCGGATATCCACGATGGTGTACTGCTCCGGATGCTCCCGGAAGCGCTCCACATCGAGCTGGGGCAGGGTGGCGTCGGCGGCCGGCGTGCCGATCAGGGCGCCGGCAATCAGGGGCTCGTAGCCGATTCTAGCGGCTTTCTGAATCAGGGATTCGCGCTGAACCTCGTCGGCGGCTACCAGGTAGAATCGCTCCTCGGGGCTCACAATCGAGCCCAGCCAGGTTTCAAACTTGCCGCCCTGCTGAATATTGAGCGCTCCTCCAACGTGACCCTGCTTGAAGGTGGCTTCGTCGCGGGCATCCACCACCAGCACGCCCGGTTCCAGGGCACTGTTGGCGGCCAGCCGGGCTACGTTACGCACGCTGGACGCATAAGCGGGGGCGCCGGCTTTGTTGAGGGCCACATCGTAGCCGAAGTATTTGGGAATGAAGGGCTGGTCGGCCAGCAGCTCGGCCACGAAGGCCTCCTCGCTCAGGGGGCGTAGCGCGTAGTTGCCGTTCTTCTCGGCCCCGATGGTGCTGCTGTTGGCCCCGCTCAGGGCTTTGCCGCAGAGGCTGCCCGCGCCGTGGGCGGGGTACACCAGCACGTCGTCGGCCAGGGGCATTAGCTTCCCGCGCAGCGAGTGGTACATCTGCCGGGCCAGCTCCTCACGTTTGGCGGTCAGGTTGCCGGCCTTTTCGCGCAGGTCGGGCCGTCCCACGTCCCCGACAAACAGGGTGTCGCCGGTGAACACGGCCACGTCCTGGCCCGCGCGGCTGAGCACGATGCTGATGGAGTCGGGCGAGTGGCCGGGCGTGTTCAATGCCCGGAACGTGAGCTGGCCCACCGCAAAGTCGTCGCCCTCGTCGAAGCTCTCGTGGGCGTAGTCGGCCCCCAGCAGCTGGCTGACCCGAATCACGGCCCCGGTGGCCCGGGCAATTTCCAGGTGCGACGACACGAAGTCGGCGTGGGGGTGGGTTTCGATGATGCTGGTGATGCGCGCGTCGTGGGCCCGGGCGAAGTCGTAGTAGGGCTGCGGGTCGCGGGCGGGGTCGATGAGCACGATTTCGCGGGCGCACTCGCTCAGGATGGCGTAGGAGAAATGGGCCAGCCCTTTGTCTTCAAACTGTTCAATTTTCATGACGGCAAGCGGGTTGAAAAAAGGAGAGGTAGGAAAAGACGATGAATGAGAAGCCTACGCGTGGCTGAACACCAGCTCACGCAGCAGAATGAAGGTGCCCATGGCCAGGGTGAACCAGCCGAAAGCGGGCTTGAGCTTAGCGCCGGGAATGAAGCGGGCCAGATAGGTGCCCAGCACGATGCCCACCAGGGCAAAAGCCAGGAACCCAAGCAGGAACGGCCAGGCAATGGGCGTGCCCGCGCTCAGGTCGCCGCTGAAGCCGATGAGCGAGTTCAAGGCGATGATGGCCAGCGAGGTGCCCACGGCCAGCTTCATGGGCAGGCGGGCGCCCAGCACCAGGGCCGGAATAATCAGGAAGCCGCCGCCGGCCCCCACGAAGCCCGTGAGCAGGCCCACCACCAGCCCAATGGCGAGAATGAGCGGGTAGTTGAAGGCGTGCCGGGCGCGCAGTTCCTCGTCCAGCACTTCTTCGGCCTGCCGGCTGCGAATCATGGAGGTGGCGGCAACCACCATCAGCACCGCAAAGGCGACCAGCACCAGCAGGTCTTTCGTGAAGACGATGCCGCCCAGCGTGAACAGCACGTGCGGGATGGCCGGCATGAGCACCTTGCGCACCAGAAACACCGCCGCCAGCGAAGGAATCAGGAACACAATAGCCGTTTTCAGCGACACCAGCCCCTTGCGGAAGTAGCCTGAGGCCCCCACCACCGAAGTGCTGCCCACCACAAACAGGGAGTAGGCCGTGCTCAGCACCGGGCTCACCCCCATCAGGTACACCAGCACCGGCACCGTGAGAATGGAGCCCCCGCCCCCCATGATGCCCAGGGAAAGGCCGATGAAAATGGCGGCGAAGTAGCCAAAGTAGTGGAGCATACCTGGGTGGATGAACGTATGTATTTATGAATGATTGTTCATGTGTTGAGCCAAAAAAAGCGGCCTTCCATCACAGGAAAGTACAGCCGGCCAGGCATTGAATCACGTCGACTACTTCGCGCATTTTCAGCGAGTAGAGCACGTTTTTGCCGTCGCGGTGGGAGCTCAGGATGCCCTTGAGCTTCATGCCCGTCAGGTGATGCGAGGTCAGGCTTTGCTCGGAACCCACCCGCTCGCAGATATCGGTTACCGACAGGCTTTCCTGGTTGGCCAGCAGCTGCACAATGGCAATGCGGGTAGGGTGAGCCGTGGTCTTGAGGATAAAAGCCACCTTTTCCATCTTCTCGGTGGTCAGGTTCAGATCGGTGGGGGCGGTAGCTGGGGTCATATGCTGATGCAAATGTATGTTCATTTGTTCATGTATACAAGTGTTCCTTTGCCATTGGTTCCAACAGCAGTCAATGGCGAAGGAATGACCCTCAACAAGCGCCCCGGTGCCTACTTCCGGCATTGGGTCTGGTGGCCCGCTGAGTGGCGGCTTCGGGTAGCGGCACATTTACCGCCGGCTCAGCGCACAAGCGGCTCTCAGGCTGCAGAAAAAGCTTCCGGCAAGGCTGATTTGCCCTTGGCGCCGCCGCCGCCGGGTAGGTGACGGCCCGCTCAGGATAATCCGTTGGCTGTGTTGCGGGAAAGCAGCCGGGGCCACCCATTTCCCGGCAGGGCCCCCAACTATCCCACCGCAAACAGCGTCTAGGCAACTACACCTGCTCCCATTTCCTTGATGGAACTATACAACACCCTGGCCCTGCTCATCGTGGTGGCCGCCGTTTTCGGCTATATCAACTACCGTTTTCTGAAGCTGCCGGGCGTTATTGGCCTGATGATTCTGGCCCTTGTCTCGTCCCTGCTGGCCATCGGGCTGGGCAAGCTGGGCGTGGATTGGGTGCTGAAAGCCGGTGAGCTGGTGCGCGGCATCGACTTTCACACCGTGCTCATGGACGTGATGCTGAGCTTCCTGCTCTTTGCCGGCGCCCTGCACGTGGATGTGGGCGCCCTGGGCCGGCAGGGCGTGGCCATCGGCACGATGGCCACGGTCGGCATTCTGCTGTCGACTTTCCTGATCGGTACGGCCTTCTACTACCTGCTGCCCCTGTTTGGGCAACCCATCGACTACATCTACTGCCTGCTGTTTGGCGTGCTTATTTCCCCCACCGACCCGATTGCCGTGCTGGGCATTCTCAAGGAGGCCCGCATCGATAAGTCGCTGGAAATCCGCATTGTGGGTGAGTCGCTCTTCAACGACGGCATTGCCGTGGTGGTGTTCATCAGCCTGTTTCAGATTGCGCAGTTCGGGGCCGAGCGGGCTACGCCCGAGGTAATCGGGCGCCTGTTTCTGGTGGAGGCGGTGGGCGGCATCGTGCTGGGCGCGCTGCTGGGCTACGTAACCTACTGGGCCCTGCGCACCATCGATAACTACCAGGTGGAAGTGATGATTACGCTGGCCCTGGTGATGGGCGGCACGGCCTTGGCCACTGCCCTGCACACCTCGGGGCCGCTGGCCATTGTGGTAGCGGGCCTGATTGTGGGCAGCAAGGGCCGGCAGCAGGGTATGTCGGACATCACCCGCGAGTATCTCGACAAGTTCTGGGAAATCCTGGACGAGATTCTCAACGCCGTGCTGTTCGTGCTCATCGGCCTGGAAATGCTCATTCTCGATATCAGCCGCACCACGCTGCTGGTAGGAGTGGTATCCATTGGGCTGGTGCTGGTAGCGCGCTGGGTGTCGGTGGGGGTGCCGCTGGTGCTGCTCAAGCGCTTCTACCCCTTCGACCGCCAGACGCTGCGCGTGCTAACCTGGGGCGGGCTGCGGGGCGGCATTTCGGTGGCCCTGGCCCTGTCGTTGCCCGAGTCCATGCCCCGCGATTTGCTGGTGGGCGTTACTTATGTGGTGGTGATTTTCAGCATCATCGTGCAAGGGCTCAGCATCGGGCCGCTGGTGAAACGGCTGGGGCTGAGCACGGCCCCGCCCACCGACGGCAGCACCGGCAGCTCCTCCCACTAGCCTCCCCCCGCGCCCTCTGGTAGAGGGCCATTGCTGATGCAACCCCCCCCCTGAAAATTGGGCACAAGCCGGCCCGCAATCCAACCGCTGACGGCACCTGGGCCGGGAGTGGGTTACTCCTGCCGGACGTGGGTGGGTTCGGGGTGCAGCAGCTGCTGGGCCGCCCATAGGCCTGCTTCCACGGCCCCGTCCAGCCGGCCCCATTCGCTGGCGGAGGTTTCGGCCCCGGCCCAGCGCAGCGTGCCGTTCCAGCACGACTGCCGCAACAGAGCTGGCCCCTGCAAAGGCACCTGCGTGGGCGCGGCCGCATCTTCGGGCACGCTGGTAAAGGGCTGCCGGGCCCAGTCCAGCTCGTGGTAGGCGAGGGGAGTGCGGGCGGGCGCCCCAAACAGGCGGCCCAGCTGCTGCACCACGGCCGCCTGCCGCTCCGGGGCCGGGGCCGCCCGCAGCGGGTGAGGCGTGGCGAAAAAGCCGAACAGCGCACCCACTCCCCCGGTGGCGGGCGAGGCATCATGGATTTCCGCCAGCGGCCCCGCCTGACTGACCGCAAACCCCGACCAGCCCGCCCCGCGCCAGAACGGCTCGGCGTACACGGCCACTACTTTCATGGAGTGCGCCATCCAGGTGGGTACGGCCCGCAGGGTTTGCTGCAGCAGCGCGGGCAGCGGCGGACTGAACTGCAGGCTGTGGGCGGCCAGCCGCGGCGGCAGGGCCACCAGCACCGCCGCCGCCAGGTAGGTGCGCGGCTCTCCGTTGTGCACGGCCGTTACCGCCACGCGGTCCGGCGCGGGCAGGTAGTGCAGGGCGGTAACGCTAGTGTTGAGGTGCAGACTGGCAGCGGGCAGCTCCCGGGCCAGCGCGCGGCAGAGCGCCGCCGCCCCGCCGGGCAGGCGCAGATAGCCCGCCGAGCCGGCCCGCTGGGGCAGCCGGTGCACGTCGGTCGGCGTTTCGTAGGTGGTGGCGCCGGTGCTGGGCTGTTCGAAAAACGGCAGGCCCAGCTCGGCGGCCAGCGCCAGCAGGTGGGGGTGATGCGCCCAGCCCCAGGTGGCCCCCAGATCCAGCCACTCGGCCTCGGGGTGGCCCGGCAGGGCGGGCACGGCCAGCGTACGGCCGCCCACCCGGTCGCGGGCTTCCAGCACCAGCACCGGCCGGCCGGCTGCGTGCAGCTGTCGGGCGGCAGTGAGCCCGGAAAGTCCCGCCCCGATGATCAGGACGGGCAGGGTGGCAGAGGAGTCAGCAGCACTAATGGCCATGGCGGGGGGGAAGGAGAGAGAATGCGGCCGCGCGGGCCCGTTGATAAAGCACCTAACTGGATTGTTCGGGCAGAAGTTTGGGCCGCCGGGCTGGCCGGACGGGGCGAACCACTTCCAGCCCGCCCTGGTACTGCAGCCCGGGGCAGCTATTGCGCAGCAGGTGGTGGTAGGCGCCAGCCCTACGATAATTGGTGGCCTGCCACCGATTATCGCAGGGCTGGTTGAGCAGCCCGTGGGGCTTCGTACCTCAACTGTGTAGGAGCCGGGGCCTGCGCTGCGTAGGTAGCCGTGGAGCCCTCAAGCCAGCGGCGGATAGGTAGTGACGGGCGGCTGTGCCCCGACCCGCACCCACCGGCCAGAAAGGTAGAGAGGCAGTGCTGGCCTCCTGCGCCGGCTTCTTGACAAAAGTCATGGCGGGAGCTTGACTTTGCGCATACCGTTTCTCGCCCGCCGTCCGGTCATTTGCCAGTGATTCTGCGCCAGTGCCAGTCTTCCTGCCGTTGCCTGAAGCAGTCCGCAGCGCACCTTCCGCCTCCACCACATGAACCAGGACCTACAGCAAAGTCTGGACGAAAACGCGAAGCAGTGGCAAGCCTTGTCCCTGACGATTTCGACCTCGGAAAAGGTGGCGTTTGATGCCCAGCACGACCACCTGTTTACCACGCACGGCTCCAGCTTCATGGCCCATGTGTACCGCACGGCCTTCGAGCAGGTGCTGCAGCACACTCCGGATGACGAGCGGCGCAAGCTGCTGGGCGCGTTTCAGCAGGCCATGGAAGGGGCCATTGCGGCGCGCTATTCCACGCATCCTTCGGCGGCGGAGTGCCATGCGTGCCACTCCCGGATGCTGCTGCTTTAACCGAACCGCACGCTTCGATAACGCCTGCTACTGCCCTGGCGAAAGCTTCTTTGCCCTCCATGAACTGCGCTTGCTGAACGACGATATGCCAGGCAGAACCTACCGCACTGCCGTGTTGCAGCAGGCGGTGGCAGCAAAGTCCTGATGCGGCTCCCGGGGCCGTACGGGGCTCATCCGGTTTGTAAGCCTCTTCTTTTCACCCTGCTAAAATTCCCGCTCCATGACCAAGTCCCAACAACAGCTGCAGGTAACGCTGGCCGAATGTCTCCAGGTTAATCTGGGTGGCCTGAATACCAGGCACGCGAAAAAGCTGCAAAAAACGATTGCCAACGCCTCGAAGAAGCTGGCCCGAAAATATGCCCGGTTCGAGGCCAAAGAGCAAAAAGGCGCTAAAAAGGCCAAGCCGTTGGCTGCCCTGCCGGCACCCAAGAAACAAGTGCTGCGGGTGATAAAAACCGTTCCCCAGCCTACTGCCAAACGTGCTGCTCCGGTAGCGCGCGGGGCGCAGAAAAAGAGCCTGCCCGGCAAAGTGGCTGCGCAGGCTTAGCAGCCCCTGCCTCCCGAACCCCCCAGCAGTGCGTTTGCCGCTACGGCCGGCGCGTGCCCAAAACCTGGGAAGGGTTTCGGCCGCCGCCGCAAGCGGCTGAACAACGGCCCTACGCCCGCGCCCCAGGGCGCTGAGCAATTCCCATCCAGCGCTTACCTATGGAGTATTACCTGACTTCCGTGGCCGACGTGGCCGCCGGGCTGACTACCTCGCCGGCCGGCCTTGACGCGGCCACGGCCCGGCAGCGCCTGGCCGAGCACGGCCCCAACCAGCTGGACGATACGCAGCAGAAAACCATCTGGCAGCTGGTGCTCCACCAGCTGGCCGACGTCATGATTCTGGTGCTGCTGGCCGCCGCCGGGGTGTCGGTGCTCATCGGGGAGGCCAAATCGGCCTACGTCATTCTGGCTATCGTGGGGCTGAATGCCGTCATCGGGTTCGTGCAGGAATACCGGGCCGACAAGGCAATGGAAGCCCTGCAGAAGATGGCGGCCAGCCACACCCAGGTGCTGCGCGACGGCCAGCCCACGCATGTCCTCACGGCCGAGCTGGTCCCCGGCGACGTGGTGCTGCTCGAAGCCGGCCAGGTAATTCCGGCCGACGTACGCTTTCTGGCAGCTTTCACCCTGAAAGTAGACGAGTCCTCGCTGACCGGCGAATCTGATAACGTGGAGAAAACCGTGGACACGCTGCCGCCCGGTGAGTATCCGCTCGGCGACCGGCTCAACCTGGGCTACCGCGGTACGGCCGTCACCAACGGCCGGGCCACGGCCTACGTGGTGGCCACCGGCATGGCCACCGAGCTCGGCAAGATTGCGGCCCTCATTCAGACCGACGAAGTGGTGACGCCGCTGCAGAAGCGGCTGGGCACGCTGAGCAAGCGCCTCTCGGTGGTGGCGCTGGTGGTGGGAGCCTTGTTTTTCGGGCTGGGCTGGCTGCGGGGCGAGCCCTGGGAAAACCTGCTGCTGGTGTCCATCTCGCTGGCCATTGCGGCCCTGCCCGAGGCCCTGCCGGCGCTGGTGACCGTGTCGCTGGCGCTGGGCGCGGGCCGGCTCATGAAAAGCCAGGCCCTGATGCGCAAGCTGCCGGCCGTGGAAACCCTGGGCTCGGTCACCTACATCTGCACCGACAAAACCGGCACCCTCACCCTCAACCAGATGACGGTGCAGGAACTCTACGAAGTGCCGGCCGTGACGCTTGATGGGCTGGCCGACCGCAACGCCCTGCTCACGGCCCTGGCCCTGAACACCGACGCCAGCCACGACCCGGAAAACCACTGGCTCGGCGACTCCACCGAAGTGGCCCTGGCCCGCTACGCCGAGGAAAAGGAATACGCCCGCCCCGCCCTGGAGGCGCAGTTTCCGCGTCTGGCCGAGCTGCCCTTCGACTCGGAGCGCAAGTGCATGAGTACCCTGCACCAAACCCCGGCGGGCGTGCTGGTGCTCACCAAAGGCGCCGCCGGCTCACTGTACAAGCAGCTCACCGACAGCCAGCAGGCCAGTATCGCTGACCTCACGCGGCGCGTGGATGCCCAGGCTGCGCAGGGCTACCGGGTGCTGGCCTACGGGGCCAAGCTGCTGCCCGAGCTGCCCGCCGACCTCACCCCGGCCGCCGTCGAAACGGGCCTTACCTTCCTGGGCTTCGCCAGCCTGGTGGATCCGCCCCGCGCGGAAGCCCGCCAGGCGGTGGCCGAGTGCAAGGCCGCCGGCATTATCCCCGTCATGATTACCGGCGACCACAAGCTCACGGCCAAAGCCATTGCTGAGAAGCTGGGCATCATTTCCTCCCAGGAAGAGCTGGTGCTCACCGGCTCCGAGCTGGCCGAGCTGGACGAGCCGGCCTTTGCCGCCGTGGTGGAAAAAGTGCGGGTGTACGCCCGCGTCGACCCGGCCCAGAAGCTGCGCATCATCAGCGCCCTGCAGGCCCGGCACCAGTTCGTGGCCATGACCGGCGACGGCGTGAACGATGCCCCGGCCCTCAAAAACGCCGATATCGGCATTGCCATGGGCATCAACGGGACGGAGGTAGCCAAGGAGGCGGCGGCCATGATTCTGCTCGATGACGACTTCGCCACCATCGTGGAGGCCGTGCGCCACGGCCGCCGGATTTACGACAACATCCTCAAGTTCATCCGCTACATCCTGGCTGGTAGCGTGGGCGAAATCACTACCTTATTTTTTGCCCCGCTGCTGGGCTTGCCCATCACGCTGCTGGCCATCCATATCCTGTGGATCAACCTGATAACCGACGGGCTGCCCGGCCTGGCCCTGGCCTACGAGCCGTCGGAGAAGAACAGCATGCAGCGCCCGCCCATCGACCCGCGCCAGACCATCTTTGCCGACGGCCTGGGCTGGTTTATCCTTTGTGTGGGGCTGCTGGTGGGCGGCATCACCATTGCCATGCAGGCCTGGTCTATCCGGCAGGGCCTGCCGCACTGGCAGACGATGGCCTTCACGGTGCTTTGCTTCAGTCAACTGGGCCTGGCGCTGGCCATTCGCTCGCGCCGCGAGTCGATTTTCAGCCTCGGGCTGCTCTCCAACAAGCCGATGCTGGGAGCCATTGCCCTGACAATCGGCCTGCACCTGATGATTCTGTACGTGCCGTTCTTCAATCAGCTGTTCAGCACCCAGCCGCTCACGGGGGCCGAGCTGGGCATGACGCTGGCGATTTCCAGCGTCGTGTTCTGGGTGGTGGAAATCCAGAAGCTGATTGTGCGGCGGCGGGCGGTGGCCGGGGTGCCGCAACCGTTGGTGCAGGCGCCCCGCCCAGCTGCGCCTTCCCGGCCCGCTTACCAGGGGTAAATACTCCGCTTTATTCTGCCGGCGGTTTGCCGGCTTTAATCCCTTTTGAAATGCGCCACCGCCTGTTATATCAATCTGCTGCGCTTGTGCTCGACTATGACATGGTTGATGATTTCCTGCACGCCCGCTGGGGTCCCGACCAAACCCTGACTACCACCAAGCTCGGCTACGAGCAGATTATCACCGCAGTCCAGCCCATGCACTGCCACTGCCTGCTCGATGACCGCCGCGAGTCCCACCTGATGTGGGACGAGCTGGCCGAGTGGATGGCCACCGATTGGTACCCGCGCGCCTGCCAGGCCGGTTTGACCCGCCACGCGGTGGTGTTTGCCACCGATTTCTTCGGGCATCTGGCCACCGAAAAGGTGCTGGCCCGCCTGGGCAAAAGCTCCATGACGGGCTACGACTCGGAGCTGGCAGCGCGCCGGGCGCTGCTGGCCAGGTAAGCGCCCCGGCCTCCGCTGGCCCGCCCTGGGGGGCTTTCTGAACTGCCCGACTGATACGCCCTTCTTAGCCGTTAGCGGCCACGACGGGAGCACCCTGCGGCAGGCTCCGGGGGCCACAAGCTGTGCCCGCTGCAGGTTGCCTGAACCTGATGGCCGGTTTCGAAATTCGCTATGGAACGCCCATCACTGCATCTTCTAAAGCTTCTTGTAAGTCGGGCCTGGCGGCTGCTGCGGGTTCCGCTGCTGGGCTTGCTGGGTTTGCTGCTGCCCTGGATGCTGTTCATGCAGCTGGCCCACGAGGTGTGGGAAGGCGAAGGGCTGCCGGGCGACCAGCAGATCCTGCTGCTGCTGCGCGCACATAGCAGCCCGGCGCTGAACATTGCCGCCGCCTGGCTGGCGCGGGCCGGTGGGCCGCTGGGGGCGCCGATGCTGGCCGGGGCCGGGGCGCTGAGCCTGTGGGCGGCGCGGCGGCGCGCTTTGCCCTTCTTCGTTCTGGCCGTGGCGGGGGCCGCCGTGCTCAGCCTGGCCGCGAAATTCCTGCTGGTCCGGCCACGCCCGGCGCTGTGGGTGGTGCTGCACCCGGAGCTGTCCTACAGCTTTCCCAGCGGCCATGCCATGGCCGCGGCCGCGCTGGCTACCGCCTTCGGGTTTCTGCTGTGGCCCACGCGCTGGCGCTAGGTAGCGGTGGTAGCGGGGAGCGTCTGGGCGCTGGGCATGGGCTGGTCGCGCATGTACCTGGGCGTGCATTATCCGTCCGACGTGCTGGCCGGCTGGCTGGGCTCGGTGGGGTGGGTGAGCGGCCTGCACGTGGTTTTTGCGCAGGAGCTGCGGGCGGTAAGCGCTGAAGTGGCCCGCGTGGTTGCGCCGGTACGGCAGTGGTACCAGAGCCGTAAGCGGCCGGCCGCCTGAGCGCAGGCTCGCACACTTCGCAGCCGGCAAACTTGCCCGCATAAACGGCACCTGCCAGCGCCCCCCCACCTAGGGCCGGCGGGCGCGCGGCACTTTCAGCCCGTTGGCGGTCAGAATGATGGTGCTGCTGATGGCACTTTCGCAGGTAGCCATTTCGTAGGTGATACCGCCGGTGCGGGCATTGGTGACTTCGGTGGCCTGGCAGATGGTGCGGCTTGGGTAGTGGGTGGTAAGCGTGCGCCGAATGGGCAGCGGCAGCGCGCCAACCGCCGTATTGGTGCCGGTTGCTTCCACGTCGCCGTTGGCGCTGAAGCGCACCAGCCGGCGGGTCTGGCTTTGCATGTAGCTGGCCTGATACCCGGTCCGCACCTTTCTCCATTTCACGTTGCGGGCCTGCGGATACAGCTGCTGCAGGGCCACGAAAGCCAGCGGCGGCACTTGGGCATCGGGGAGGGCCTGCGCGTGCAATGCCGGGGCCCACAACAGGGCCGCAAACAGCAAAAGGCTGATTTTCATGGCAGAACCGGCGCAATCCACCCACCAGGGCAGGGCCACCGGGCCAAATGTAGCGCCCCGGTTAGCGCCCAAACCGGCAAAAACTCATCCGGCAGGCATGAGCTTTGTCAACTGCCGCTTAGGCCGTGGTGCCCCGCATCCGCCGGGCGCAGCCGGCCTACCAGTGCGCCCGGCGCAGCTTCTCGGGCTCCAGCACCCGGATGGTGTTGGGCGTGAGGGCCACCAGGCCGGCCTGCTTGAACTCGTTGAGCGTGCGGCTCAGTGACTCTGGCGCCGTGCCCACCATGGCGGCCATATCGTCGCGGGTGAGCTGGATACCCGCGTCGGCGGCCCCGGTGCCCGTTTGCTGCTCGTGGAGCTGTACCAGCGTGTCGGCCACGCGGCGCCGAATGGAGCTGTAGGCCATGGCCAGCAGCAGCTCGGCCTGCCCGCTCACCTTGCCCGCCAGCAAAGCCACAAACTGCTGGCCCACGGCGGAGTTGCGCAGCAGCAGCTCCATGAAATCGTCTTTGGGAATGTAGAGCAGCTCCGATTCGTCCACGGCAATGGCCGAGTCGCAGTGGGGCGTGTGCTGCAGCAGCGGCAGGTAGCCGAAGAACTCGCTGGGGCCATACAGGCCCACAATCAATTCCTTGCCGCTGTCGGTGGTTTTCACGGTTTTCACCCGGCCACTCTGCACAAAGTACAGCCGGCTCGATTCGTCGCCTTCCAGATAAATATCCTGTTTTCGGCGAATCAGATGGGGTTTGCGGTCCAGCGAGAGGCTGGCTAGGTCGCCGGTCTGCTGCGCTTCGTCCAGAAACGTCTGCAGCTGCTCTCCGCTCAGGCCGGGCTCGGGCTTCAGGTGCTGAAAGCGGCTGAGCCGTCCGCTGACGGCGCTGAGCAAATCGGCTTTTTCGAAGGGCTTGCTCAGGTAGTCGTCGGCCCCCAGGGCCATGCCGCGGCGGCGGTCAGCCTGGTCGGTTTTGGCGGTGAGGAAGATGAAGGGCACGCCCGTGAGCTGCGGGTGCTGGTTGAAAATCTGGAGCACCCCGTAGCCGTCGAGCACCGGCATCATAATGTCGCAGACTACCAGGTCGGGCCGGGTGGCCAGGGCCAGCTGCACGCCCTGCTCGCCGTTTTCGGCCATCAGCACGGCGTAGCCGGCCAGCTCCAGTAGCTGGGCGGTGTTTTCCCGGATAATCTGGTGGTCTTCAATGAGCAGGATGGTGGCCATGGCAGGAGAGAGGCGTTGAGAAGGGGAGGCGTTGAAAAACCGTCATGCTGAGCGCAGCCGAAGCATCTCTACCGCTTCGTTGCAAGGGCATTGATTACCTGCGCGGTAGAGATGCTTCGACAAGCGGACGCCAGATCAAGCATGACGTTCTGTTTCACTGCTCACCGCCCTCAATCGGGCGTGGTGAGGGGCAGGGTGATGGTGACAGTGGTGCCCTGGCCGGGGGTGCTTTGCAGGTCGATGGTGCCGCCCATCAGCTCCAGGTATTTGGTGATGATGTACAGCCCCAGGCCGGTGCCGGGCTCGGTGATGACGCTGGGGGCGCGGAAAAACTGCTCGAACAGATGGGCCTGGTCTTCCCGGGAAATGCCCACGCCCTGGTCCTGCACGGTTACCGTCAGCTCCCGGGGCTGGCAGCCAGCCCGCACCGTGACGACCGAATTTTGGCCGGAGTATTTGAGGGCGTTGGAGAGCAGGTTCATCAGAATTTTGCGCAGCAGCGACGCATCCAGCCGCACCGGAGTGGGGCACTCCACCTGCCAGTCGATAGTTTGGCCGGCTTTGAGCAGGCTTTGCATGTCGGCCACCGTGTCACGCACCAGGTGGTCGAGGTTGAGGTTGGCCGGGTGGGTTTCCATCTTGCCTTCCTCCAGGCGGCCCACCGACAGGAATTCTTCCAGGATGTTGTTGAGGTGCTGCACCGAGGTGCGGATGTGGGCCACGTACTTCAGGCGCTGCACCTGCTGGTGGCCGCCGGGAAACTCCTCAATCAAATCGGCGGAGGTGAGCACGGCCGTGAGGGGCGTGCGGAACTCGTGCGAGGCCATGCTCACGAAGCGCGACTTCAGCTCGCCTAGCTCCTGCTCGGCCTGCAGGGCCAGGGCCAGCTCGTCGCCGCGCTTTTCCAGCTGCTCCAGGGTGAGCAGCAGGGCGTTGGTGCGGTCGATGACCTTCTGCTCCAGCTCGGCGTTGAGCAGGGCTACGCGCTGGTGCTGGGTGCGCAGCTCCTGCTCGGCGGCCTGCTTGGCGCTCAGGTCCAGGATGTAGGCCACCACGTACAGCTCCTCATCGAGGTAGAAATAGCTCAGGCTGGCTTCCACCGGAAACACGGTGCCATCCTGGCGCTTGCCGGCCAGCGGACGGTTGTGGCCCATGTTGCGCACCTGCGGGTCGGCGTTGTAGGAGGCGCGCAACAGGGCGTGGTGCCGGCCGGCGGCATCGGGCACCAGCACCTCCATGGGCTGGCCCAGCAGCTCGGCCGGAGCGTAGCCGAACAACTGCCCGGCCCGCGCATTCACCGACACCATGTGGCCCGGCTGGTCGCAGACGATGATGCCCAGCGTGGCGTTGGTGAACACGGCTTCGAAGCGGCGCACGCTGTGGGCCAGCTCCCGCTCGGCCTGCTGCAGGCGGCTGTACTCGGTGAGGTTGATCAGCAGCAGGGGCCGGCCCTCAATTTCGCAATACGTCAGCTTGACGTAGGCCCGAAACGGCTCGCCCGCATGGCGGCGAATGTCGGCTTCCAGCTCGTGGTGGCCCTCGCGGCGGGTGAGGTCGCAGAGGTCGAGCCACTGCGCGGGCGTCCAGGGCGGAGTGCGCAGCGAGTGGTTGGGGTCGGCTAGGAAGGCTTCCTCCGAAGGGTAGGCCAGCAGCCGCACCCCGGCCGGGTTGACGTGGGTGAACCAGCCCAGGGCCAGGTCGTAGATGCCCGCCATTTCGCCGGAATGGGCATACAGTACCTCGGCCAAAACAGCGGTGTAGGCAACCGGAAGGAGGGGCATAGGGAGGGAAACACCGCGCGGAGGCCCCAAACGGGCAGCAGGCACGCGCGGCCGTATGCAACCGGACTTGACAAACGTCAACCCGGCTCCCTGATAAGCGTCATACGCGCCGGCGGCGGCTTCCGGTAATTTTACCAGCACTTATTCTGTCGAGCTTCCGACCTGTTACGGTGCACCTACCTTATTCCCCGGCCCATGTTTCCTTCCTCCATTCTTCCGCTGCTGCCCGTTCACCCAGCCATGCTGCTCGTGCTGCTGCCCAGCGTGGGGCCCGGCACCCGGCAGGAAACGCCGCTCGTTCGCTCGGCCACCAATCTGCTGCTAAAGAGCCTGCAGGTGCAGCTGGGCGCGGCCATTCGGATACTGAAGGTAGATGAGGCCAGCCACCCTGGCGTAGTGCAGGCCTTCGACGGCCGGGGCGTGCCCGCCTTCGTGCTCCTGCGCGACGGTGCGGAGCTGTGGCGGCAGCAGGGCCTGCCCGAAGGCGAGCCGATGGCGGCCCTGCTGTTAAGCAAGGTGGCAGATGCGACGTGACGGGGCTATAAGAACGACGTGCTGAGCTTGCCCAGAATCATCTTCCCATGCGCCTGACCATCAAACAAGAATTCGAGAAAGTGTATCCGGATATGAAGCGGGTGATTGCCCGCTATTTTTTTACGGGTAAGAGCGCGCTCGGCAGGTTATTGGCCGCGTGATGGCCCTGAGCGAGCAGGAAGTATTCGGCACCATCTCGCCCATTTTGCAGGAGTATTCCAAGCGCCACCGCAGCATCACGCGGGTGTTGGGCCGCAATTGCGCCCGGCTGCAGCCGCTGTTTGCGGGCCTGGGGCTGGATTTTGAGAAGTAGCTGCCCTACCGCAGGCTGCTGATGGGCAGCTACTTCACCCACGAATATTCCATCGAGTCGGCGGCGTTTTTCAACCCGTCCATTGTGGAAGACCCCGACCAGTCGGAGCTGTAGGAAGGCGAGAAGCACGTCATCATCAGCTTCTAAGGTGTACGACCCCAGGCCGAACGTTGATTTTGCCCTGGCTGAGCGCATCGGCACCCGCTGGTTCTGGTCGAGCGCCTTGCACAACCAGGACATCGAGGTGCTGGTTGCGAAAGGCCGGGCCACGCTCACCGGCACCGTGGCCACCTGGCTCGACCGGGAGCAGGCCGCTTACGACGCTTACAGCGTGGGCGCCCGCTACGTGGACAACGACCTGCTGGTATCCACCGCCGGCGGGCGGTAGTAGAAGCAGGCCGGGAGGAGGTGCAGGCGCTGAACAGCAGTAGGCCAATCAGTAGGCCAATCAACAGCAAAACCGAAAGGGAGCGGGGAGCGGACAGCGGACATGAAAAGGGTAATAAAAGTGGAGGCAGAAGGCCTGTGCGGGTGAATGGCTCGATTTAGCGAGCCGGCTCAATCACCGAAACAGCACGACAAAACAGCGTAGTGGGTGCCATAGTCGGGCCAGCAATCAGACCGAATGGGCCCAATCGGCCCCTCAACCGCCGGTAGCCACCCTGAATAAAATAACCGCCTTGCTACTCGAGCCTGAGCAGGCCGTGCGGTGCGGGGTGAACGTGGCTCTGGCAAGCAGCTGGCATAGCGCGCCGCCCGTTGCACGCACACCACCAATCGCTGCCCCCCGACTTGGTCTCGGGTACACCACGTACTCAGCCCAGATTTAGGTTAATTCAACCGTTCATTGGTTGCCCTCGCACATGTTTCCAGCGTGAGGCTCAGGCCGTAGTGCGTACTTTGTACCGTGACCAGTTCCCTTGCCTGCTGGTTCTCCCACCACCCATAGTCCGTCTTCCTGGCAACTGCCAGTCTGGCAAGCCAGTCACGGAAAATGTTTGTCCATGCCCCTGCTTCCCCTCCTGCCAGCCTCCCTGCCAAGTTGTTGCCGCTCCGGCCGGGGCATTTCAATCGCCTCCAATTGCGCATTTGGCCGCCGGTGGGGGCAGGTGCTCCTGCTGTTCCTGGCCGGGCTGCTGCCGTTTTATGGCAGCGCCCAGCCGGCCAGCCGGCCGCCGGTTCAGGCGCTGGCGGCCGATACCGGCGTACTGGACCCATCCACCGAGGTAGAAGCAGCATACCTGACGCTGGGGCGCCTGAATGCCAGCTCCCGGCGGGTGGCCGATACCGAGGATGTGGAGCAGCAGCTGCCCGTCATCGAGGCCAACCTGCAAACCATCTACCACAACCTGACCCAGTACGGCAACGCCCTCAATGCCCGGCAGCTGCTTACGTTTCAGATTCTTCTGAAAGATATGCGCCACGACCTGACCACCTGGCGCACCACGCTGACGGGTTCGGGCCGGCAGCTGGCGGACATGCAGCAGCAGCTAAATCAGATGGGGGAGCGTTTGAGTCGGGTAGCCATTGCCCCGGCCACGCCGGGCCAGGCCGTGCTGTCCCAGACGCTGGGCAGCATTCGGCGCAAGCAGGCCCGTACCAGTGCGCGGGTGCAGCAGCAGCATTTGGGGGTAAGTGCGCTGCAAAACCGCGTTTCCGGCAACTATGTGCACCTGCTGGAGCTGGAAGACAATGTGGCCGTGGCGCTGCGGCAGCTCGGCCAGCGCAGCCGCCAGCCCGACGCGGAGCCCTTGCCGCGCGCCTCGGCGACCGATGCGGGTGAGCAGGCCAAAATCAGCCAGCTCGTGAGCCAGCTCTACGCGGATCAGCGCCAGCTGCTGACCTATTACTTCCACCAGCACGGTGGGGGCTGGGGTTGGATGCTGGCCATCGGCGGGCTGTTTTTTGGGTGGGTGTACCGCAATTTCCGCCGGGCCGACCAAGTGGCCCCGGAAACGGCGCTGGACCAGCAGGCCCTGACGCACCTGCGGCCGTGGCCGGTGGCCGGTACGTTGGTGGTGGTTCTCACGCTGGCGCCATTTTTTGATTTGCAGGCTCCGGCGGGCTACATCGATCTGCTGCAGTTTCTGCTGCTGGCGACGCTGACCTTTCATCTGGCCCGTAGCTGGCCCCGCCCGCTTTATGGGCGCTGGCTGCTGTTTACGGGCCTGTTCTTTGGCCTGAGCTACGCGTACGCCGTGCCGCTGCCGGGGCCGGGGCTGCGCTGGCTCACGCTGGCGCTGCATCTGGCCGCGGCGGCGCTGGGAGCCGTATGGGCCCGCCGCCTGCGGCCCGGCCCGGAGCTGGCCTGGTTCGTGGGCCCGGTGCTCTGGCTGAGCGTGGCGCTGCACCTGGCCGCCGCCACGGCCAATGGCGTGGGCTATCTGGGGGTGGCCAAGCTGATTTCCGGGGCGGCCATCTACGGGGTGCTGCAGATTATCGCCTTGTCCACGTTCATTCGCCTGATCACCCAAGCCTTGCACCTACAGATGCAGCGCAGCCGCCTGGCCAGCGGGGCCTCCGCCCGGTTTAACTTCGACCTGATTGAGCGGCAGCTGCATACGCTGCTCTCCGGGGTGGTGCTGGTGCTGTGGCTGGTGGTGTTTCTCACCAACCTGAACCTGTTCAGCACACTCTACGGCGTAGTACACTACCTGCTGACTACCCCGTTCCAGGTGGGCAGCGCCACCTTCAGCCTGCTCAACCTGGTGCTGAGCGGCGGCATTGTCTTCCTGACCTTCCAGGTGCAGCAGTACGTGGGCTACTTCTTTGGGGAAGCCGACGACGAGTTTCAGTCAAATCAGGAGCGCAAGGGCTCCAAAATGCTTGTCATCCGGCTGGTGGTGTTTGCCACGGGTTTTCTGCTGGCCGTGCTGGTTTCGGGCCTGCCTCTGGATAAGATTGCACTGGTGTTCGGGGCCCTGAGCGTGGGCATCGGCCTGGGTTTGCAGGGCATCGTCAACAACCTGGTGTCAGGGGTTATCCTGATTTTCGAGCGGCCCTTCCAGGTGGGCGACTACATTGAGGTGGCCGGCAAAACGGGCCGGGTCAAGGACATCGGCATCCGGTCCAGCAAGCTGATTTCCATGGCCGGCTCAGAAATTATCATGCCCAACGGCGACCTGCTGGCGGGCCACGTCATCAACTGGACGCTCAGCAACAACCACATGCGCGTGGAACTGGACCTGAAACTGGCCCCCAACACCGACCTGGAGCGGGCCCGGCAGCTCATCAGCGAGGAAGTGCTCAGTAACCGCAGCGCCCTGCAGCAGCTGCCGCCCGAAATTCTGCTGCGCGGTATCAACGGGCAGGTTTACGACCTGAAAGTGCTGTTCTGGATCAACAACATCCGGCAGGAGCAGCTGATTAAGAGCGAGATACTGGCCAGCATCCACAAGCGCCTGACGGAGGAGGGTATTCTGCTGAATTAAGCTACCCCGGCAGGTTGGATGTTGGTCCGCAGTATGGCTACTCTATCGGCTCCACGCCGTGTAGGGGCGGGTTCATGTGTCGATTTCCAGCTGTCCAAACCTGCCAAAAAACCGCGTGAATTGCGCGGTACGGCCTGTCCAATTCCTCGCTTTTCTTGCCTGCCGGCCACAAAAAAGCCCTGACCAGTTGGCCAGGGCTAGACAGCGGCAGCGCAGGGCTGCCGGCCAGGTGCTATGTGCTAGTCGTCGTCGCGCTTAACCTTGAGCTTGTTGCCAGTTGCTTTCATCTTCCCGCCGCGGGCCTGGCTCATCTGCTCCCGGCGCTGGGCCTGCAGCGCCGTGAACTTGGTGTACTGTTCGGCCGTCAGGATGCCCTGCATATCGGTGTTGAACCGGGCCTGGCCAGCCTGCATGGTTTCCATCATCTGCTGGCGAGAGCCGGGGCCACCGGCCTGCCCGCGCATGGCCTGCATTTCCTGGATCCGGGTAAGCGAGAGTTGTTTTACACGGGTCGTCTGTGCGTCGTCAAGGCCCAGCTCCTGGCGCAGCTGTTCGCTCTGGCGGGCGGCCATTTCCTCGGGGGAGCGTTGCTGGCGGTTGCCATAAGGCGTGGAAGCGGAAGTTTGGGCAGTAGCCGCGCCGGCCAGCAGAACCGAAGCAGCGAATACAATCAGCCGAAGCTTTTTCATGAAAGTGGGGTAAGTAAAAAAAAGGGTTGATGACCAGTTGGCGGCGGTCTTGGTCCCGGCCCCGGCCCTAATGAACGGCCCTAGGGTCAGGAGTTGAGTGGTGAACCAAGGACGCGGCGCGAATGCCGGGACTTTTCTGCCTCAACTAACCTGGCGAAATCCGTCACAGCTTTACTGGATACTTGTTTACTGGCTACTTGCGCGCATCGGCCCGCTCGTAGAGCGCGTCAATCGTTTGCTCGTCCTGCCGCAGCATGGGAAGCATGCGGGCAGCATACTCCTGCAGTTCCGGGGTAGATAACTTGGTGGCCGCTTCCGAATACTGCTTGAGCGTTCGGGCGTGCTGGTCTTTCAAAGCCCGCAGGTACTTCTTGTCGAAGCCCAGGTACTTGCGGTCATCCACGTCGTTGTAGAGGTCCCGGTCGTCTTCGCTCAGGGCGGTGGGCAGGGTGATGTGGTTTCTCTCGGCTATTGCCTGTAGTTCCCGCTGAGCCTGTTCGTGGGTGGCTTCCATCTGCCGGCCCCAGTCCAGTACTTCGGGCGCAATGGCCTTTTGCTGCGCCAGGCGGCCCAGGGCCACTTCCAGCTGGTGGTGGCTGGCTACGGCCACCACGAATTCCGAGTCGTAATTCAGCTCACTCTTGCGCAAGGGCGAATCGTCGGCCTTGAGTTTGTTGCGCTGCTTGTTGATTTTGTTGGCTTCTTTCAACGGCTTGTCCTGGGCGTGGGCCGGGGCCAGGCCAGCCAGAGAGAAGGAACCGAGCAGCGCGGCGGTCAAAACGAATTTCAAGTGATTTTTCATGAGGTAAAAACGTAGCGTGAGTATATCAAGTAGGCGGCCGGGACTAGGCCTGCCAGCATCCTGATTTATCACTTCAAACGCCAGCGCCGTAACGGGGGGGCTGCAAATCCGCTGAACGCGCCCAATCAAGCAGTGAACCGGCCGATGCGGGTTGTCAGCTGTCAGCGTCCGGCCCATCCCCACGGCCGGTTCAGGCGCGGCGAACGGGCTACCAGGAAATTTACAGGCCGCCCTTGCTGGTTTTAGCCAAGCCATACAGCAGCTCGCGGGCGCGGTGCAGCTGCGCCTTTACCGTGCCCAGCGGCGCCCGAAGCTCGGCGGCCAGCTCTTCGTAGCTTAGCTCATCGAAGTAGCGCCTGACCACCAGCCGGCGGTATTTAACCGGCAGCATATCCACAAACTGGCGCACTACCACTACTTTCTCCTCGTGCATGAGCTGCGCCTGCGGGTCGCGGGCCGGGTCGCCGAAGGCCAGCAGCTGCTCCTCCAGAGGCCCGTCGCGGTGGGTGGGGCCGCTATACATGTGCACAGTTCGCAGCTTTTGGCGGCGCAGGAAGTCAATGCTGTGGTTGGCAGCAATGCGCAGCAGCCAGGTACCAAAGGCGTACTCCGGGTTGAAGTTGGGCAAGTGGCGGAAGGCTTTGGTAAACACTTCCATTGTTAAATCGTCGGCATCATCGGGGTTTTTTACGATGCTGCGCACGCTATGGAACACCGGCCTGCGGTAGCGGTCCAGCAACTCGGCGTAGGCTTTCTCGTCGCCGTGGGTGGTGGCGGCCACGATAAGAAGGTAGTCGTGGCGGGTCCGCTCCGACAGCTCACGGGTCACTTCAATGTTGTTGACGCGCATAAAAAAGGATAATAGAGAGATGAGAACGACAATGCCTGCCCGGTTGCGGGGCAGCTGCCGGGCCTTCCGGTAGCAGGCGGCCCCGTCAACCGGCCAGAGCTGGCTGCTGCCAGGCGAGCCATTCAGTGGCGGCCTGTTCCTCGCTGAACGCCTGCCAGGGGGAGGCCATGGGCGACGGGGCGGCGGAAGCGGCGGCCGGCAGCTCCGCCAGAGGCGGCGGCAATACCAGGTAGGCTACGGCCACCCCGGAGTGCATGTACAGACCCTGCGTGCGAGGAAAAGCCATCAGTAGTCCACTGGCTGCTCATGGTGCCGCCGGCGTTGCGGCGCCGAAGATCCAGCCGCCAGCGGCGGCACTGGCACTGCCGGGCACCGTCCGGAAAGGTCAGCGCTACCTGGGCCAGACGCAGGCGGGAGTGGATATCCACGTCCAGGTCGGGGTGGAACAGGTCTTTGCGCAAGCCCCGGCGCAGGTTATGCTGGATGTACGTCAGCACGCAGCCGTTCTTATGGCTGAGCCAGAGTTGCCAGGCGGCAGGGTAGTACTTGTGCAGGCCGTAGAAGATGCCGGGCTGCACGGCCGTCAGCTGCCGGCGCAGCCACTCGCGCAGCGCCAGCAGCTCATCGTGGGCGGTGGCGGCCTGGCGGCTCAGCGGCTCAACTGCTCGCACTTCAGGCGGGCGGTGTCCAGGTCGCACTTCAGCACATCGTGTACCACCTGGTCTTTGTTGTCGAATCACTTGTAGACCGTCTTCTTCGACGTGCCCAGGTGGGCGGCAGTGTCGTCCATGGTCATGCTTTGCACGCCGTAGCGCAAAAACAGCGGCAGGGCCGGGGTCAGGATGCGTTGGTGAGAGGTCATGGGAGCTGGAAAAAGCTGTACCGGGGAAACATTACCAGAGCCGGGCGTTTCCGCTGCTGGTGGATCAGGTACCGGAAGCCGGGGCAAATCTAGGCCGCTTCTTTCCCCTTGATAACTTTAGTCTTTGATAAGTAGGGGCTTAAGGCCTGTTTTAGGCGGTTTTAGAGCTGGCTCAGGCGGGCTTTGGGCGCGTTCATGCCGGAACGCGGCGCGTTCAGCCGGAAAATGGTCAAGTTGAACGCATTTGGGCCGGATGGACCCCCAGACCGGGGGGGAGCTGGCTTGTTTGACACGGGCTTCCTTCTACCTTTGTGCCACTTCCCCGGCCCGTCTTGGCCCGGTTGCCGCCGGCCGGTGGTAGGCCCCGCGCCGCGGCCCAGTTAACACCGCTTTCACTTGCCCGTGCCTACCCTCGGAGCGAGCATCCCCTTTTCAGGTAGGTTGTATGGAGATACTATTCACCACCGATTGTCTGCGCGTACAGTGGCACGCCGCCACTGGCACCCTGGAAATGGCCTGGCAGTGCTTCGCCAGCGGCGACGAGTTTCGCCAGGCGGTTAGCACTACCCTGGACCTGGCCCGGCAACACGGAGCCCGCAACTGGCTCAGCGACAACCGGCTGATGCGCGCCATTCGGGTCGCCGACCAGGAGTGGTATTCCACGGCCCTGCACGCGCCGCTGCTGGCGCTGGGGCTGCGGCGTATGGCCGTGGTGGAATCCGAAGACGCTATGAACCGGATGGCGGTGAATGGGCTACTGCGCCAGCATGCCAATACGTTCACGTTCGAGCTGCGCCAGTTTGCTACCCTGGAAGAGGCCCGCACCTGGCTGCGAAGCGAGTAGCGTTGCTGGCCACTGGCCTTGCGCTGGCCTTACCTTAACTTCTCCCGTATGCCGCAGCACTCCGCCCCGCCAGCCGCCCGGCCGCTGAACACGGCCATGATCAGCCCGCAGCAGTATCTGCGCATTGCGTTTCTGACGGGCGTTATCCTGGCGGTACTCGGCCTGCCGGGCCTGTTGCGCCGCCCCGAGGTGACGCCGGCCCTTGTGGTGGCGCAGTTTGTGCAGGTGCTGGTATTCACTGATGTGCTGCTGGGGCTCAACTACTTCCTGCGCTACAGCAACTCGCCCGTGCAGCGGTGGCTGCGGCGGCTGCCCCTTCGGGGTAGCCAGGCGTTGCGCGTGTTGCTGAATCTGCTGCTGGCCTCGCTGCTGGGGCCGCTGCTACGTACCGCCATGGTGCGCCTGGGCTACGGGGTGGAGGATACTTCCTGGCCGCTGCTGCTGGTCAGCTCCTGGCTGCTCACCTTTATTATTCTGGTGATACAGTACTTTATTGAGGTGACCGAGCGGAGCCGCCGCCTGCTCCAGGAAAACGAGCTGCTCAAGCGCGAGCAGCTGCAGGCCCGCTACGAAGGCCTCAAGCAGCAGCTCAGCCCGCACTTTCTGTTCAACTCCCTGGCCACTTTGCGCTGGCTGATTCATGACGACCCCAACGCGGCCGAGCAGTTCGTGGAAGAAATGTCGCAGGTGTACCGCTACCTACTGCAGTACGGCGAGCAGGACGCCGTGCCCCTGCGCGATGAAATGGCCTTTCTGCGCTCCTACGTGTTTCTGCTGCGCATGCGCTTCGGCGAGAGCCTGCAGCTCGATGCCGAGCTGCCCGAGCAGGTGCTGGACCGCCTGGTGCCGCCCCTGGCCCTGCAGACGCTGGTCGAAAACGCCGTCAAGCACAACGCCGTGAGCCGCCAGCACCCGCTGCGCATCACCGTGGCGCTGGGCGTGCCCGACTGCCTGCTGGTGCGCAACTCCCGGCGCGCCCGCCTGACCCCTGAGCCCAGCAGCGGGGTGGGGCTGCGCAACCTGGCCAACCGGGTCCGCATCCTGCACCAGCAGGAGCTGCAGATAGAGCAGAGCGCGGACGAGTTCAGCGTGTGTCTGCCGCTGCCGCCCATGCTCGTTGGGGAAGGCGTTTCCTGATTGGTTTACCCCCGTACCCTGGCCGCGGCTCTGACAGCGGGCTAACTACCTGTAGTTCCATATGCAAGTGCTCATCATCGAAGACGAATACGCCGCCGCCCGCTCCCTGCAGCGGCTGCTGAGCGAAGTGCGGCCCCAGGCGCAGGTGCTCGACCAGCTGGAGTCCGTAGTAGACGCCGTGGCATGGCTGGCAGCCAACCCCGCCCCCGAGCTGATTTTTATGGATATTCATCTGGCCGACGGCAGCAGCTTCGAGATTTTCCGGCGCACGACTGTTACCAGTCCGGTAATTTTCGTCACGGCCTTCGACGAGCACGCGCTGGAAGCCTTCCGCGCCAACGGCATCGATTACCTGCTCAAGCCCCTGACGCGGGCCGACCTGCAGCGCAGCCTCGACAAATTCGATGCGCTCCGCCAGTCCCCGCCGCCTGGTGTGGCCCCGCCGGCCCCAGCCGGACCGCCGGTGCCTGATTTTGCCCAGTTGCTGCGCAGCGTGCAGCAGCAGCTGAACGGCGGTGCCGCCGCCTATAAATCCAGCTGGCTGATTCCGCACAAAACCAAGCTGATACCGGTGGCCACTGCCGACGTGGCCTATTTTGCCATTCGCCACGGCCTGGTGTTCCTCACCACCCTGACCGGCCAGGAATACCAGATGGAGCATCCGCTCGATGAGCTGGAAAGCCAGGTAGACCCCCGGCTGTTTTTCCGGGCCAACCGGCAGGTGCTCTTCGCCCGGCCCAGTCTGGTGGCCCTGGAGCCCTATTTCAACGGCCGCATGCAGCTCTACCTGCGGCCCGAGTCCCGCGAGGAAGTCATCGTGAGCAAGCCCAAAGTGACGGAGCTGAAAAACTGGGTAGCCGGTGGCTGAATACCTCAGGCTATAGTAGCCTCAGATGGTAGATAGGGTGTTGTAACATCGTCCGGAACTTGGTTTACGTGCCTACCAGCTGCTACTAACGGACCTGAGCCCGCAGCAGGCGGCCCAACAGATGGAAGATAATCAGTTGCCGGACACGCTAACGGACTTACTCGTAAGTGGTTAAGTGTTATTTTTCCCCCGTAACCCAGCGTCCCATGCCCGCCGAATCCGTTTTCAGCGCCCTCACGGCCTTTCAGCAGCAACTTGACTCGCCTGCGTTCCAGGACGCGATGCGGGCGCAGTTGCGGGCCGAAGCCGCCGCCGTCAACACCTTCCTTTCCTACCGCGACGCGCAGGGCCGCTACGTGCACGAGTACCCCGCCACGGGCGAGGTGTACGAGGTCTCGCTGACCCAGCCCCGGACGCGCCGTCTATTACCCTCTATTCAGCCCGAGCGCCTATGAAGCCCCTCCCCAAAGAGCCGATTTTGGACAAGGCCGACGGTTCACGCACAGCGCACCTGCAGCCCGTCATTGACTTTCTGAAAGCCCAGGGCAACGAGCCGGCCACGGGCGACGCGTTCGAGTACAACCGGGACGGGTTGGGCACCTATGGGTTTGCCCAGCCGCTCGATGTGGACTTGCTGCAGCAGCATTTCGACTTCCCGCCCAGCATCCACCTTTCCAGCGCCGGCTTGCACGACAGCCGCAACTTTGTGCGCATCGCCCAGGACTTCGGCCCCCAGCCGGTGCGGCCCTTGTCGTTTGAGCTATAAGAGGCAGGCCTTTCCAAGCGACAAAATCACCTGGAAAGGCCTTTTTGGGCATTGTAACACCCTCCCTTTGGCCCGGCGGCCTTTACAGGTGTGTGGGGCTGACAAGGGCAGGTAATTCTCCCATTCCGCACCTATTGCAACATAAAGGGGAAGCTGCCAGTGGTAGCTTCACCTCTTGTGTAGAGCCTATTTCCCGGCAAAATACCACGCTTGGCAAATAGGGGCGGTAAGGCGAAAAACCGCCACTTTTCCAGGAGTGCGGGTACAACCCATCTCATGTTAAGGGACGAAAATTAGATAGAACAGGGAGTTTCTAGAAGCCCCTGCGCAAAAAAAAGTCTTGTTTTGCTACCCAACTGGGTTAATAGGTTACGTCAAACCGACCATTCTGGATCGTAACAAAAGAACCTGGGCTAAAGCCATTTTCGAGACGTCCTTCAAAAGTGCCGGAGACAATGCGGCGGACTGTATCTACGCGGGTTAGCACGATGCGCGTGGCGTTTGCGCGGCTCACAAAGGATTCGCGCGCACGACGACTCTCGGTGAGGGTAATGCCGTTGGCCCCGGTGGACACAGCACCAATCGGATAGGAAGGAGGAGGTGATCTTGATATATATGTCCCGGTACCACGCAAAGTATCGATGGTTAGCGCAAAAGATTCTTGATGGCGGGGTGTAATTAATCCCGCTGATATGGAAAAGCGCCGTACCCCTTGGTAAGTGCGGGAATACGCCCGTAAAACATTGTCAAAGCAGCCTCCGCCACCAGAGCCGTAGCAGCCTCGGCCAAAGTTGATCCAAACACGTCCGTCCACCTCAAACCCCAGCGTGTTGGCCCCGATAGCAGTGATAGGCGGCAATTCCAACTCAGGATCCGGAGTTGTTTTGTCGCAACTACATAGCAGTAACGACCAGACAAGCCAGCTAGTCACACAAGAAGTATGTCTTTCCATAGAAGTCCACAGAGGTGACCGCACAAGTGAAGATATGCCCAACGTTAGCCCAGTCCAAGGCTATTAGTTGGGTAAGTAGACACACTTTTTAGCTTGCTTATAAATGTAAAATGCTGTTAATCAAATTATTAATTAATAAAAAAAGGACTTTTGATTTCACGATAGTGGCTTTGGCCATTTATACATTCCAACGTCGCAGTGCTTTAAGCAGCCACCCCTGAATAACGGTCTATAAAGACTCACCATCAGGTATAAAAAAGGCTTTCCGGAGAATGAAACCAATAGCACCCTGTAAATGTAATTACATTGTACGTACATTTGCTTTATGAACACGCGCCTGATTCGGGTGGGCAATTCCCAGGGGATTGTGCTGCCTAAGAAGTTACTGCAGCAGTACAATCTCACCGGCGAGGTAGACCTGCAGCCCACGCCCGAAGGCCTGCTCATTAAGCCGGTCGTGAAGACCCGCCGCCAGGGCTGGGACGAGCGCTTTCAACAAGCCATTGCCCAGGGCCAGGCTCCGGAGGGCGAACTGTTGGAGGGCTTTTCGGATGAGGCCTTTGAAGAAACGGAATGGCAGTGGTAGGCGTGCAGCGCTTCGAGGTGTGGCTCATCAACCTTGACCCGACCCAGGGCAGCGAAATCAATAAGACCCGCCCCTGTGTCGTGCTCTCCCCCGACGAGATGAACCGCTACCTGCGCACGGTCACTATTGCGGCTCTGACGAGCACCCGGCGTGACTACCCTTCCCGGGTGGACTGCACTTTCCAGGGCAAAGAGGGCCAGGTCGCGCTCGACCACATCCGCTCCGTGGACAAAACCCGCCTGGTACGCCGCTTAGGTGTATTGCCCAAAGCCACGGCGCAGGCCGTCTGTGACCGGCTGCAGGAGATATTCCAGTACTGATATCCACTAGGGGGGTATGGACTGCTTGTTGCTGTAATACCTTGTATAATAAACATTTGAGTCTTGTAAACTAAACTCATGGTTTTGTAATACTAAACATCCATATCCTGAACTATCCTACATTCGCTGTTAAAATAAACGTTTAACAAAACCGGATGAGTCAGCAAAATGCAGGACAGAACCGGAGTTAAGTAGTACTTCTGCTGGGGAAGCCGCAACAGAACCCGAACAAAACATAACTACACCCAAAGCCAAGGGAGGCCGGCCCCGCAAGGCCCCCGATACAGGACTTTGGGCCATTCGGGGAGTAGATATGGAAACGCGGGCCATCGTGGAGAAAACCGCCCAGCGCGCCGGCAAGACCATCGGCCAATTTGTGAACGAGGATATGCGTTCCTTCTGTCAGGGCCAGCTCACCCAATCGCAGCTGCCGGCCAGCCCCCGCGACCTGCAGCTGCAGGTGGAGCAGCTGACGCAAATGGTTGAGGGCATTGCATCCAAGTTAGCCGAGCCAGCGCGAAAGAGCCTTTGGCAGCTTGTTTTCGGCAAGTAGGCGAGAAAACTGCTTCTTGGTGGCCGCGTCAAACAGCGGCCCGTTTGCGAGCTTTTTAAGGCCCAGGATGGTGAGTAGGAGTCCCGACACTGAATGAGCCTTGATATGCCTAGTGTGTTGTTAAACAAATAGGGAAAAACCTCCGCCTCCGCCCCGCAACTACGCTGATTTGCTTATTATGGGCTTAAAAGTCAATATTTTATGCAAGAAACAGATAAAATATAGTCGCAACGTTCATTTTCACTACCCTCTTCTGGTAGCCTTAATGGGCGAGGGAAAATTATCAACCCTCGTTACTCTTACGGCGCTTTTGGGCCTTATCAGTAACATTCAGGCCCCTTGGCTTCCGAGTCGGAGGTTTTTCCCGTATTTGTTTAATAACACCCAAGGCCATAGCCGGGACGCGCCCGCCAGCAGCGAGAGCAGCATGGCCGTAGCCAGCATGGGGCGCAAATACCAGTGCGGAAAAGTATGGGGCAACGCCGGAGTTAGCAGCTACAAAACAGCGTCTTCGTCAGGGGCAGCCCGCCCTGTTGCATTACGCGGGCGGGTACCGGGCGGCCCTCACACAATCAGGCCGTCGCTCATATCAATTATCCGGTCACTGTTGCGGGCAAAGTCCTCGTCGTGGGTCACGGCGATGATGGTTTGCCCGCGCTCGTGGGCCAGCTCCCGGAAGATTTCAAAAACGTTCTGCGTATTCTTCGAATCCAGGTTACCGGTTGGCTCGTCGCCCATAATCACGGCCGGGTCGTTTATCAGGGCGCGGGCAATGGCCACGCGCTGCTGCTGCCCGCCCGAGAGGCGGCTGGCCAGCTTCAGGGCCTGGCCGTCGAGGCCCAGCAGCTTCAGGTTCTGGTAGGCCTTCTCCTCGATTTCAGCCCGGCTCTTTTTGTTAAGCTTCAGGGCCGGCAGCATCACGTTGTCGAGCACCGTGAAGTCGGTGAGCAGGTAGTGAAACTGGAACACGAAGCCAATGTGCTCGTTGCGGAAAGCGGCCAGCTGGTTTTGAGTGCGCCCGGTCAGGGCCTCGCCGTTGAGGTGCAGCTGGCCTTCGTAGTCGGTATCCATCGTGGACAGCACGTAGAGCAGCGTCGACTTGCCCGAGCCCGACTTGCCGGTCAGGGCCAGGAACTCGCCTTTTTTCACCTCAAAGCTGATGCCTTTCAGCACCTGGAATTTCTCGGGCTCGTAGAAATACTTGACAATGTTGTCGGCCCGCAGGGCGATGTGGCTTTCCATTTCTTACCCTCTGAGGATGGCCACGGGGTCGATTTTCGCGGCCTTGCGGGCCGGCAGATACCCCGCGATGAGCGTGGTCAGCACCCCAAACCCGAACGCCAGCAGGTAGTTGCTGGGGTGGTAGGTCATAGGCAGCGTTTGCAGACCCGCGATTTTAAAGGGAATCACGTTCACGATTCGGGCTACGCCGTAGCCAAACACCATCCCCACCAGGCCCCCCACCAGGCCGATAACTAGGGCCTGGGTCACAAAAATCTGGGTCACGTCGCCGCCCGAAAAGCCCATGGCTTTCAGAATGGCAATCTCCTTGATTCGCTCGTTGATGGTCATGTTCATGATGTTGTAGATGCCGAAGCCCGCCACCAGCAAAATGGTCAGCGACACGGCCAGGGCAATGATGTTGCGCAGCTGCGAGCCGGCTTCCAGCTGCTGGTTGGCATCCTGCCAGCTTTCCACTTTATAGGGAATCACCGGCGCAATGCGCTGCACCAGCGGGGCGGTTTGCTCGTAATCCTGCACGTTCACCTGCAGGTCGGTCACGTACTCCTGGTTTTCAGCCAGCAGCTGCCGGGCAGCGGTGATGTTGAGGTAGGCCTTGGCCTTATCTACCTGCTTGACATTGGTTTGAAACAGCCCGATGAGCTTGTAATTGTGGCTGATGCCGTCGGAGGTGAGGATGTTGATATTGTCATCGACGTGCACGCTCAGGTCGTGGGCCAGGTCGGCGCCGAGGATGATGCCGTCGGGGCGGTAGCGCAGGCTGGCCCAGGTGCCGACGGTCATGTACCCCCCGATGCCGAAGAGCTTGTCTTCATTCTCCACGTCAACGCCCGAGAGCGTGCCGTTGAGCTTGGCGCCGCCGTTGCGAAAAAACACGTTGATGTTGACCTGCGGCGTGATGGCCACCACCTCGGGCTGCGCCCGCACCAGGGCCAGGATGGCGGCCGTGTTTTTGATGCCCGTGGTGTAGGGCAGCACCCGCGCGTTGCGGATGTGGGAAATGGTCGCGGCCGGATACACCTTTTTCACCAGATTGGTATTGTCGGCTGGCCCGTTGTTGTAAATCCGCACGTGCGCTAAGGAGGTGAACGCCAGCACCGTTTGCGCATCGTTGACGCCCGCCATGAAGCTGTTCATGAAGATGTACATCGAAATGCCGAACACCACGCCCAGCAGGGCCACCACGGTCTGCCGCAGGTTGGTGGTGAGGTGCACCCGGGCGATTTTGAAGTTCGTGGCCAGCATCGCTACTTCGCTTTGGGCAGGGTGAGCCGGTCGGTGGCGCGCAGGCCGCGGGTAATTTCCGTCCACTCCAGGGTGCGGATGCCAACCCCGACGGCTCGCTTCTGCTTGCCGCCGTCCAGCAGCACGTAGGCATCGTTGAGCAGGGCGTAGGACGGAATAACCAGGGCATTCTTCTTTTCCTCCACGATGATGTTGGCCTGCAGCTGGGTGCCATTCAGCAGCCCCCTGGGGGGCGGGTTGAAGGTGGCCTCGGCCACGAACGACTGGTCGGTGGTGTTGAACGCGGGGTACACTTTGCGGATGGTGGCGCGGTAGGTCTGGGCTTTGTCGCTGTTCAACGAAATCAGCACCGGCTGGCCCACTTTCACCCGGCCAATGTCATCCTCGGCAATGTCGAGCTTGATAAGGCTGCCTCCCGCGCCCAGCAGGGCCAGGGCGTCGCCTTTGCGCACGTAGTCGCCCGGTTTTTTGCGCACGTTCATCAGCACGCCCGGCTGCTCGCTGCTGAGCACGTAGTACCGGTCATTCTCGCGCTGAATCGTGTACTGGTTGGCTGCGTTGGCCACGCTCAGGTTGAGGGTGTTTTGCAGTTCGGCGCGGTTTTTCAGCAGCACGCGCAGGTTGGACTGCGAAGTCTGGTACGTGAGCCGGGCGTTTTCAAAGTCGGCCGTTGCGACGGCCTGGGTTTTCACCAGCCGCCCGTAGCGGGCGTAGTTGGCCGAGTCGACCAGCAGCTTTTGCTGCGCCTGGGCCAGCTGCAGCTGCAGCTGCGCCAGCTGGGGCGAGCCCTGCCGCGCGTTGCTTTTCGCATAGTCCAGGTTTACGGCCGCGTTGGCTACCTGGCTGCGCTGCACGGCGTTGGCGAGGCGAAACAGGACCTTGCCGGCCGGTACCGTATCGCCTTCGGCCGCGTAGGCGGCCTGCAAAAAGCCTTCGGCATTGGCCACTACGGTGTATTGGCGGGCGTTTTCGAGGTGGCCGCTGCCAAACACGGCATCCACGATGTCGCGGCGCTGGGGCGCTACTTCCGGCGCGGGCCGGCAGCCGGCGGGCCCGGCCACGGCCAGCACCAAAAGCAGTCGATAACAGATGCGTTTCATGAGCACAGAATGCTTAATTACCAGCGCTACTGCCGGGCCAGGAGGCTGGCGTAGTTGGCAAGAAACAAGGATAAGTTGTTCAGGTACAGGTTTTCGGCCATCAGGTAGTCCTGGAAGGCGCGCAGGTACCCATCCAGCGGCAAAACCCCCTCGCGGTACTTCTGCTGGCTCAGGCGCAGGTTGTCGCCGTAGAGGCGGAAGCTGGTGGCGCTGCTGCTCACCATGTCGCGGTAAGCGGCCTGGTTTTTCAGCAGCAGCCGGTCGCGGCTGACGCTCTGGTCGCGGGCCTGGTCGAGCTGCAATTGGGCAATGGTGGCCTGGGCTTCGGTGCTCCTGTTCTTGTTGTAGTTGGCAAAGCCCGTAAACAGCGGCACGTTGATGCTGAGCCCAATGTACTGGTACGGCCGCCAGGCATTAGCCCCAAACGACAAGCCAAAGTCGTCGCGAAACTGCTGGTTGCCCAGAAACGCCGAGGCCGCAATAGCCGGGTAGGCGGCCGCGCGCTGCAAGCGGCTTTGGGTAGCCGCGAGGCCCAGCTGGGTTTCGTAGGGCGCCAGGGTTTTGTCGGGCTGCAGCGCCGGGCCAGCGCCGGCCGGCACGGCTCCGGGGGGGAGGGTTTCCGTCAGGCAAAGCTCACGGGTGGGCTTTTCGCCGAGCAGGACTTTCAGGTTTTCGAGGCTCTGGTCGAACAGCTGCTGGCTCTGGGCCTGGTTCTGGCGCACGTTGCTGGCGTTGATGGCGGCCTGGTTGGCCGACAGCAAGTCGGCGGTGCCTGCCTGCAGGCGCTGCCGCGCGAGCGTTTGCACGGTATCCGCCAGGCGGGCATCCAGCTGGTTGATTTGCAAAGCCGCCTTGGCAATCAGCGCCGAAAAATACAGCTGGGCCACCTGCTCTTTCAGCGTTTGGGCGTAAGCGGCTTGTTGCGCCCGGTTCAGCTCGACGTTGCCCTGGGCCACTTTCGCTTGCAGCACCGTCGGCCAGTCAAACAGCTTCTGCGACAGCGTGAGGCCGGCGGTGTAGGCGTACTGCCGGCCAAACTGCGCATAATACGTGGTGCCGGGCCGGCCAACTAGCTCGCCCGGCACGGGCGTGACGGGCAGCTTCAGGTTATCCGTGCCCGTGAAGCCGGCCGAAGCCTGGGGCAGCCGCAAGCCTTTGGCAGCCTTGTAGTTGTACTGCGCCTGCCGGAGCTGCTGCTGGTACACGGCCTGCGTCGGGTTGTGCAGCAGGGCCCCGTCAATAGCGGCCCCCACCGATGCAATGCGCACCGTATCGGGCTGGCTCTGCGCCTTGGCCTGAGCCAGGGCCAGGCTCAGGAGCAGCCCGCCCACCGTCGCTTTTTTCATGGGAAATGAGATTTTCTGACCAGACCGGAAATACGGGCTGCCTACCGTAAAAACCACGCTAGTTGGCCGCCACGCGGGTCCAGGTCTGGGTCTGGCTCATGGGGCCCACTGAGCCTTTCAGCTCCAGCGTCCGTGGGTTAGGCAGGTACACCGCGCCGTTCACCCAGCGGCCGCGCTTAGCGGCGTAGAGCTGGCCGCCGGCATACTGGTTTTTGCTGCCTTTCAAGCCTTTGGCAATCACATCACCCACCTTCAACTTACTATCATCCGCCCCCGGCTGCACCCAGGTAATAGTGGCGGTATAGGTTTGGTCGGGGGCCTGCGTGAACGTGATTTTGCCGTTCCAGTCTTCGCTGAGCCACGTGCCCAGAATAGGGGCCGCCGGGGCAGGTTGCTGCGCAGCCGTGCGCAGCACCAGGCCAAGGAGCAAAACCAGCGCCAGCAGGAAAGTCTTTGCCGATTGCATGGGAGGAATATTTGACGTGAGCGGCCCGCCACCAGTGGCGTTCCGTGGCACAACAATACAGCCCCCAGTAGTACTAGGCCCGCAAAACCTATTCGAACTACCCAAATTCGGTCCTGAACTACCCGAACTTGGCACTGAAATGACCAGGGGGCACGGTAGTTTTGGGTAGACCAATGCCCCGCGCACCACCGGTCAGCGCACTTCCGGAAGTAAGCGCGGACTATCGGAGAGCATCAAAAAGGGTGGGGTTGTTGAGATTAAGCGGTTATCAATAAGGTTTCCAAGGGAGGAAAGTAGTCACTCCAGTTATGCTAGGTCTGACCGGAGACAGGAAGTGCCCCACCCTTTTTGATGCTCTCCTGCTAAGAATGGATTTACACGTCAGGTATCTGGGGGTTGCGGAGTGCAGGGCCGGGCTGGAAAACTGCCTTAATTTTTTTCAATGACCACTTTCCTGGTCACCTGCCCGCCATCCGTGACGATGGTCATCACGTACAGGCCCGCCGGCAGGGTGTGTACGTCCAGCGTTGGCGAAGTAACGCGCTGCACCACCCGCCCCGCCATGTCGGCCAGGAAAGCGCCGCGGAAGGCGTGGTTTTTCACCTCGATGGTGAGCACCGAGCGGGCCGGGTTGGGGTAGGCACTTACCCCGGCCGCGTCGGCCAGCGCGCCGCGCGTGGCGGTGGGGTTCAGGCGGAAGTCGCCCCGGTACACCCAGGCGGTTTGGCTGGCCGGCACCCCGTTGCTGTCGTAGCCGCCGGCGTAGAGCACCCGGCCGGCTTCGGAGGCAAAGGGCGACACGCACAGGATGCGCACGGCCAGCAGGGTGTCGGTGGGCGGCGTGCCGTTCTGCAGAATGTTTTTCAGGGTGTAACCGACCGCCCCGTTCACGATGGCCCGCTCGTAGTACATGCCGTCGATGCTCCAGCGGTCCACGTGGGCGCGGGGGCCGGGAGTGGTGTAGCGGGCCTCAAAGCCGATGAGCTGCACGGTGGCCTGGCGCAGGGGGTTGTACCAATTCAGAATGTTGTCATTGTAGGCAGCCAGCACCCCGTTGATGGGCGTGCCCAGGCGTAGGGCCAGGTCGGGCGCATAGGCGAATTCTGCCTGGGCCAGGCCGGTGGCCGGGTCGAGGGTGCGGGCACTGCCGGCCCAGGAAAACCACAGCCGCTGGCCACCGCCGGGAAGGTCGACCACCGACAGCCCGCGGATATCAGCGTTGGTGCTGCCCTGGTTGTCGGTCCAAATCTGGGTCCAGCTCGGGCTGGTGGCCGAGTCGTTGCGGCGGTAGATGCGGGCCACGCCGTTCTCGCTCGTGCCGCAGTAGAGCACCCCGTTCGACTCCGTGAAGCCCATCACCCGAAACTCCTGGCCCACCACCAGCTCCGGCACCAGCGTCCAGTCTATTTTGGTGGACAGGGTGGGATTATACACGCCCCGCAGCACGCCGGTGGTTTTGAGGCCAAGGAAGATGTATTGCCGGTTGGCCGCCGCGTCGTAGTGCATTCCAGCGGAACGGACGCTCACATCGGCCCCGGGGGTGGTGAAGGTCGTGATGCTGTCCTTGACCCAGGTGTTGGCCGCGTCGTCGCGCAGGTACACGATGAGCCGGCCGTCGCCGTTGCCGGGGTTGGCCAGCAGCACCGTATCGGGCCGGGCCAGCACGCTGCCGTTGTGGTCGCGGGTGAAGATGAACTGCTTAAGGTTGTTTATTCGCAAACTGCCCGGAAACTCCTTTTCCTCCTGCCAGGGGGCGGTGGGCGAAGCCTTGCTCAGCAGCTGGCAGCCGGCCACGGGCAGGGTGCGCCGGCTTTCCATCCAGTAGCTGTTACCGGCGTAAAGCCGACCCTTGTGCGGCACGAGGTGCAGGATTTCGGTGCCGCCCAGGTACTGGCCGGCCACCGTTTGCCCGGCGGAGTAGGACTTGGCCCATTGCTGAGCAGCCGCAAACCGGCAAGGGAGCAGCAGCATAAAAAAGGCAAAGTACAATATTTTCACGGGCGTCGGGGGTAATGTTCAGCCCTTCAGACAAGACCAGCGGGAACAGGTTTACCCCCCGGGAAAAGATTTTTTGTTTGGGAATCAAGCGCTTAAACCCCGAAGGCAAATCTTCCTCTATGGTAAAAAGTCACTCCACTGCCCCATGCGCCATTTCCTGACCTCCCTATTTGCTGCCGCCGTATTACTAGGCAGCGCCGCCTGCACCAAGAACGACGGCCCTTCCCCCACCAATACCTACGGCGAGCCTACCACTGCACAGTACAAGACGCTGCCGGGCACCAACGCCAACCTGCTCAGCCTGGACGTGTACACCACCGGCGCTACTACCGGTACCAGCGCCGCGCCGCGGCCCGTGGTCATCTGGGTGCACGGCGGGGGCTGGCGCCAGGGCGACAAGGCGCAGCAGCTGGCCAACAAGCTCAGCCTGTTCAGCTCCCTGAACTACGTGTTTGTGAGCGTCAACTACCGGCTCAGCCCGTTCTCATTTGAACTCGATAACCCCAACCGCATCAAGTTTCCGGACCACAACAACGACGTGGCCGACGCCGTGCAGTGGGTGCTGAGCAACATCGACGCGCACGGCGGCGACCCGGCCAAGGTGGTGCTGCTGGGCCACAGCGCCGGCGCCCACCTCGTGTCGCTGACGGGCACGAGCCCGCAGTTTCTGCCCGCGCGCGGCCTGGCCCTGAACCGGCTGCAGGGCGTGGCCAGTATCGACACGGACACGTACGACCTGACGGGGCAGGGCGGGGAGGACATCTACCAAAACGCTTTCGGCAACGACCCGGCCGCCCTGCGGCAGGCCTCGCCGATGACCCACGTAGCCGCGGGCACCGTCTACCCCCGGTTTTTCGTCGCCAAGCGCGGTGCCGCCGCGCGCATCGCCAACGCCAACGCTTTCATCAGCCAGTTGCAGGCGGCGGGCACCGTGGTGAGCCAGGTAGACGGCAGCCGCTACGACCACGAGGGCGTCAACAACGCCATCGGGGAACCGAACGAAACCGTGGTTACGCCGGCGCTCCGGGCTTTTCTGGAAACGTGTTTTCAGTAAGCCGAGGGCAACGGCTACCTGGCACGCCACGCAACACAACCTGTTAGCGGCTGCTTCGCTCAGGGCAGAAAAACGGGCTGGTGCGAAGCTTGCCCGCCCCCTGCTTACGCGCTGCGCGGGAAACCAGGCCATTCACGGGCGGTCAAATGCCCCCCAAAAATCAGTCGGCGAAATCCAACATCCCGGCACCACGGCGGGGCGTGCGGTTGTGGCCATTTCTCGGGAATTAAACGCGCCAACCAAAGAACAGTCTGATAGCTAACAGCAGTTCGATGCGCTGGCCGGCTTCTTCGTAGCGAGCGCCTCACAGCTTCAAATGCCCTCCCCATGAAAAGAATCCTACTCTTCACGCTCACCCTACTGGCCTTCTTCGGCCCGGCCCGGGCCCAGTTTACGGTGCAGGACGTGCGCATCGGCGACCCGACCGCCAGCTACCTGGACTTCGAAATCTGGCAGGCGGGCAACCGGCTCTGCTTTCAGGACGAAAACAACCGCGGCTATGTGGGGATGCTGGACAGCCAAACGGGCAACCTGGTGTCGGCCAGCGGCAAAGACTACCTGTTCGACACCGCGCTGACGTCCGTCACCCAGTCCCTTAACGGGCCGGAGTGGGGCTACCGGGTGGGCGGGGCCGACGTGTTCTACACCAAGCAAATCGGCACGGCCGACAAGCACATCGGGCAGGCCATCTGGAACGGCACCGGCTACACCGCCACCGACCTGAGCGCCTCGCTGACGGGTCGGCGCTTCGCCACCATCTGCAGCAAGAACCCCACCGACCCGGCGGCGCGGCTGGTGTACGCCCGGGGCAACAACCTGCTCAACTTCACCATTCACTGGAGCGCGGTGGCCAATCCGGTGAGCGATACCCCGGTGCCGTACGGCGCCAACAGTTCCAGCGGGCCCCGGTTCATCGAGGGCGAGCAGGCGCTGCTCACCAACGACGCGGTGAACGGCACGACCCAGATTTTCCGCTACGACTTGGCCACGGCGAACCTGACTCAGCTCACGTTCGACTCCGGCAACAAGATTGACGCCTTCACCTGGAACGCCCCCGACTACGGCAACGCCCGCCTGCTGTACTGCACCGTGAACGACACCATTCTGCGTCTGTACCGCCAGGTGGGCAGCGCCTTTACGCCGGTGTACGATGTCCGGCTGCCCGACCCGTCGTACGGCTACTACTTCTCCGCCGAGCCCTTCGTGTTTCAGAACAAGTCCTACCTGTTCGTGTGCGCGGCGGCCCGCAAGTTCATTCCCGGCTCGCAGAGCAACTCCCTGCCGGCCGACGTGTGGGTGGTGGCCCTGGACCCCGCCCGCCCCGCCCCTTCTTCCGCAAGGTGAGCGACAGCCGGGTGGCCCTGCGCCTCGACCCGGAGGTGTTCATCACGCCCACCGAGGCCTACATCTACTACTACGAGTACAACCAAAACGGCAACGTGCACCCCGTGGCCCTGCGCAAGTGCAGCGCGGGCCTGGCCAGCGCTCCGCTGACCTCGATGGCCGCGGCAACCGCGCCGCTGCGGCTGACGGTGTTCCCCAATCCGGCGCAGGGCGTCATCAACATGGAGGGGGCCAGTGCCCTGCGGGAACTTTACGTGTACGACGCGCGGGGGCGACAGGTGTTTGCGGCCACCCCCAACGCGGCCACGGCAACCATCAATTCAGCCGGCTTTGCGGAAGGACTGTACTTCATCAGGGCGCGGACGGCGACCGAATCACTCGCGCAAAAAGTAATTGTCAAAAACTAACCGCTTCATGAAATTCCCCTCATCCCTCCGGGCGCCATGGCTGCTTGGCACCGCTCTCCTACTCGGCGCCTGCGGCAAAGAGGCCACTACCACGCCCACGCCCAGCGCCCCGGACAGCGCCACCGACATCCTGGTCAGCGACGAGCGGGCGCAGATTGGCGACCCCGAATTTGACCCCTACACCGGGCGCATCTGCTGGCAGTCCATCACCGACCACAAAATTTGGGTGTGTAAAATCGACCCCGCGACGGGTAAGCTGGCCGTGGGCAACGGGCAGCAAACGCTGGTGGACGGTGGCGACGTGGTGCCGCTTACTTCTACCTTCAACGCCGGCGAGTGGGCCTTCATCCAAGCCGGCGCGGCCATCGTGTACACCAAAAACAGCGGTGGCAGCCGCTACGTGGCCGTGGCCACCGAAACCGGCGCGGCCGGTACGTCTGCCGCGACCTGGACGCTCAATACGCTCATGGCCACGCCCAACCGCTTCCTGCCGCGGGCCACGAAGAACCCGAACGACAACGTGGCCGCGTTTCAATGCGCGACTTCGCCCGGCACCGGCACCACGAAATATAAATTCTTCAACAACCCCGGCACCGAGTTTTCCATCGGCAGTTTTTCCGACGCCCACTGGGCCGAGGACGAGCAGGTGCTGACCGGCATTCTGCCCAACAGCCAGGTTGGGTTGTTCAACCCCGCCACCCCCACCGCCGCGCCCGTGCAGCTCACCCAAAGCAGCGGCACCACCTACTCGCGGCCCTACATGTGGCGGGCGCCCGACCAGGGCAACGCACGCATGTTCTTCGCCAAGGCCAACGGCAACGAAATTCGGGTGTTTAAGGAAACCGCGCCGGGCAGCAACACCTACGCCCCGTTCCAACAGTTCCGCTGCCCTTCCACCAACCCGGCCTACGTGAACATCGGCTCGCCGGAGCCGGTGATTTACAAGGGCAAGTCCTACATCACGTTCATGGCTTCGGCCTCGCCGCTGGAAACGTCGGGCCTGCCGGCCGAAATCTGGCTGGCCAGCGTGAGCGCCACCGCGCCGACGTACAAGATGGTGTCCGACGCCGCCGTCCGCGTCCGCACCGACCCGGAGTCGTACCCGACGGCCACCAACCTCTACGTCTACTACACCGAAGTGGACGACGCCGCCACCCCCGACGGCAACCTCGACCCGACCACCATCCTGCGCCTGCGGCGCTGCGAAACGGGGCTTTAGGCTGGTCCGGGTCGATGGACCCTTCTAACCCGTCCAGCTTCCCCCTTTCCTTTTCGGAGAGGAGGCCGGGGGCAAACGTTGGAACAAACCGCTTACACCGATTCCATGATACCCTTATCCCATAGTCCCCGCCCCATGATTATCGAATGCACCCCCGCGGAAACCGTGGGCCGCAGTACACTTACCCGCGTGGCGGGCGGCCTGACCCGGCGGTTCGCCGGGTTGCTCGTGCTGGGCACCGCACTCCTGGGGGCCTGCCAGGCCGACAGTTCTGCACCCGACCCCACGCCGGGTCCTACCCCGGCGGCCTTTGTGCCCAAAGATGAAATCATCGGCAGCAATTTCCTGCAGGTGGAATTCTCCGACGACAGCCGCTCGATGGTGTGGATTGAAGCCATCGGGGGCGGCCGGGCCAAGGTCTACTACGCCGACGTGAACCTGACCACTGGCCTGCCCGACCTGGCGGGCAAGCAGTACGTGGACACCATCCTGGGCCAGGGCTGGCCCTACTGGGGTGCCGACAGCCAGGGGCCGTTTTTTCTGCTCCAGAACGAGAGCGGCCAGCTGCGCTACTTCCGCCGCAGCGGCACCAACACGCTTACGGCTCACACGCTGAGCCCGCTCAACGCCGACCAAAAGTCCCTCCTCAACGTGTCGCACGACCCCGGCCGGCCCTACTTCTGGGTGAGCTACGTGGTAAAGTCCAGCGTGGCCTCGACCAAGGACAGCCTGTTCTGCCTCCGCTCCGATGCGCCCGGCACCCGCGTGTTCGTGGCGGCCGAAGTGAAGAACACCGCCGGCTCGGCCTACGAGCTGACCTTCCCGCGCTGGCTGAAAAACTCGGAAACGCTGCTCTACCCTTTCCGGGGTAACCCCGCCCAGCCGGTGTTCGACATCAAGCTCTGGAACGGGCAGACGGGGACTTCCACCCTGGCCACCAACGACGGCGCCGCCTTTCACCACGTCGACGACCTGGCCTTCGCGCTCAACGGCCAGCAGTACCTGTCCAGCAGCAGAAACGCCGGCCGGCTCACCATCTGCCAGCAGCAGGCCGGCGGCCTCTACACCGAAATCGAGAGCCACGCCACGCCCACGGCCATCCAGCCCTACACCCTGACCTCGTTCGAACCCTTCGCGTTCGATGGCCGGGTGTACGGAGCCTACCAGGTGTACGCCGGCGGCGGCATTCCAGGCAGCACCAAGGGCGAAATCTGGCTCAAGGGCATCCTGGGCGAACCAGCACACCTCAAAATCAGCACCCTCGACGGCGTGACGGTGGACCCCGAGTACGTGGTGGGGCCCAACAAGGTGTGGGTGTACTACTACGGCAAGCCCGTAGGCCAGCAAACCTTCGATTTGCACCGCTGCGAAACGCCCCTGACCAGATGAGGGCGTGAATAAGCAGGGGTGAGGTTTCAGTCAAGCCGTCCGCCTGCTTCGAGAGCTGCATTAAACCAACTGCCACCAGATACATCAATAGACTGCCACCCGATTGCTCGGGACCTTTCTTACTCATTGCCATTGCGGCCCCTTATTCCCATGAAAAAAACTCTGTCCTATCCGACGTTTCTGCTGGCGCTGCTGTGCGTAGCCTGCTCCACCACCAAGCCCGCGGCTACCACGACACCCGCCGCCGCCTCCTCGGCAGCGCAAACCCGGACTTCCGCTGGCGGCGGCAACCGTCAGGAGATGCTGCAGGAACTGGCGGCCGAGCTGAAGCTGACGCCCGAGCAGCAGCCCCAGGTCACGGCCATTCTGCGCGAGCAGGTGGGCCAGCTGCAGGCCGCCCGCGACAATGCCGGCGGCGACCGGCAGCAAATGATGAGCGAGCTGCAGCGCATCGGCGGCGCTACGGATGCGAAGATGAAGGCCGTGCTGACCGCGGAGCAATACGGCAAGTACGAGGTGTTCAAGCAGGAGCGGCTCCGCGCCCGGCGCGGCGGCCAGTAGTTTGCCCGGGGTCAGGCCCTGCACCCGCTTAAACCACCATCGGGAAGCCAGGTGAAAGAGGCCCGGATGATTTCCAACCAGATGACCATGAAAAAGACCTTACTCCTTCTTTTCGCGTTGCTAGCCAGCGTCGCGGGGCGGGCGCAAACGGTTTCTTATAACGGCCCGGAGTCGCTACTGCCCAACGCAGAAGGGCAGTATTCCAGCGTCGCGCTGCCGCCGGGGGCAACCGTGAGCTGGTCGATTTCCGCCAACGGCCAGCTGCTGGGCCCCACCACCAATTCCATCGTGCGGTACGACGTCGGCACGACGCCCGTTACCCTCACCGCTGCCTTGTCCAACGGCACCAGCGTGGTGCGGACCATCCCCATCACCCCGCAGGGGCCGACTCTGTCGACCGGCACCTTTTCGATGGCGCCCGGCACCCGGCAGCACCTGATTAACCAGGTGCTGCGGGGCGAACGAATCAAAATCAAGCCCATCAATTACAGCGGCGCGGCGCCCGTCCTCAAGCTGCTGGATTTTCAGGGTCGGTTTCTGGCCCAGGGAGATTCCATCGACCTCAACACGCCCATCCGGGGCAGCTACTACGTGGTGGTCAATTCGGCGTCCAGCGGTCAGCTAAAAGTAGAAGGCATCATGCCGTTCGTCCCGGATTTCACCCCCCAGAGCGCCTCGACCCTCACGCAGCCCGCCTGCACGGTGGGCAGCATCAGCGCCACCCTCGACCTCTCCCTGAACCACACGGGCGGGGAGGCCATGACCACCCTGGGCAATAAAATCGTGGTGGCGTTTTACGATTTCACGCTGCGGAAAACCGTGGTAAAAGCCTATCAGAACGGGGTGCTGGCCTGGACCTGGCTGAGCAACCCCAACGAGTACATCCGCACCCTGACCGCGCACCCACTCTACGGCATTGCCGGCATCGGCAGCTCCGGCGGGGCATTGGCAAGCCAGGATGAGGTGTTCGTCGTCAAGCTCAACAGCAACGGCGTCTGGCAGCAGACGACTACTTTCGGCACGGCCGACGGCAAGGATTTTGGCTACGGCATCTCCTTCCTGAACGACGGCTCCGTGATGGCCACTGGCTTCAGCAGCGGCACCTTCACCCAGGCCAACGCGGGCGGGGTCGACGCCATAGCGGCGCATATATCAACTGCGGGCGTCGTATTGGAAAAGCTGCAGTTTGGCACCCCCGAAAACGACCGGGTTTTTGGCAGCCAGACCCTGAATAACGGGAACGTGATTCTGTTCGGCGACACCCGGGGGCAGGTCGGGGACACGGGCACTCCCCGGGGGGCTTACGACCTGTTCATCACGGAAATATCGCCGGCCGGCGTGAAAATCAAGAGCACGCAGTACGGCTCGCCCGAAAACGACCTGGCCTACGCCCTGGTGGTGGACCCCGGCAGCGGCGACATCTTTCTGAACGGCCTCACCTCCGGGGCGATAGTCCCGGGCTTTGGCAATCCGCAATTGCAGCAGGTGTACACAGCCCGCATTGACCACACAACGCATGGGGTGGTCTGGCTGAAACAATTGGGCCCAACCGAAGGCCAGGGCGCGGACGGCATCGCGCTGTCGGGCACCGGCGTGGGGGTAATATTCTACACGAACGGCAGCTTCAGCGGGGCCACCAACAACAGCCTGGGCTTTATCACCAGCGAGGACATGGCCCTGGCCCTGTACGATTTCAACGGCAACCTGCTGCGCCTGAATCAGTTTGACCAAACGGCGGAGCGAATCTGGGCCCGCGCCCTGGCGTTTGACGGCCCGGATATTTACGTCCTGCGGGACCACGCCTACGAGCCCGGCAAGCCCTTCGTCACCACCAGCGTCGATAAGTTGAGCAGCAGCCAGCCACTGAGCGCAACCACCGCGACCAGCCGGCCCGGAACCCTGCAAATTTACCCCAACCCGGCCCGTGCCGCCCTGACGGTGTTGGACGCGAAGGCCGGGGCCCCGGTGACCATTTGCGATGCCTTGGGCCGGGCAGTAGCCACCGCCCCGGCCGATGCCACCGGCACGACCCGACTGGCGCTGCCGACCGGTCTACCGGCCGGCGTGTACCTGGTGCGCAGCGGGTCGGCGACGCAACGCCTGGCCGTGGAATAAGAGCCAGCTCGCCGCACCGCGCCGGGGCAGGCCGCGGCCGACCTCGGTCGCCCGGACGACGTGCCTGCCGCTGGGGCGGGCAGGCACGTCGTCCGGAATGAATTGTACCGCCGCCGCACCGTGAGCAAGCGGCCCACCGCCGGGCTTCATCTTGTACTAATTGTTCCTATCCTTTTATTCGCATGGAAAAGCTACTATCCGGCCTATTGCTGGCCTTTTCGTTGGGCAGCTCCGGCCCGGCCAGTGCCCAGCTGACGGTGCGCGGCGGCTACGGCAGCGGCACTTACGCCCCCGCCGACACGGCCTACGTGCTGGCCAATCCCACCCCGGCCGGGCAGGTGTTCGACCGGTGGCTGGCCACGCCGGCGGCCGTGCTCAGCGACACTTTCGCGGTGGCCACGCGGGTGCGCCCCCCCGTGCCCACGGCTACCCTGACGCCCGTGTACCGGGCCGCCCCCGCCTGGACGCCCGTTTTTCAGCGGTTCAACGGCAGTAATCTGTATTACCACTTTCCCCGGCCGGCGGCGCAGCTGCGCGGCATCATCTCCTTCCACCACGGCGCGTCCGGCAACGCCACGGGGTGGTTCACGAGGCCGGAGAACCGCACGTTCCTTGACTATGCCGTGGCGGCCGGCTATGCGGTATTCGCCACTGAAAGCACCGACCGCCTGAGCAACCCCGCCGCGCCCAAGCAGTGGAGCAACGCGGGCACGGTGGCCGCCAACCCCGACGTGCAGAACATTCAGGGCATCCTGGCCTCGTTTCGGACCCAGGGCCTGATTACCGCCGCGACGCCGGTTCTCGGGGTGGGCTTCTCGCAGGGCAGCGGCTTCACGTCCATCATCGCCGGGCTGCTCGGTTTCCGGGCCAACGTGCTGGGGGCGACGCCGGGCCTGGTGCCGGCCATCACGGCCACCTTGTCGCCGACTTACTGGATGGCTTCGCGGCGCGACACGCTCGAAGACCCTCAGCGGCTGCAGCGCTGTGTAAGCAATTTTCAGCTGCTGCGGGGACGGGGCATCGCGGCCCGGCTGATGATTCACGAGCCCTTCCCCGTGACGCCCAACCGGTTCCGGCGCATTGCCGGGATTGACTCCACTATGTCGGCCGATATCTACACCCGCCTGAAAACCGCCGGCTTGCTGGATGCCCGCGACTTTCTCACGTTCAACCCGCGGACGGCCTCGCCCTGGCAGGCCCTGCTGCCGGTGGCGTACCAGCCGTTTTTCGACGACATTGACGACCAGCTGTTCATCTGTTTCACGGAGCACAAGTTTCACAGCGACCTGGTCCATGACATTGTCCGGTTCTTTAACCGGTTTGCGGCGCCCATCGTCACGGCCACCCAGGGCGCGGCCCCGGCGAACACCGCCGTGACGCTCTTCCCCAATCCGGCTGCGGCCAGCTTCACCTACGCGGCCGCCGCATCCGTAAGCCGCCTCACGGTTTATGACGACCTCGGCCGTTTGGTGCTCACTGCGGCCGGCAACGGCTCCTCGGGCCGGGTAGATATCCGGCCACTCCCCGCGGGCCTGTACCTGCTGCGACTGCAAACGGCCGCTGGATTCCTGCCGTCCTTTCGGTTTTTGAAGGAATAGGAGAGCATCAAAAAGGGTGGGGCATTCAATTTCCGAGTTCTGTGGTTAGGTGCTTTGCTGTTGCCCAGCACAACTGAAAAAGAGGATTAACCCACGCTTTTTGATGCACTCCAGTTCTTAGCAAATGCTTCCCATCCGAGGCCGGCAGGCGTGGCAAGTCCGGGCCGTGACCATTCCGCTGCTGGCCGTGCTCACGGCTCAGTTGGTCATCAGCTTGGCCGAGCCGGCGGTGAACCCCAAAGCCATTGAGTTGGAGCGCGGCATGTTCCGCGTGTCGCCCCGGCAGCTGGCGCTGATTACGACTATCATCCTGCTCATTACGGGGCTATACGTGAAATTCTGGTAGCCAGCCTTCTGACTCATCGCTTACCTACTGCCAGCACTGTGATGGCAAGCGGCAGCTTGGCGCGGCGAAATGACTACCCTTTCCTGTTTTTGCCAGCTGCCACCGCAGCACTTGTGATTTGCTAGCGGCTATTGACGGTTTTGGCGGGCGTCGCGCAATTGTTCCCGACGCTGCGCTTGTAGCTGCTCATAGCGTGTGAATTGCTCGGGGGTGAGAACGGCCCGGAACTGGCCGTTGTACTTCTCTTGGGCGGCTTTGAGCTGTTTGAACAGCCCCCGGCGGTTTCCGCCCCCGTTGGTTTGGGCCCGTAGCGCCTGAAGTTCCTGCTGTTGTGCCTGGACAATGCTCTCCACTTTCGGGGTTTGCTCGGCTGTCAGGTTAAGTTCCTGGGTGAGGGTTTGAATCTGACGTTCGGCGCGCTGCGCGGGTGCCGGCCGACTGGCCGAACTGGCTGGGGGCGCAGTGGCGGGAGTTTGGGCGCGGCAAGTGGCCGTCAGGGCTACAGCAGCTAACAGCAGAAGCATATTTTTCATCGGGGAAGAAAAGAAAGGAAATAGAGGAATAAACTATTGAACAGCTTAACACAAAACTTATTCTTTTAAAAATCGCTTGGTTTCGGTGCCCGCACGGGTCGTGATTTGGTAGTAATAAGTGCCCGCCTGCAGGTCGCCCAGCGCTACTTGCTTGGTATGTGTGCCGGGGGCCTGTTGCGCTTCGGTGGCGAGCGTACGCAGCAACTGGCCCCGGCTGTCCAGCAGGTTGATGGTCACGGCCCCTGCTTTTTCAACGCGGTAATCGAGCTGCGCGGTGGCGCCGGCCGGGTTAGGATACAAGGTAGTTGGCTTGCCCAGCTGTCCCGTAGTGCCTGGGGTACTGGGTGCCAGGAGCAGGAAGGCCACGGGCCGGAAAAGTCCGTTGACCGCCCCCCCCCGGTGCCCCCGCCGGCCCGCGAAACGGCTGAGCTGCTGCTGCTGCTCGGGTGTCGCGTGTTTCAGCACAATGGCTTCGATATCGGAGGCCCATTGCTCTTTCTGGGGCTGAAGCTGCACGAGCTGCTGGGCGATGGCGGTTTCGTATTTCTGCGCCAACTGGGCCACGCTCAGCAAAATGGTCCGAGCCTGCGTGCGCAACTGTTGGGCCTGTTGGCGTTGGACCGCCGTCAGGGCAGGAAGGGCACTGTCCGGAGCAGCAGTTGCTCCGATGCTTTGCTGCAGGGCCTGGCGCTGCTGGCGAATCGCCCGGAGTTGGGTCCGATAGCCGGCGAGCTGGGCTTGGTCTGCCGCGGAGAGTAAGGGTTCCAGTTGCTGGCGCTGGCGCCGCACCACGGGCAATACGTTCTGTTTTAGGTAAGCCTTGATTTCGGGACGCCCGGGGCCACCAGGGCCTTGGAAGGGGGCGGCTGTCGGGCGGCCCATCCCCGCAACGGTGGCGACCAGCAGCAAGAGCAGAGCGAAAATAGTGGGTTGAATACGGATGCGCTTCATGTTGGTAAAATTTGACAAAGTGAAGAAGGGGTTGACTTTGCCGTTTGATGATGCAAAGCGCGCCGGGTTTACTGGAGAGCATCAAAAAGGGTTGGGCTGTCGAGATTAAGCGGTTGTCAATAAGGTTTCCAAGGAACCAAAGCAGTCACTCCAGTCATGCCCTTACTGACGGAGACAGTAAGTGCCCCACCCTTTTTGATGCTCTCCAGGTACACCGCGCCGTTCACCCAGCGTCCGCGCTTAGCGGCGTAGAGCTGGCCGCTGGCATACTGGTTTTTGCTGCCTTTCAAGCCTTTGGCAATCACATCACCCACCTTCAACTTACTATCATCCGCCCCCGGCTGCACCCAGGTAATAGTGGCGGTATAGGTTTGGTCGGGGGCCTGCGTGAACGTGATTTTGCCGTTCCAGTCTTCGCTGAGCCACGTGCCCAGAATAGGGGCCGCCGGGGCAGGTTGCTGCGCAGCCGTGCGCAGCACCAGGCCAAGGAGCAAAACCAGCGCCAGCAGGAAAGTCTTTGCCGATTGCATGGGAGGAATATTTGACGTGAGCGGCCCGCCACCAGTGGCGTTCCGTGGCACAACAATACAGCCCCCAGTAGTACTGGGCCCGCAAAACCTATTCGAACTACCCAAATTCGGTCCTGAACCACCCGGAATTGGCCCTGAGATAACCAGGGGGCCGGTGGTTTTGGGTAGGCAAATGCCCCCGTAAAGATATCGGGGTTGGATACCTTGACCCGTACTCTGATGCTATCATCAGCGGGTAGGGACAACGGTCGTTAAGACTGTATTTTTATCTGTTGCCTGAATAAAGTATTGAATTTCAAGTCTATAACCAGATAAAATGGCGTAGGTGTGAGGCCGGGCCGGCGGTTTCCTTCCAGTTGTTTAAAATCCCCCTACTTGACCTGATCGGCCGGATCCTGCGCCGGCAGCCAGTCGCCGGCAACGCTGCCGGTCCGCTGGATCTGACGGGGCTGCCCACTGGCATGTATCTGATAGGACAGGCTATTGCTTGGTGAACCTGGCCGGAACCGGCCTGCGCAGAAGGCCGGCTGATCTACATAGCACGGCAGCAGGGGGGAGCCCTAAGCTGCGTTCTTGGCTCATCCGCTGGAGAAGCGGATTCGTCCGCTGCAGCGCCGCATCGGAATACAGTATGCATCCGGGCTGCTGGCCTGACTAGTACCTTGAGCCCTGATCCAACGGAAACGGCGAAGCATTCTGTTTACTTTCGCCAACTCACCCGATTGCCGCGTCTCCCATGTCATCCTTAGCCGAACTCACCCGCCAACTCGCGGAAGCCCGGACTGCCTGTCAGGCGGCAGAGCAGCGCGCCAACTTCCTGGCCGCACAGATCACTGTCCCGGACGCCGCCCCGTTGTTTATGACGATGCTCAGCCATTTGCCGGTGGGGTTGGTGGCAGTGGATGACCAGCAGCGGATTGTGTTCATCAATGAGCAGGTATGCCAGCTCTTTGGTCTGGACAAGCCTGCCACCGAACTACTGGGCTGTACCCTGGAAGAGGTACGCCCCCTGGGCAGGCAACTGTTGCAGGACGAAACCCAGCATGCTTCGACGCTGGCAGCGCGAGACTTGGCCCCGGGCGTACTGGTTACGGATGTGCTGGAGCTACGGGATGGCCGCCGGCTGCAACGGGACTGCCTGCCTGTCACCTTGCCGGGCCAGGACCGAGCGATGGGCAAGATTATCAGCTACCAGGATATTTCGGCCGTGTGGGCTGAGCGCGAGCGGGCAGCCGTGCTCCAGCACATGATGGAGGGTAATCCCAACCCAGTTCTACGGCTAAGCCAGACGGGAGCACTGCTCTACGCCAACGCCGCGGCCGCGCCCTTACAAGCCTGGTACGAAGAGAACCCGGAAGGAAAGCTGGCCCGACGACTACGCAAAGTTATTCAGACCGCCCTGCATGCCCGGCAACTTCTATTCCATCAGGTAACGCTGGCCCGGCGGGATTACCAGGTAAGCATTTTGCCTTTCCCAGGGGAAGAATTTGTGCACCTCTACCTGACGGATGTGACTGCCCTGCGCCAGGCAGAGCGCCAGCTCGATGAGCAACAGCACTTTTACGCGGGTATCTTAAACGCCCTGCCCGCACGCCTGGCCGTGTATGATGCCGACCAGCGCTACCTGTTTCTGAACCGGGCCGTAGAGCCCGAGGCAACGCTGCGCCAGCAGCTGCGGGGCCAGCCGGTTATTGCCGACAGCCGCTTTCGCCAGGAGTTCGACCTGGCCCGCCGGCAGGGCCAGGCCATGGCCTGGGAGGAAGCCGGTAGCGAGCGGCACTGGCTACGCCACCTGTTCCCGATTCTGGATGAGCGGGGCCAGCTGAGCCGGATGCTGGACTACCAGGTTGATATCACCGACCGGGTCCGGGCGGAAGCGCATGGCCAGCAGCAGGAGAACCTGATCAACGACCAACGGTCTTTCATTAATGAAGTCATGGACGCCAGCCCTACGCTGGTGCTGGTGACGGACGAGCAGCATCAGCCCTTGTATGCCAACCCGGCTTTCCAGCAGATAGCGGCCCAGGGGCGGCACGCTACCGCCGCCGCTAACTCCGTGGAAGCGGCCGAGCTGGCCCGCCACATCGCCGACCAGCAGCGCGCCCTGGACCTGAATCGGGAGCTGGAAGTGGAAATGACCTTCACGCTGACCAGCGGCGAAGCGCGGTGGTTTAGAGCAATCAAACGCCCGGTTGTCCGCGCCGACGGCAGCCGCATTGTCATCAGTGTCGCCACCGACATTACGGATACGCGCCAGACCACGGAGGCCCTGCGTCGCAGCGAGAAGCAGTACCGCGACCTGATGAACTACTCTCAGGCCCTCATCATCACCCACGACCTGCAGGGCTACGTGCAGTCCGTTAACCCAGCCACGGTCCAGTTTATGGGCGCACCCACTGAGCAGCTGGTCGGGCAGCATCTTTCCTCGGCCTTGCCGCCCGCGCAGTGGCCGGCCCTGGAAGACTACCTGGCGGGCATCACCCACCAACCCGAGCAGCGGGGCATCATGAATCTCCCCGACTCGGACGGGCAGCCCCGGTATCTGCTGTACTCGAATTTCCGGGTAGACGAGCCCGGGCAGTCCCCCTATGTTATCGGCTACAGCCAGGACATTACGCCCCGCATTTTAGTGGAGCAACAGCTACGGCAGGCCAAGGAAGCGGCTGAAGCCGCCGCCCAGGCGAAGGAAACGTTTCTGGCCCACATGAGCCACGAAATCCGGACCCCTCTCAATGGGATTCTGGGTATGGGCCGGATGCTGGCCGATACCTCCCTGACCGGCGTCCAGGCGCAATACGTGCAAACGCTGCAGCAGGCCAGCCATCATCTGTTGGCGCTGCTCAACAACGTGCTGGATGCCGCCCGCACCACTTCCGGCCAGCTGGAGCTGGAGGCCGGCACCTTTCATTTGCCGCAGACCCTGCGCACTACCGTCGATACGCTGACCTATCGCGCCCGGGAGAAAGGGCTGACTTTGCGGCTTACGCTTCCGAAGCTCGCCTGCCCCTGGGTACTGGGTGATGCTCTGCGGCTCAACCAGATCATTCTCAATCTGCTGGGCAATGCGCTCAAGTTCACGGAACGGGGCGGCGTGGAGCTCCGGCTGGAACTGACGCAGGAAACCAGCTCCCACCAGTCCTTCCGCTTCAGCGTGCACGACACGGGCATTGGCATTGAGCTGGCGCAGCAGGAGCGCATCTTTGAGGAGTTTGTGCAGGCCAGCCCGGCCATTGCCCGCGAGTATGGCGGCACGGGTCTGGGACTAGCCATCAGCCGCCGGCTCGTGGAGCAGATGCAGGGCCGCCTGTGGGTGGAAAGCGTGCCGGGGCAAGGCAGCACGTTTTGTTTCACGCTTACCCTGGCCAAAACGTCGGCCCCGGCCCCGGCTGCTGCCGGCCGTACCCGGCAGCAGGTGGCAGCCCAACTGGCCGGGCGCGGAATCCGGCGCGTACTGCTGGTCGAAGACAATTTGGTCAACCAGCAACTGGCTCTTCATCCCCTGCAACAGTGGCAGCTGCAGGTAAGCACGGCCCTGGACGGGGAAGCCGCCATGCGCCTGCTGACAGAACAGGACTTTGACGTGGTACTCATGGATATCCAGCTGCCGGGCATGGATGGGGAACAGGTGACCCGCTGGCTGCGGGAGCAGCCGGAAGCCCGCCAGGCCAACCTGCCCGTAGTAGCCATGACCGCGAATGTGCTCTACGCCGATCCGGCGAAGTGGCGCGAGTGTGGTTTTAGCGGGTATCTGCCCAAGCCCTTCGAGCCGAAGCAGCTCCTGGCCGCTTTACTTGGCGCATCATCAGGTGCTATGGCCCCGCCAGCGCTGCCCGCCACTACCGGCCGGGCATTACGGATGCTACGGGCCCAGGCGCAGGGCGATGAGGCATTCGTGCAGCGCATGATTGCCTTGTACCTCCAGGAGCTGCCGACACGGGGGCAGGAGCTGCGCCAGGCCGCCGCCCGCAACGATTGGGAGGCGGCCGGGCAGCTGGCGCACCAGATTCGGCCGGTCCTGCTGGTGCTGGGCATCCGGCGGGCCCAGAAAGCGCTGGCTACGCTGCAGGCCCCGCCCCTGGATCTGCGGCAGCTCACGGAGGCTACGCACCGGGTGCTGCTTACCCTGGAAGAGGCGCGGCAACTGCTGCTGCGCGAGCAAACCCACTAGCTAACGTTCAGCTTTTCCAGAAATGCGTCGCGGTAGGACTTGCCAATGGCCACGGTGTGGCCCCCAACTAAATGCACATCGTGGTTGTCGAGCGACTCGATCCAGCGAGTATGGATGATGAACGACCGGTTTACCCGCAGAAAACGTCCTTCCGGCAGCCGTTTATGAAAGTCCTTCATCGTCGTGTACACAATCTGCTTGCCCTTGGTGGTAACCAACACCACGTAATTGCTTAAAGCTTCCACGTACACGATATCATCAAGCAGCACCTGCACAAGGCGGTTGTTGACTTTGACGAACAGGCCCGACGGCGGCAGTTTCGCCGCGGCCGGCCCGCCCATGGGCTCCCTAGCCGGGAGAGCAGATACTTTGACGGGCTTTTGCAGCCGTTTTACTGCCTGCATAAAGCGCGGAAACTTGAACGGCTTCATCAGGTAGTCCACCACCCGTAGGTCAAAGGCATCGACGGCAAACTCGGCGTGCGCCGTGATGAGGATAACCGAGGGGGGCTCGTCGAGCAGGCGTAGTAAATCCAGCCCGCTCAGATGGGGCATTTCCACATCCAGAAACATGATGTCGGGCTCGTTGCCCGCCCGGAAATACTCCAGGGCGCGCAGCCCGTCGGGGAAGGACGCCACCAGGTTCAGCGTGGGCGTCAGGGATACGAAATGCTCCAGCGTAGCCCGGGCCGATGCGTCGTCATCCACCACGATGCAGGTGAGCGGGGAAGTGGCAGCAGAGGCGGTGGAAGACATAGGCAATAAGGGAGTAGGGAGGAGAGCCAGCCGCCGATGGCGCCCAGGGGGCTGTTTGGCCCGTGCCGGACCGTGCCGGACCGGCTGCGGCAAAAGTACTATTCGCCCCGCGAAATCCCCACTTCGGGAAGCAAAGCCGCCGGTTCAACCAATACTCGGATTTGCTGCGTGTGGGGGCTGATAGCTTTGTCAATTCCCACGGCCAGGCGTTGATCAGCACTGCGCCGAAGCTACTTCTTTTCTCTTTTTGAACCACCTATGTCCGCAATTCGTACGCTACATCTTGCCTTGCTACTAACAAGCCCCGGCCTTGCCGCTGCCCAGGCCCCGGCCGTCAACATTCAGCAAACCAGTGAAGTGGTAACTGGCCGGATAAGCGACCAGAATAATACGCCAGTGGCCAATGTGCTGGTGGCGGTGGAAAACACCTTTTACAGCGCCCTCTCAGACGCGGAAGGCCGCTTCAGCCTGCGCATCCGGCTGGATGGCCCTGAGCCGGCGCGCCTGGTTCTCACCCGGGCTGGTTTTACGTCGCAGGTGTTTGAGCTACCCCGCCAGGGAGCGGGGCAGGAACTGCAGCTGGTGCTGGCCGCCGCCGGTGCGGCCGACCGCGGGGAGGTAACCACGGCGGCTTCCCGCAAGCCGGAAAACGTGCTGCGCGTGCCGGTTACGCTCGACCACGTGGGGGAGCAGCGTCTGGCTGATTCACCTACGCCGGAAGTGTACGGCACGCTCACGCACCTGAAATCGGTGGACGGCAATGCCGCCAGTATGCTGCTCACCAACCTGAGCACCCGCGGGTTCAACGCGCTGCAAACCACCCGCACGCTGCAGCTCGTCGATTACGTGGACGTGCAGTCGCCGAGCCTGAGCGCCAACCTGGGCAACCTGCAGGGCCTGCCGGAAATTGACATAGCTGGAGTGGATGTACTGCACGGGCCAGCCTCCGCGCTCTACGGGGTCAATGCCTTGAGCGGGGTGGTGCTGATTAATTCCAAGGACGCCTTTCAGTATCCGGGCCTGGCGGTGGAAATCCGGGGGGGCTCCCGCTCGATGCTGCAGGGGCAGCTGCGGTATGCCCAGCGCCTCGGCGATAAGCTCGCCCTGAAAGTAACCGGTAGTGCCTTCCAGGCCAACGATTGGCTGGCCGCTTCTGATGAGGCCCAGAGCCTGCTGGTAGACCCGACCAACAACTCCCGCCAGGATGTGCGGGGCTACAATGCGGTAAACCGCTACGGCGACATCGGCAACACGTTCCGGAGTGGAGCGCTGGCAGGGCAGACCATCTACATGCCGGGCTGGACGGAGAAGGAGATAGTAGCCCGGGACGACCGGGCGCGCAACTTCCGCCTCAACCCGTCCCTGGCGTATCTGCTGACGCCGCGGGTGAAAGCCTTGTATGAGTACCGCTTTACCCGCTCCGACGCGGCGTTTCAGAGTGCCAGCCGGTTTCGGGTAAAGCAAGCCGATACGCACCTGCACCACCTGGAGCTGAACGGCGGCAGCTGGTTTCTGCGCGCCTACAGCAGCCAGGATCAGGGTGGCGACACCTACGACATGAGCCTGCTGGGGGCTTACATGCAAACCAGCGTAGATCCGCGCACCGGCCCGGCACAGCTCAGCTACGCTCAGCAGTATTTCGGCATTTACGAGCAGGTATATACCCAGTTTCTGACTGCCAGTCCCGGCAATGTGACCGGTGCGCACCAGGCCGCCAAGTCGGCCACCGCATCCTTGCAGCTTACCCCTGGCGCGGAAGAGTTTAATGCCGTGCGAAGCCGGGTAGCGGGCACTAGTTTGCCGGGCCAGGGAGCCCGCATTGATGCCGCTTCCAGCATTCGGAACGTGAGTGGTCAGTACACGGTGCCGGTACGCTTTGCCGACGTTCTGGTAGGCGCCGAGTACCGGCAGTTCCGGCTGGGCAGCGAGGGGGGCAACCTGTTCGCTCAGTCCTCACCGGAGGAGAAAATTCGCAATTACCAGTACAGCGGCTACGGGCAGGCTACCCGCACCTTACTGGACCGGCACCTGCGGCTGGCCTTGGCGGCACGGGTCGACGCCTTCCGCAATTTCAACACGGTGGTTTCTCCCCGCGCTTCGGCCGTTGTGTCGGCCGGCGAGCAGCGGCAGCACAATTTCCGGGGCAGCCTGGGCCAGGCCTACAGCGCCCCCACGCAGCTTTATCAGTACTCGCGGCTGGATGTCGGGCAAGCCATCCTGCTGGGCAACGTAGGCCGGGGCTTTGACGGCTATTCACTGGATGTGCTGACGCCGGGCGTGGACCCGGCCACCACCCTGGTGCGCCTCGATGCCTTGGATTTGGAGCGGGTGCAGACGGCGGAGGTAGGCTACCATGGTCTGCTGGGCCAGCGCCTAACGCTGGACGTAAGCTACTACTACAACCACTACCGGAACCTGGTGGGCATCCGGAACCTGATCAGCAAAACCGATGGCAGCCGGCCGTCGCCCGCAGAACTGGCTACCCTCAACCAGCCCGGCAGCCCGGTGCGTGTCGTGCAGACGGCCTACAGCATAAGCGGAACCACGGGTTCGGGTGGGGCGGTGGCCGATCTGACGCTGGCCATTGCCAAACCCCTGGCAGTGAATGCCAACTACACCTATAGCTTCCTGGATGAAACTCCGGCCGGCGAGCTAAGCTACTTCAATACGCCCAAGCACAAGTACAACCTGGGGCTGCGGGGCGAAACGGGCCGGCTGCGCTACAGCATGGACTACCGCTGGGTGCAGGGCTTCCGCTACGAAACGCCGTTTGCCCTGGGCAACGTCCCTACCTACTCCTCGTTGGACGCGAGCGTAGCCTACACGCTGGGCAAAAGTGGCCTGACACTAAGAGGTGGGGGTACCAACCTGGCGGATGTGCACCAGGTTCAGATCTATGGTGGTCCTGATCTGGGACGACAGGTGTATATGGGCCTGCGGCTGGAGGTGCGTTAATTGCTCATTCATTGCCTGTTGACTCATTTATTCCCACAGCCTCTCCCTAACCGGGAGAGGCTGTTTGTTTCCCGGGGTGGGAAACTCGCGTAGCGTAGCGGTGCATTCGCTTCGTAGAAACGACGATTGAGCGAGCAGCTAAAAACCGGATAATTCCCAGTAGTAGTTTTGTTCTATTCTGATACGCCACCCCACACACCGCTATGCTTCTCCGCTCTACGACTCTGCTGCTTGCCACCCTGCTGCTGACTTCGCCCGCGCACGCACAACGTATTGCCTTGCTCGTACCCAAAATGGAATCGAACGGCCTTCCTAACACGCAACAGGAATTCCTGCTGCTGGGAACCGTACTCACCGAAGCTGACGAACCGTTAAGCGGAGCGACGCTAATGATAGCCGGGACGCGGCAGGTTGTCGCGACCGACGCAGACGGCGCCTTTGTGCTGCCCGTAAATCTGACCGCCGGTCCTGTGCAGTTGGTATGTGCGTACGCCGGGCGGGAAGAGCAAATTGTCACCATCAGCACTAAAAATCAAAACAATCTGCGGATTCTATTGGCCAGCAAGCCAGCGCCTGTGCTGCCGGCAACGGGAGTCGTGCGCGAATTATAAGGCAGGCTCCGGGGTGATGAGGTACTGCCCTCCCGGGAGCGAATGACTACAAGACATTAGTCGACCACCATTTCCTCGTTTCTCGTTTCCTCACTCACCTGCTTGTATGCTGCACCTCTGCCTTTGCCTGCTCTTGTTTGTCAGTTCCTGGTTTGCTTCTGAGCCTACCGAAACGGAAAAGGAGGACATCCGCCGCTCCACCCTGCAGATTACGACGTTTCTGACCTCTGCCTTACGCCTGCAGGGAGCCCAGAGCACCCAGCTGCGTAGCCTTACCCACCAGCACCTGAGCGCCCAGACTACAGGCACCGCAATCCGGCCGTATCACACCGCGCTGCAGGAAGTGCTACAGCCGGAGCAGTACCAGCGCCTGTTGCAGCTGGAGGCCCAGCCGAATCCGTCCGCCGTAATCGTCCAGCTTACCCGGCTGCCCTAACGGCTTTCCGGCAAGGCCTTTAGAAAGCCTGTCAGCCCCCACAGCCAGAACGGCTTGAAGCAACTGGTACAGCTGCTTGCTCTCTGACCTGCTTCTTTCCTCTTAGTAGCAGGTCATTGCGTTGGTTATCAAGTGTATCACATCAAGCTAAAAGACGAGCATCCAGCAAATCCGGCCATTCGCATAGCGTAGAGTGTATCTGATCAAGCCATTACAGCAGCTGTTTTCCGCAACTCGACAGTAAATCCAGTCAGAAAGCTATGCCTGTCCCTGATGCCTTCTGTTGCGCTCCTGACCCAGAGACCTGCTCCGGCATGCACGTTTTGCATTGGTCCGGGACCAAGCCACTGGAAGCGCAGTGGTTGGAGTTGCTGCAGCACAGCAGATGCTGCTCCCATGCCCGCCCGTTTAAGTTGCTGGTCGACGTAGGGCAACTTCCTCCTCTGCCGGTGGAAGTACAGGAATGGCTACACACGCATTGCCTGCCGGTGTTGCAGGCCATGGCCCCGGCGCAGCTGGCCATACTGCTGCCACAAGACGTGTACAGCAGCTTCATGGTGGAGCACCTGGTACTGAACCCAGCGTTAGTAGGCAGGGCTGATCTGGATATTCAGTTTTTCACGGCCTCGGACTACGACATGGCGCTGGAGTGGCTGACATTTGGTTTGCTTATCGCGCGCGCTCCGGTCTTTTCTTCGATGGCCTCAACGGGTGCCTGGGTGCGTTCACCCTTCTATTGGGTGGCTTAAGGCTGATAGTGGTGGTGCTTACGGGACGTACGGACGTACTTTCAACATCTGTACGCTCCGTCTCTGATGCCTGGTTTGCCTGCTTTTCGTCGCTCAATTCCCTGCCTGAGGCTGGTGCTGCTACTCGTGCTGTTGCAGGGCTTGCTGGCAGGACTTGTCTATGCCGTAGCGCTGGTAACAACGGAAACAGAGCCGGCGGCGCCCCAGGCGCCTACGACGGTCATGTCAACCCGCCAGCCGGAATCACGAGGATAAGTCGCACTCGCCGCACCCTTGCTTCTGGGTGGAAGACGGATGATCTGATGCCAGTGTGCAGTCATTGCTGACTGACCGCGCGTTCGTGAACAGGCAGTTTATATACTCGTTATTGTTTGCGGGTCAGCACCCGGAACCACTTGCCTGGTCCCATTCCTCGCATAGCCGATCAACTATCTGCTGCTGCTCAATAAGATAGTGCAAAGCTCCCTGACAGTCGGAAAAGTAGTGAATGGCAAAGCTAGGCGCAATGTTGCTGTCATGCAGGGGAGTGAGGGCAACTAGCTCATTATGCAGGTCGGAGGGCAATACCAGAAGTAAATCTTCGACGGGAGTGCCACCCATGGCAGGAAACCAGTGCTGGAGGATCCAGTCCAATTCCTGGGGCCCGATCTGAGGCAGGCCCTGCATATCTATCAGCCAGTTCCTTACCGTATGCTTGCAGCTGAATTGCATAAGCAGGTGCAAGGCCTCCGGAAACCGCGTGAGCGGTTGTCCGGCCTGCCACCCGGCCCGAAGGAGGGTAACCTCCGGAGCGTACTGCACTTTGATCACGGGAAACTCGGGCAGGACAATCATAACGACAAATGGAGGAAGCGTAAAGCTGGCATGGCGTAGTGGTGGTAAGCAAAAACCAGTAGCCTCAGTCCGGTGCCAGTGATACTCATTGCTAGGGGTTGGTGGCTTACTGCACCCATCAGATAGTTTGGCCGGAAGCAATACCGCGCAAGGCCGCAGGCTGGCTGGAGGAAATCATGGTGCTTATCCCGTAATAGCTTGGGGATTTTGGAAGCAAACCATCACAACAGGAAGTTTTGTGTTTAGCTAAGTATTTGAATTTCAGTTGTTAGGAACCCTTAAAGGATGCGCTTTACATATCGCAAAAGTCTTTGAAGGACATTTTTTTTACAAACATCAGCATGTCATGCACTTGCGCCCAATCAAGGTCTTGGCTATTACCTCCAGGGTAAATCATCCTCGAAAGCTGCCAGTTGCGGCGGGGCCTTCTACTTTAAGATTCCTTCAGCAACGCAGCACGCGCTTGGATGTTTCACGGGTCGATAATTTGCAGATAATACAGTATAATTAAAATTATTCAAATAACCCTGTTTGTCCCTTGGGCTACTACTGGTCACCAAAACAGTTGGAAGTAACGAGGCTTTCTGACAGCCTGGGTAAGCCAAGCGGGATGCCGGGCAGCCGGAGTAACTGATTCACGGGAGCTGTGGGTTCATTCAGGGCTAACCTGGGCGTCTTCAGCCGAATTGCCGTGACTTGTGCGGTGGGGTTGCGTTGCTTTGGTGCATGAAACCCTTCTGGATCAAAGCAACGCAACCCACCACTACTTCCTGCTTTGGCCTGCCGGCCCTCACTCTGGTTGGCTTGCCGCATTCCCTGGCCTTCCGCATGAAACGCCTGTTGCTGCGCCTGGCTAACACCCGCGACCAATTGCTGACGTGGGTGTTTACTGCCGCTTTTTTCGCGGTTTTCCTTCTGTACCTGTTCGTGGGGATACTCCTGACGACCTAGCCGGCCGGAAGGCCACTCATTCAGGGCCCGACCCGGCGTCTTCAGCTCCTATTCGGGCGGGTTCACCCGGCAAGTTATTGTCAGCCTGCGCCAGTTGCCCGTGCTTTGCCCTGCCGTAGCGGAGCCCTTCCGTTGTTTTTCTTCTTCCATGCTCCGACACGTTTCTCTTCAACTGACCTGCTTACTGTTGCCGCTTGCCGCCGCCCAGGCCCAGCAGGCCCCACCCGCCAAAGCGCCCTCCTCGGCCGCCAAAGGCCAGGCTACGCTCAGCGGTACGCTCAAAGACGCTGCCAACGGCGAAGCCCTGGTGGGCGCTACCGTCTCCATTCCGGCCCTGGGCCTGGGTACCGGGGCCAACGAGTACGGCTTCTACTCGCTGAGTGTGCCGGCCGGTACCTACGCGGTGCAGTTCAGCTTTATCGGCTACGAAACCCAGACCGTCACGCTCACGCTCACCCAGAGCCAGACCCGCGCCGTGCGGCTGGCGGCGCAGGGCGTGCAGGTGGGCGAGGTAATAGTGCGCGGGCAGCGGCCCGACCAAAACGTGAAAAGCACCGAAATGAGCGTCAACCGCCTCGATATGAAGCAAATCAAGCTCATGCCGGCGCTGCTGGGCGAGGTGGACGTGGTGCGCGCCATTCAGCTGCTGCCCGGCATCAGCACGGTGGGCGAGGGGGCTTCGGGCTTCAACGTGCGCGGCGGCGGGGTCGACCAGAACCTGATTCTGCTGGACGAGGCCCCGGTGTACAACGCCTCCCACTTGTTCGGGCTGTTTTCCACCTTCAGCCCCGATGCCGTGAAAGACCTGAAGCTGCTCAAAGGCGGCATTCCGGCGCAGTACGGCGGCCGGCTTTCGTCGGTGCTCGACGTGCGCCTGAAGGAGGGCAACACCGAGCGGCTGGGCGTGAGTGGGGGCATCGGCCTGATTTCTTCCCGCCTGGCCGTGGAAGGCCCGCTGGTGAAAGACAAAGCGTCGTTTATCGTGGCGGGCCGGCGCTCCTATGGCGACCTGTTTCTGAAGGCCATTCCCGACCAGAAAGACAACCAGGCGTATTTCTACGACCTGTCGGCCAAAGTCAACTACACCCTGGGCGAGAAGGACCGGCTGTATCTGTCGGGCTATTTCGGGCAGGATGTGTTTGCGTTCGGACAGGATTTTAAGAACGATCTGGGCAACTCCACCGGCACGCTGCGCTGGAACCACGTGTTTTCGCCCAAGCTGTTTGCCAACGTGACGGCGCTGGTGAGCCGCTACGGCTACGGCCTGGGCATCCCCGAAGGCCGCAACGCCTTCAACTGGAAATCCGACATCCAGACCTACCAGCTCAAAGCCGACTTCAACTATTACTACTCGCCCGGCAGCACGTTCAACGCGGGGGCCAGCGCCACGTATTTCCGCTTCGCGCCTGGCCAGGTAACGCCCACCAGCGAAACCTCCGCCCTGCAGCCGCTCAAGCTCGACGAGCAGCAAGCCGCCGAGTACGCGGTTTACGCCGACCACGAAATCACGCTCTCGCCCCGCCTCTCGGGCCAGTACGGGCTGCGCCTGTCGGTGTTCGACTACCTGGGCAGTGGTACCACCTACGACTACGAGGGCATCACCGGGCAGAAGCTGACTCCCGTCAATGCGCGGGAGTTCGGGTCGGGCCAGCTCATCAAGCGCTACGTCAACCCGGAGCCCCGCGCCTCGCTGCGCTACGTGCTTAACGAGCAAAGCTCGCTGAAAGCCAGCTACAACCGCATGGTGCAGAACCTGCACCTGATTTCCAATACTACGGCCTCCTCGCCGCTGGACGTATGGCAGCCGAGCACCACCAACATCAAGCCGGAACACGCCGACCAAGTGGCCGTGGGCTACTTCCGCAACTTCCGCGAGGATGCCTACGAGGCCAGCGTGGAGGTGTTCGGCAAGACCATGGACAACCAGATTGACTACATCAACGGGGCCAACACCCTGCTCAACCGGAATCTGGAGTCAGAGCTGCTGTATGGCCAGGGCCGGGCGTATGGGGCCGAGTTCTACGTGAAGAAAAACAACGGGCCGCTGACGGGTTGGGTGAGCTACACGCTGAGCCGCTCGGAGCGCAAAATCGACGGTATCAACCAGGGCGACTGGTACGTGAGCAAGTTCGATAAGACGCACTATCTCTCGGTGGTGGGCATCTACGAGCTGTCCAGGCGCTGGAGCGTATCGGGCACCTTCAACTACAGCACCGGCATTTCCACCACCTTCCCCGACTCGCGCTACGTGTACCAGGGGCTGGTGGTACCCAACGTCACCGGCGACGTGCGCAACAACTACCGCGTGCCCGCCTACCACCGCCTCGACCTCTCGGCCACGCTGCAGGGCAAGCGCAACGCTGAGCGCCGCTGGCAGGGCAGCTGGGTGTTTTCGGTCTACAACGCCTACGGCCGCCGGAATCCCTACAGCATTTACTTCCGCCAGAACGAGGACCAACCCACCCAAACCGAAGCCGTGCGCCTGAGCATTTTCGGCTCCGTGCTGCCCTCGGCAGCGTACAATTTCACTTTCTAGCTTCTATGCATCTGCTGCCGATTTTTGCCCGCTACCGGGTGCTGCCCTTCCTGGCCCTGGTCGGCCTGCTGACCACGGCCTGCGAGGACGTGATTGACGTGGACCTGCCCACCGGCGACCCGCTGCTGGCCGTGGAGGGAGGTATCACCGACCAGCCTGGTCCTTATACGGTTACGCTGACCCGCACGGCCGCCTACTTCAACGCCGCTACCCCACCCCCCGTGACGGGCGCGCGCCTGGTGCTGCGCGACGAAGCAAGCGGCGCCATCGACACGCTGCGCGAAACCACGCCCGGCCGCTACCAGACCACGGGCCGTATCCGGGGCCGGGTGGGGGGGCGCTACACGCTGCGCATCGGGGCTGAGGGCGAGGAATATGCCGCCGAAACCAGCATTCCGCGCACGGCGGAAATTGACAGCCTGCGGGTGCAGTTTCAGGAAGAAAGCCTGGGTCGCGACGCGGGCGACTACGTGCTCTATTACGGCCCGGAGCTGCCCGGGGAAGGCGACTACTACCGCCTGAAGGTATTCATCAATGGCGCGCTGCTCAACGAGCCCAACGACCTGCGCCTGTCCTCCGACCGCCTCACCGACGGCCGTTACATCAACGGCCGGCGCCTGACTACGGAGCTCTACGACCCCGGCACCTGGGTGCGCTTCGAGCTGAACGCCCTGCCCCGCGACTACCACACCTTCCTCGACGAGTTGGGCACGCAGGTAACCAACGGCGGCCTGTTCGCCAACCCACCCGCCAACGTGCGCACCAACGTGCGCAACGCCCGGGGCAACGAAGGGCCGCCCGCCGTCGGCTATTTCGCCGGCTACACGGTTCGCCAGGATTCGGTGCGCCTGCCGTAAAAGTCAGCCTTTACCACCAGTAGTGTAAAACGCACCGAGTGTACTGCTTTCACTCAAGGCTGTAATGCATGCTATGCGGGGCGAGGAACACCTACCGCTGACCTCTGTCACTACGCGCGCCGCCTATGCCTCGTCGTACTACATTGGCCTTGGTTAAAAGTTTGGTACAAAGATTAAACACGGAGCTTACACGAATATGCTGTACGCCTCGAGGTGCTCAGGGCCAGCCCGTTTTCGATAGTAGCCGCTTCAAGGGAATACAAGGTTTAGAGGAGCCGAAAAGGCAGCTGCCAATTAGGACTTCCCTTGGGCGGATGGGTAGCAAGCGGACCATGAAGAAAGAAGGACGGATACTGCTTGCGCTTTAAAGCTGGTCGTTATTCCCAGAATTCTCAGATTTATCACGTCCCCGTAAACATTCGCCCGTTTCAGTCCACGCAGTTACTGTAGTCGGGCCACTAGCCCGACGGCCAGAAACAAGGGGCCGTGATAGTGGCCCGACTACAGGTGCTCAGCCCTGTTATCCGTGTTCTAACTTTCGTGCTGCCACCTGCGCTTGAAAAGCTGTTTGATTTAATGAACCATACCATACCTGCTTCGGCTGCCATTGCCTTAGTGAGCTGCCTGCGGGGGGGCTACGTAGCTCTCAAATGGCATAATGTAGCGGCCACGGATGAGCAGCTGCAGGCCGTATATGAGCAGGCGCTCCTGTTTATGCAGTCGCACCGTACTCCGCGCCTGCTGAGCGACCACCGGGTACGCCCGCCTTTGTCGCTCGACCTGCAGCAGTGGCTGCGGGATGAATGGATACCCCGTGCCATCCGGGAAGCGGGCTACAGCCACTGCGCCATCGTGGAGAGCACTAGTCCCCTGGGCCGGCTGGCGGCCCGCGCCATCGGCATGGCAGTAACTCCGACACTTACCGCACGGCATTTTGAGACGGTGGAGCCGGCGCAGGCTTGGCTGCTCCAGTTTGCCACGGCCGCTAGCGACATCCGATGAGGTGGCACCTGCGCATTTCGGGTGTGGCGATAATGCGTGGGACTGTCTTGCTGGCGGGGTAGTCAGTCGGTCACGGCCTTCAGCCACGGGGGGGGCATGGCGTTTGTGGTGCTGCTAGTGGCCGTGGTGCTCTATGCAGCGTTGGGGCAGCACCGGGATTAAATGGGCGACGGAATGAGCGGCAGAGAATGCCTTTTGTCGATTGTGGACAGTGTCGCTACCCGCAATTCCGGGGTATCCGGGAGCCTGCATGCTGCTTACTAGTGCCGCCGCACTCTGTGCGCGGAAGTGGCCACCATCCGTAGAGAGTAATAGCTGAACGGTCCGCGGCGGGCGCCGTTTTAATAAGATTTAATCCGCCTCCCGCGTCAGGGATGCGTTCTTTGTAGCTTTCATCCTGCGCCGGACGTGCCGGCGTTTTATCCCGCTCCGTGATGCAGGTACTCCTGGTAGAAGACGAGCAGGCCCTGGCGCAGTTCATCCGCAAGGGGTTTCTCAACGAAGGCTACGACCTGAGTGTGGCCTACGACGGACTGGTAGGCCAGTCGCTGCTGCGCCAGCACCGATACGACCTGATTATTCTCGACGTGAACCTGCCCCACGTCAACGGCTTCGAGCTGTGCCGGGAGGCGCGCACCCTGCTGCCGGGCGTGCCGGTACTGCTGCTCACGGCCCTCGATTCGCTCGACGACAAGGTGATGGGCTTCGAGGCCGGCGCCGACGACTACCTGGCCAAGCCGTTTGCGTTCAAGGAGCTGCTGCTGCGCGCCCGGGCCCTGACGCGCCGCAGCACGGCCGACGGCAGCCTGGAGCGGCAGGTGCTGCGCCTGGGGGATCTGGAGATGAACCTGACGGCCAAGGTCGTGACCCGGGCCGGGCAGCGCATCACGCTCACCACCCGCGAGTACGCCCTGCTGGAGTTTCTGATGCTGAACCGCGGCAAAGTGGTGACCCGGGTGGACATCAACGAGAAGGTCTGGGACCTGAATTTTGACACCAACACCAATGTCATCGACGTGTACGTGAGCCACCTGCGCAAGAAAATCGACAAGCAGCACGAGCAGAAGCTCATCCACACCGTGGTAGGTATGGGCTACGAAATGCGGGAGGGCTGATGCTGATCCGGGCCCGACTGACGCTGCGCTTTACGCTGCTGGTGCTGGTGATTCAGCTGCTGTTCGCCGGCTTTGTGTACTGGCTGTTCAGTTCCGCCCGCGAGCAGCGCTTCGCGGGCCAGCTGGAGGCCGAAGCTGGCTTGTCGGCGCGGCTGCTGGTGCGCCAGGCCCACCTGAACCCCACCATCCTGCGCACCTTCCGCCCCCGCAATGTGCCCAGCATGGCCGGCGAGCAGCTGAGCGTGTTCGACCCGGACGGTCGGCTTCTGTATACCAGTGCCGACGCGCAGAGCCTGGTGCTGCACCGGGCCAACCTGCCCAGCATCCGGCCGGCGCGGCCGGCGTTCTTTCAGGACGAGGAAGGGGAGACGGTGGGTATTTCCTTTCTGGATGAAGGGCGGTACTACACCGTGTTTGCCGGCGGCGTGGATGAGGACGGCTTTCAGCTGCTGGAACGCCTCCAGCTTATTCTGTTGGTGGCCAACATCGGGGCGCTGGCGCTGAGCGTGCTGGCCGGCCGCTATTTTGCCGGGCAGGCCCTGGCCCCGATGGGAGCCGTGGTGAGCCAGGTGCGGCGCATTTCGGCCGAGAGCCTGAGTTTGCGCCTGAGCGAGGGCAACGGCACCGATGAAATTGCCGAGCTGGCCGCCACCTTCAACCAGATGCTGGACCGGCTGCAAAGCGCCTTTGCCACCCAGAGCAGCTTCGTGGCCCACGCCTCCCACGAGCTGCGCACGCCCCTGACCACGCTGCTGGGCACGCTGGAAACGGCCACCGACTACGACCGCACCTTACCCGACGCCCAGGAGAGTATGGCCGTGGCGGTGCAGGAAATCCGCAAGCTCATCGGGCTGGCCAACGGCCTGCTGGCGCTGGCGCGAGCCGACGAGTCCACGTTCACCGGCGAAACCGTGCAGCTGGATGAGTGCCTGCTGCAGGCCATGGCCTACTGTCGCGCCCATTACCCCACCCAGCCGGTGCACTTTGCGCTGGGCGACATTCCCGAGGCTACCGACAGCGGCTACGCCGTGCGCGGCAACGAGCAGCTGCTGACTACGGCCCTGCTCAACGTGCTGGACAACGCCCTGAAGTTTTCCGGGCAGCCCGTGCGCGTAACGCTGGAATATGCTACGGCAAACCAGCTGCAGTTGACGGTGGAAGACCACGGCCCCGGCCTCACGGAAGAGGAGCAGCAGCGCGCCTTCGAGCCCCTGTACCGGGGGCCGAGCGGGCAGCACCGGCCGGGCCACGGCATCGGGCTGGCCGTCACGCACAAGGTGGTGGCTTTGCACGGGGGGCAGATTCACCTGCGGCCGGCTTCTACGCACGTGGGCACGGTGGCCGTGCTGGTGCTGCCGGCAGTGGCGTAAGCCGGTTTTAATGATTTTTAATTCGGTGTTCATCCCGTTGTAATACCCGGGCCAGACCTTTGTGGCCGGTTCGTGAGGGTTCCTGTTGGAGTCCGCCGGCGAGCTGCTTGCTAACCGAGTTACTGTGATGCGCACCTCTTTTTCTCTGCTTACCCTGGCGGCCCTGGCCAGCGCCGTCCTGGCTGGCTGCAACCGCGCCGAAGGCGAAAGCGCGAAGGCTACCCCGGCCAAAGCCCCCACCGTGCCCGTGGCCCGGCTGGCCCCGCGCGACACGCTGCTCACCCAGGACTACACGGCCAACATTCAGGCCCTGCGCAACGTGGAAATCCGCAGCCTCGTGGGAGGGCAGCTGTCGGCCATTCTCGTGGACGAAGGCCAGACCGTCCGCAAGGGACAGCCGCTGTTCCGCCTCAACGACGCCCAGCTGCGCACCCAGCTGGCCAGCGCCCGCGCCGCCCTCGATAACGCCCAGGCCCAGGCCCGGGTGACGGAGCTGGACCTTAAGCGCATAGAGCTGCTGACGGCCAAGAAAATCATTTCCACCACCGAGCTGGAATCCGGCAAGGCCAAGCTGCGGGCTTCCCGGGCCGAAGTGGCTCAGGCTCGCGCCGCCGCCGATGCCGCGGCCCTCACGCTGTCGTACACCACCATCCGCGCCCCCTTCGACGGGGTGGTAGACCGCATCCCGCAGCGCGAAGGCAGTGCCGTGGAGGATGGCACGCTGCTGACCACCATCTCGGATACGCGTGGGGTGTACGCCTACTTCACGGTGTCGGAAAACGAATACCTGCGCCACGAGCAGGACCGCCAGGCCAACCGCCCCGCCCAGCTGGTGCTGGCCAACGGCACCGAGTACGTCGAGGCCGGCCGCGTGGAAACCGTGCAAAGCGAATTCGAAGCCAACACCGGCTCCATCACCTTTCGGGCCCGCTTTCCCAACCCCCAGCGACTGTTGCGCCACGGCGCCACCGGTAAAGTCCGCTTGACCAACACCCTGACGCAGGTGCTGCTGGTACCCCAAACCGCCGTGTTTGAGGTGCAAGACAACAACTACGTGTATGTGGTGGAGGCAGGCGGCACTATCCGTCAGCAGGCTTTCGTGCCCCAGGCCCGCCTGGGTAACTCCTACGTGGTAGACCAGGGCCTGAAAGCCGGCGACCGAATCGTGTGCGAAGGCACCCAGGACCTGAAAAACGGCGACAAAGTAACGGCCCGTGCCCTGACGCCGCCCGCCCCGGTCGCGGGCCTGTAGCCGCCGCCCACCCCTCTGCTTATTAGGCCGCTTCCGGCGGCCGCTTGCCTGCCCGCGCTGCTTGCCGACGGCTCCTGTAAGGGGGCGTTCGGGGAGCGGAACAGACCCTCTTTGCTATGGTAGAAACCTTTGTCCGGCGGCCGAAACTCTCGCTGGTTATCTCCCTGTTCATCGTGCTGCTGGGGGCGCTGGCCCTGTACACGCTGCCCATCACGCAGTTTCCCGACATAGTACCGCCTTCGGTGACGGTAACGGCCACCTACACCGGGGCCAACGCCGAAACCTGCGCCAAGGCCGTGGCCACGCCGCTGGAGCGGGCCATCAACGGGGTGCCGGGCATGACTTACATGCAGAGCACCACCAACAACAACGGCCTGACCGTGGTGCAGGTGTTTTTCAACGTGGGCATCGACCCCGATCTGGCGTCGGTGAACGTGCAGAACCGGGTGACCACCATTCTCGACGAGCTGCCCCAGGAGGTTATCCGGGCCGGCGTGACGACCGAGAAGGAAATCAGCGCCATGCTCATGTACCTGAACCTGAGCAGCACCGACGACAAGATGAACGACAAGTTCATCTACAACTTTGCCGACATCAACGTGCTCAACGAGCTCAAACGCATCGACGGTGTGGGCTTCGTCGATATCATGGGCGCCCGCGAATACGCCATGCGCGTGTGGCTCAAGCCCGACCGGCTGCTGGCCTACAACTTGGCCGCGGAGGAAGTAGTGGCCGCTATTCAGGCCCAGAACGTGGAGGCCGCTCCCGGCCGGGCCGGCGAAAGCTCAGAACGCAGCCAGCCCGTACTGCAATACGTGCTGCGCTACACCGGCAAGCTCAACCAGCCCGAGCAGTACCAGAACCTGGCCCTGCGCGCCAACCCCGACGGGTCGGTGCTGCGCCTGAAGGACGTAGCCGAAATCGAGTTCGGCTCGCTCGACTACGGTATGGTTTCGCGCACCGACGGCCGGCCGGCGGCCTCCATCATGATCAAGCAGCGGCCCGGCTCCAACGCCCGCGAGGTGATTGCCGCCGTCAAAAGCCGGATGGAGGAAATGAAAGGCGCTTCGTTTCCGCCCGGCATGACCTACTCGGTCAGCTACGACGTGTCGCGCTTTCTCGACGCGAGTATCAACGAGGTGCTGCGCACGCTGGTAGAAGCGTTTCTGCTGGTGTTCGTGGTGGTGTTCATCTTCCTGCAGGACTGGCGCTCGACGCTGATTCCGGCGCTGGCCGTGCCGGTGGCCCTGATTGGTACGCTGGCGTTTATGCAGGCGGCGGGCTTCTCGCTGAACCTGTTCACGCTGTTTGCCCTGGTGCTGGCCATCGGCATTGTGGTCGATAACGCCATTGTGGTGGTGGAAGCCGTGCACGTGAAAATGCACGAGGAGCACCTCTCGGCCATGGAGGCCACGCTGGCCGCCATGCGCGAAATAAGCGGGGCCATCATTGCCCTCACGCTGGTGATGTCGGCCGTGTTCGTGCCGGTATCGTTTTTGAGCGGGCCGGTGGGCGTGTTCTACCGCCAGTTTTCGCTCACGCTGGCCATTGCCATTGTCATTTCCGGCATCAATGCCCTCACCCTCACACCGGCGCTGTGCGCTTTGCTGCTGCGCGAAGCGCCCCAGGGCGAGGCTAAGCGCAGCTGGCTTCAGCGTCTGTTCGGCGGCTTCAACCGCTGGTACGAGGGGCTAGAAAACCGCTACCAGCGGCTGGTGCGCGCCATTGCTAACCGGCGCGTGGTCACGCTGGCGGCCCTGGTGGTGTTTTGTGCCGCTACCTGGGGGCTGAGCACGGTGCTGCCCACGGGCTTCATCCCGACGGAGGACCAGGCCATGGTGTACGTGAACGTGGTGACGCCGCCCGGCGCCACCGTGGAGCGCGCCCAACGGGTGCTGGAGCAGGTGCAGGTCACCGCCAGCAAGCACGGGGCGGTGGAGTCGGTGACGACGCTGGCCGGCTACTCGCTGATGAACGATGCCGCCGGGGCCTCCTATGGCATGGCCATGATTAGCCTCAAGGCCTGGGATGAGCGGGAGGAGTCCGTAACGGATTTGATGGGCACGCTGGAGCAGGGCACCCGCAACATCTCCGATGCCAGCATCCAGTTCTTCCAGCCCTCGGCCGTGCCGGGCTTCGGCAACGCCAGCGGCTTCGAGCTGCGCCTGCTCGACCGCACCGGCCGCGGCGACCTCAACCAGACGGCCCAGGTATCCCAGGATTTCCTCAAGCAGCTGGGCCGCGAGCCGGCCCTGCGGGGCGTGGCCACCAGCTTCAACCCCAACTTCCCGCAGTACCTGCTGCACCTGGACACCGACGCGGCGGCCAAAACCGGCGTCACGGCCGACCAGGCCATGAGCACGCTGCAGACGTTGCTGGGTTCCACCTACGCCACCAACTTCATCCGCTTCGGCCAGATGTACAAGGTGATGGTGCAGGCCGACGCCAGCTACCGCCTCCAGCCCGAGGACGTGCTGAAGCTGCACGTCAAGAACGACCGCGACGAGATGGTGCCCTACTCCAGCTTCGTGCGCCTGGAGCGGGTGTACGGCCCCGAGCAGCTCAACCGCTACAACATGTACACCACGGCCGCCTTTTCCGGCGAGGCCGCCCCCGGCCGCTCCTCCGGCGAGGCCATCAGTGCCGTGGAGCGGGTGGCCGAGTCGCTGCCGCGCGGCTACACCATCGAGTGGGCCGGCATGACCCGGGAGCAGATTCTGAGCGGCAACCAGACCGTGGTAGTGTTTGCCATCAGTCTGGTGTTCGTGTATCTGCTGCTGGTAGCGCAGTATGAGAGCTTCCTGCTGCCGCTGTCGGTGCTGCTGAGCTTACCCACGGGCGCTTTCGGGGCGTTTCTGTGCCTCAAGCTGGCGGGGCTGGAAAACAACATCTACGCCCAGGTAGCGCTGGTGATGCTCATCGGGCTGCTGGGCAAGAATGCCATCCTCATCATTGAGTTTGCCGAGCAGCGCCGTAAGGCCGGGGCCAGCGTGCTCGACGCGGCTGTAGAAGGCGCCCGTTCCCGCCTGCGCCCGATCCTGATGACCTCGTTTGCCTTCATTGCCGGCCTGCTGCCGCTGGTGATTGCCAGCGGGGCCGGGGCCATCGGCAACCGCAGCATCGGCACCACGGCGGCGGGCGGCATGCTCATCGGCACCTTGTTCGGGGTGCTGCTGGTACCGGGCCTGTACGTGCTGCTCTCACGCGAGAAAAAACCGGCGGACCCGGCTGAATCCCCTCTACCTGCTGCTCCTGCCCGCCAGCTGGCTCACCCTGAACCCGCCACGGCCTGATGCGCCGCTTTTCCATGCAAGTACCTGTTTTCTCCCCCGTGACATTCCGAGTAGGCGTGGCAGCCCTGAGTCTGCTGGCCACTGGCTGCCGGGTGCCCGCCCTGGTGCAGCAGCCCCGCGCCAAAGCCCTGCCGGCCACCTACGTAGCCGCGCAAACCACCGATTCCGCCACGGCCACCACGACCACGCCGGTGGCCACCAACCTGGCCCCGCGGGATTCGGCTACCGTGGCCGACTTGCCCATCGGGCAGTTCTTCCCCGACCCGGTGCTGGTGGCCCTGCTGGACACGGCCCTGCGCCAGAACCCCGATTTGGCGCAGGCCGCTGCCCGCGTGCAGCAGGCCCGCGCTGAGCTGGTGGCCCGGCGGGGGGCCTTGCTGCCTACCGTGGATGCGGTGGGCTCAGCCGGCCTGGACCGCTACGGCCGCTACACTCAGAATGGCGTCGGTAACTTCGACACCAACTTCTCGGACAATATCAGCCGCAACCAGAACATCCCCAACCCCACACCCGACTTCTTTGCCGGGCTGCGGGCCAGCTGGGAAGTGGACCTGTGGGGCAAGCTGCGCGGCCTGCGCCGGGCGGCCTACCTGCGGATGCTGGCCTCGGAACGGGGCCGGCAGCTCGTGCAAACCGACCTGGTGGCCGAAGTGGCCCGCACCTACTACGAGATACTGGCCACCGACCAGGAACTGGAAATCCTGACCCGCAACGCGCAGCTGCAGGCCCGCACCGTGGAGCTGAGCCGGATTCAGAAAGAAGGGGCCCGCGCCACCGAGCTGGCCGTACAGCAGCTGCTGGCCCAGCAGCGCCGGACGGAAGCCCTGACCTCGGAAGCGCGGCAGCGGCTGGTAGAAGCCGAAAACCGCCTGAACCGCCTGCTGGGTCGCTATCCGCAGCCTATCTCACGGGGCACAGCGTTGCTGCAACAAGCCATCCCTGAGCAGGTGCAGGCGGGCTTGCCCGCCGGGATGCTCCGCCGCCGCCCCGATATCCGGCAGGCCGAGGCCGAGCTGCTGGCCACCGGCGCCGAGGTATCGTCGGCCCGGGCCGCCTTTTTCCCCTCGCTGGTTTTGACGCCCTACGCCGGGGTAAATGCCTTCCGGGCCGAGCTGCTGCTGCGCGCGCCGGAGTCGCTGGCGCTGGGCATCCTGGGTAACCTGTCGGCGCCGGTGCTGAACCGGGCCGCCATCCGAGCGGCGTACGGGCAGGCAGCGGCCCGCCAGGCGGAAGCGTGGTACGCATTTCAGGAAACCAGCCTGCGCGGCGTCGAGGAAGTCACGACCCACCTGCGGGGGCTGGAAAACTACCGCCGGGCCTATGGCTCGCGCCAGCAGGAGGTAACGGCCCTGAACCAGGCCGTAAGCATCTCCGACGACCTGTTCCTGGCCGGCTACGCCAACTACCTCGAAGTCATCACGGCCCAGCGCAACGTGCTCGATGCCGAGCTAGAGCTGGTTGGCACCCGCCAGCAGGAAATGGAGCAGCTCATCGAGCTCTACCGGGCCCTGGGCGGCGGCTGGACGGCGGCCCCGCTGCCCACCGAACGGCGCTAACCCGGCCTTACAATGGCCTGCCTTTATTCTTAAAATGCGTGTAAACCAACTCTTTCCGGCGTTGCTTTTCAACTTTCTCTTCAGCGGTGGTACCGCCGCGTGGCGCCAGGCACTTCCGTCCTCACCACCGAAGCCACCCCGGGGACAACTCACCCTGTCCGTGACGCCGCTCCTGCCCGGGGAGAAAAACCTGTCGGCTCAGGAGCGGGCCGAACGGGATTTTCTCATGCCCTCCCGCCGCCAAATCCGGCCGTGCTCAAAAGGGCACTTGGGACCATTTTCCGCTCAGAACTCCAGGATGAAACCGATGGTGGGCGTCGTGATGGGGTCGTCGTTGGTGAGCAGCAGTGGGATGCCGTTCGAGCCGTCTAACCGAATAGGCTGCCCATCGGTGGTGGCGAAGTCCGAGTTATCAGGCAGGCGCTGGAAGGCGTAGCTGGGAATGGCCGGATTACTCAGTACGAAGGCGTTTTGCACGTCAAAGAACAGGTCGAGCGTGAAGCGCCGCCAGTTCACGCGCTTGTCGAGGCGGAAGTCAAATTGCTGGAAGGTGCCCAGGCGCTGGGTATTCAGCTGGTCGAAGTCGAACACGCCGCGGCCGGTGGCCAGGTAGCTGGCCCGCGAGGCCGCCAGGTTCAGGGGCGTGTAGGGCGAGCCGCCGCCGGCCCGGTACTTGAGGCCCATCTCCCAGCCCTTGCTGAACTTGCGCCCGAGCAGCGCCGAGGCCAAAAAGCGCGAATCCCAGGCCGAGGGCACGTACGCGCCGCCGCGCCGCGTGAACTCCGAGCGGAAGCCGGTGAGCGAGAGCACGGCAAATACCTTGCGGGTCAGCTTTTGCTGAAAGAAGAACTCCACGCCGTAGGCCCGGCCCTGCCCGGTGCTGGTCACGGCCTCGTTGCCGATGGCCCCAAAGTCGCCGCCTAGGTTCGCCAGGCTGATGCCGTCGCGCACGGTGACCGGGTAGTCCGCATATTTTTTGTAGAAGCCTTCCAGCGTGAAGCGCGTGGCCGGGGCCGGCAGCCACTCCAGGCCCGTCACGTAGTGGTCGGAGCGCAGGTACTGGTTGCCCTGGTTAACGAGCTGACCCGCGTTGTCGCGGAACCCCAGCACCGGGTTCGTCGGCAGCTTGTAGTAGCGTCCCACCGAGGCGTTCAGGTTCAGCGTCGGCAGTAGGGCGTAGCTGGCCGACACCCGCGGCGAGAGGGTGCGGAGCAGGTTGCGGCCGTCGTCGGTGAGCGTGTTGCCATCGGCTCGCACCCCGGCCGAAAGGGTCAGCCGGTCGCCGTCCAGCAACGAGCGGGTCAGCTGCCCAAACGCCCCGAAACGCCCGAAGTCAATAGCCGTCTGGAAGCGCACGTCCACGCCCGGCTGCAACTCGTTGCCCTGGGCGTCGAGCACCGGGCGGCGCAGGCGGTTGAAAAAGCGGTTGTCGTACTGCACGTATTGCCCCATCACGCCGTAGCTGTAGGCCCACTGGCCGGCCGTGCCGTTCACATCGGCCCGCAGCTTGGTTTCGGTTTCGCCCGAGCGCGTGAGCAGAATGCGCCGGCTTTCGTCGCCCTCGGCCCCGGCCTGAAACTGGTCGAGCTGGTTGTCGAGCTGGGTGCGGCTCAGGGCCACGTTTAGGTAGCCTTTGCTCACGAGCTGCCGCAGGTTCACGCCCACGGTGTAGTTCCACTGGTCGGCGGTGGGGTTCTGGCGCAGCTCCTGCTCGGTTTCCGGGGTGGCGTTGCGGGGCACGCCCAGCCGAAACTTATCAATAGCCCCGAGGCCCAGCGTGGTGAGCGTGGTTTTCGGCCCCAGCCTGGTCGTGGTTTTGAACTGAAAGTCCCAGTACGAGGGCCGGATGGGCAGGTCAATCAGCTTGAAGAGCACCTGCAGGTAGGAGCGTCGGGCCGAGGCCAGAAACGTGGTGCGGGCCACCCCGCTGCTATCCTTGCGGCTCAGCGGTCCTTCCAGGGTAAGGGCCACCTCGGTGGCCGAGGTGCGCAGGTTGCCCTGCACCCGCTCGGGGTTGCCCTCGCGCTGCCGGAACTGCAGCACGCTGCTCAGGGCGTTGTCGTAGCGGGCATGGAAGGCCGAGGTGCTCAGGGTCACGTCTTCCAGGAAGCTCACGTTGAGCATCCCCTGCGGGCCGCCCGAGCTGCCCTGGGTCTGGAAGTGGTTAATAACCGGCACCTCGATGCCGTCGAGGTAGTACACGTTTTCGTTGGGCGCGCCGCCCCGGATGACGATGTCGTTGCGGAAGGCCGCCGTGCCGCCCGTGCCGCCGCCGCCCACGCCGGGCAGCGTCTGCACCACCTTCGAGACGTCGAAGTTGCCGCCGGGGTTCGAGCGGATTTCCTCGGTATTGATGCGCTGCACGCTCAGCGGCGTTTCGGCCGTGGCCACCCGAATGGCGCGGTTAGCGGTTACGGTTACTTCGCCCAGGGCCTGGTTGGCGGCCCCCAGCTCCAGGTCGATGATGTTGGCGTTGCCGCTGCCCACCCGCACGTTGGCCCGCAGCAGCGGCTCGTAGCCGAGGAAGGTGGCTCGCAGGTTGTAGCTGCCCGTGGGCACGCCGCTCAGGCGGTAGCGGCCGGTGCCGTCGGTGGCCGCGCCCTGGTCGGTGCCTTCCAGTACCACCGTCACGCCGGGCAGCAGCTCTTGGGTCGCCCGGTCGCGCACCAGGCCAGTGATGGTGCCTGTAGTCTGGGCCGGGGTCTGGGCCTGGGCCGCGCGGCCCGCCCCGGTCAGGAGCAGCGCCAGCAACAGCAGTAGCACGGAGTAGCAACGCTTCATCAACAAACGGATTTAGAGTAAAAAGTGGTTTAGTGCCGAAACTTACCGGTCGAGGTAGTGAACCCCCGTCAGCTCCTCGCTTGCCTGCCACAACCGGTCCGCGACGTTTTCATCCCTAGAAGCGTCGTCCGAATCCACTTGGGTGGGATAGCCCCGCAGCTGCTGGAAACCGGCCGGGCCGATAAACTCGCCGCCTTTCAGCTGGTCCGCCAGCGCCGCGTACAGGATGGGCAGGGCTCCCTGGCTGGCGGGTTGCAGGAAGAGGCTGCCCAGCGGCCGAATCAGCGCTGGGAAATACTGGTCCAGGTTGGTCTTGGCCAGCCCCGGATGCGCCGCCACCGACCGAGTGCGGCCACCCGCGGCGGCCAGCCGGCGCTGTAATTCGTAGGCAAACACCAGGCAGGCCCGCTTGCTTTGGCCGTAGGCTTTGCGCCGGCTATAGCGCTGTCGCGCCTGCAAATCGTCAAAGTCAATCCCGGCCCATTTGTAGGACAAACTGCTGACCGTGACGACCCGGGCGCCGGGCGTTGCGGTCAGCAACGGCAGCAGCAAGCCGGTGAGGGCGAAATGGCCCAGGTAATTGGTGGCCAGCTGGTTCTCGAAGCCGTCCTCACTCACCGCATACGGCGACATCATGATGCCCGCGTTGTTGATGAGCAGGTTCAGCTGGTCGTAGCGGGTGCGAAAGTGCGCCGCGAATTCGCGGACGGAGCGCAGGCTGCTCACGTCCAGCGCCCGGCTTTCGACGCTGGCGGTGGAGCAGGCTGCGAGTATCCTTGATTTGGCGGCGGCGGCTTTTTCCAGATTCCGGCAGGCCAGCACCACCCGCACGCCCTTCCTGGCCAGGGCCAGGGCCGTTTCGTACCCCACGCCGCTGTTGGCCCCGGTTACCACGGCAACGCTGCCGGGCTGCGCGGGCACCTGTTCTACACTCCACTTCTGGTCCATATGGTCGGGCGGTTAGAATACGCTGTAGAGCTTGATGGCGGCGGGCTTCGAGGCCGGGCCGTGGTCAATCAGCGCCGACTCAAACTTGGGCTCGCCGAAGGGCTTATAATTGTTGCCGAACCCGATGGGTTCTTTGGGAATTTGCAGGAAATTCATGCCCAATTCGCCGTTCTCGTTGGTGTCCTGGTAGATGGAAACGGCGTATTTGCCGTAGGGCACGTCAAACACCGCCTTTTTGGTGTTGTCATCCGGGGCCAGCGTCACCCGCCGAAAAGGCTTTTTCAGCCAATCCGCTTTGGCGTTGTAGATTTCAACGACCACCTTCCCGTTGTTTTTTTCGACGCTCAGGATTTGAATTTGCAACTGGGCTGGTTGAGCCAACGGCTTGGAGGCCGCCAGTACGACGGCCAGCAGGAGCAGCAGGAATAGGGAAGCGGTGGAGCGTAGCATGTTCCTTTTCTGACGTTACGGTTGAGGCCTTTCAGCAAGTAGGGCTTTCCCTCCTGTGAGCCCACAAAGGTCAGCAGCGCACCCGCCTTGCCGTCGGCAGGAATCGTGCGCTTATTCGGACAAACCTTGCCAGAATGCGTTTCGGTATTCGGTGGGCGTTTGCTGGGTCACCTGCCTGAACAAGCGGCCGAAGTAGGACGGGTCGGCAAAGTTGAGTTCCACCGCAACTTGGGCAATATCCTTGGAACGGTCCTGCAACAGCACCTTGCTCCGCAGAATTACCATTTCCGTGATGTGCTGCTTGGGCGGCTTGCGGGTCAGCTGATTCACGCACCGATTCAGGTAATTCTCCGACACGGCCAGAGCATCCGCATAAAACGCCACCACCCGGTGAGTGCCCACGTGCTCATACACCAGCTCTTTGAAGCGCATGGTGATTTCGGAGGGTCGGTCGGGCTGGCACAGGGTGGTGGCCGAGGCCTGGGCCACTTTCAGCACCATCGCCCGCAGCAGCGCGCATTGGATTTCTTCGGCGTACCCCTGCTCGCCGGTCTGACTCAGGATGAGTTCGCAGCACTGGCCCAGCCAGGCCATGTCGGCGGGAGAAACCGCATGTTTGGGATAAAACGTGAGCCGGTGCAGCAGCGCGCTGTCCGTAAAAATGCGGGGGAGCAGCACATTTTCTAGGTGAATGTAGTAGCCCTGGGTGCCTTCGCCGATGGACTTGATGGCATTCAGATGGCCCTCCCGAATGAAGAGCACATCGTTGGCCTGCAGGTCCAGGGTTTCATTATCCACCTGCTGCTGCCCCCCGCCCGTCAGAAAAAGCAGCAGAAAACTATACTCGGCCTTGAACAGCGGGGTCGGGGGGGTGATGCGGGCGACGGCCAACGACAGCGGATATACCTGGACGGCGCTCTGTTGAAATACAAAGGCGTCGGCAGGAGAGTCTAAGTAGCGGTCTACGAACCGCTCTAAGGTGACCACCTCGTAGTTTTTACGGCTCATGTTCGTTGCGTTTCGACCAATGGTGGCCTCGTGATTGATGTGGTGCAAAAGTCCCTTGGGAGCAGCTGCCTGCTTCACAGCAGGAGAATTTGATTTCTCCGACGAGGCGCTGGGCGATGCGCTTCGACTTGGGCGCGTTGCTCACTGTAGAGTGGGAAGCCGCTGAAGGATAAGGAGCTACCGCGCCAAATGCGACTTTTGGACCAAACATTTAACCAAGGTCAAGCGCCTGCCGCCGCCGCCGCCCCCTCGCCCCGGTTGCTACACGCGGACAAGAAACAAGCAGCTCGGTAACAGCCGGCGCCCGAAAGCGGCTAAACCGGTTGAAGGACGGGTTGAGCGAGACACCCGGAACTCAGAGCCGCTGTTAAGTCGCCTTAGGCCGGAACAGGATTTTGTCGATGTGGCTGCGGTCCATGTCCACAATCTCGAAGTAGTGGCCCTCCCACAGGAAATGCTCGCCGGCTCGCGGCAGCACCGAAAGAATGTGCAGGGCAAATCCGCCGACACTGTGAAAGCCGGTTAGTCCCCGCCGCTGGGTTGCCGGAATATGGAACCGGTCGGCAAACTCCACGAACGGCAGCTGCGCGTCAATCAGGAAGGAGCCATCGGCACGTTCCACAATGGCCGGATCGGTGTCATGGTCCGGCGACACGTCGCCCACCAGCGCGTCCAGGATGTCATCGATGGTTACCAGGCCGACTACTCCGCCGTATTCGTCCACCACAATGCCCTGGTGCACCCGCCGCTGCCGGAACAGCTCCAGGGCGTGGTAGGCCTTGCTGCTGGTGGGAATAAACAGTGGCTCCTGCTGCAGCTCGGCCAGGCGGGCCAGCTGCTGGTCGAGGTCATCGGCCACCAGGTCTTTCAGGTACACCATGCCGCGCACCTCGTCCAGACTGCCCTGGCACAAGGGGTAGGCCGACTGCTTACGCGCAAGCACCAGCTGCTTGATGGCAGCCGCGTCCTGTTCCAGGTCCAGCCAAACGATGTCCTGCCGGCTGGTCATGAGCGAGCCCACCCGCCGGTCGCCCAGGTTGAATACGTTTTTGACGATGTCGTGCTCGATTTCCTGGATGGTGCCACCCGAGGCGCCTTCCTTTACCAGCGCCTTGATTTCCTCTTCCGTAACCGGGCTGTCCTGGGCCTTGATGCCCAGGATTTTGATCAGGAAATCACTGGACACGGTCAGCAGCCAGATAAACGGCGAGGTGATGCGTGAGAGGATACTCATCGGCCCGGCTACCATTTTGATGATGCCTTCCGGGTTAGTCAGGCCGATGCGCTTGGGCAGCAGCTCGCCGATAACGACCGAGAGGTAAGTAATCAGCACCACCATCCCCGTAACGGCAATACTCTCGCTGAACCGCTCCAAACCGGGCACCTGCGCCACGACACTTTGCAACTGCTTGGTCAGCGTCGCGCCGCTGAAGATACCGGTCAGGATACCGATGAGCGTGATGCCGATCTGCACGGTGGACAGAAACCGATTGGGGTCGTTGGCCAGGTCCACGGCGGCCTGCGCCTTGCGGCTGCCCAGCTTGGCTTCGGCTTCCAGCTTGGACTTGCGGGAAGACACCAGGGCAATTTCCGACATGGAAAAAACGCCGTTGACAACAAGCAGGAGCAGAATAATGAGTATTTCCATGGAAAGGTTGGGGAAGAGTGGGGAGCAATGAGTGAGTGGACCGGTAGCTAGGGCACCTCCTGCAGCCAATAGTTCCGGTAGGCTTGAGGCTGCGATGGAGGAACTGCGGCCTCACCCAGGACGGGCGGCGGCAGATGCTGGCAGCTACTCTCCCAGGCCTGACGCTGAATTAAAGGTGCCAACCGCGCAAAAACAGCATTTTCAGGTAGGGGTACGGTGGCCTTGTTAAGCACCTGCGAAGCAACGAAAAAGGTGGGTACGGTGCACCGCTTACGCGTGAGACGCCCCAATGATGGGACCGGACGTCCCGGCGCGCCGCCGTGTTGGCACGGAGCAGGAGCATGCCGTCCACCAAGCAAAACAGCTGCTACAAGTCATTCAGCGCTGAAAACAGCGTGCCTGCCTGGGCTGGCAGCCCGGGCAAACGGGGCGCTGGAGGAGGTGAGTTTTAATGTTTTTTAATGCGCGCCAGCTCCATCGTGTACGTACTAGGAGCACCGCTTTGCCAGAGTCGGCGTCCCATTTGCCCGTTGCCTTATGCTACTCGTTGCTTTTGCTTTTCTGCCGCCCACCATCCAGACGCATGTAGCCGCAGACCTGCGGGAACAGGTGTGCGCCCATGCGGCAGCTGAGTCGGCGTCCTCCGTGACCGAATGGGTGCGCTTGCTGGCCAGTCTCAACCCGGTGCTTAGCTGGCACCCGGCCGATCCGTGTATGGCCCTGGCCGAAAACGGGTGGGAGCGGCTCCTCCAGTTCTCCCGGCCGCATCTGCAACCAAAGTCGGCAGCCGCTACTTCCCGGCCTGCTTCCTCCTGGTCCTGATGCGGTTTTTTGCAAGCACGACGGGCCTGTTGGCGGCCACGGTTACCCTGGCAGGCTGCGGTACCGCTCGCCGGGTGCCGGCCTGCGGATAGAGTTGTATGATGAGGCCGAGCAGGACCAGGTGAAAACTACTGCTGATCTGGCGTCTGGTCCCAAAGTTCGAGTGTACGATAGCGGCGACGGCAACGAAATCAGCCGCCATGATGCCCTGCGGGTCCGGGCGTACAAGCCGGTAGCTACCGAGTTCGACGCGGCCGGCTGGCTGCTGCGCCACCGTTTATACTAAGTATCAAGGCTGAGTGCTCCAGTCTTTATTCTCACCATTTTTTCCACTCCAGTATGCCGTCCGTTCTCTATTCAGAAGTTAGTAATGAGCGGGAGATTTCCCTCCGGGCTCAGGAAGATATGCGACTGGTAGAAGAGGCCTTGGCCGGCAGTGCGAAGGCCTATGAGGGTCTGATGCGCAAATACCGTAAGTCCGTGTATCATCTGACGTTGAAAATGGTGCGTGACACGGACGACGCAGAAGACCTGACCCTGGAAATATTTGCCAAAGCCTTTCGGGCTCTACCCAAGTACCAGACCATGTTTGCCTTCAGCACCTGGCTTTTTCGTATTGCCACCAACCACACAATTGATTTCGTCCGGCGCAACCGCCTGCGTACACAGTCGTTGAGTGCCGGCATTGCGTTGGGAGAGGGCGAATCCATTGCGTTGGACGTAGCCTCGCTGGACCTCGATCCCCAGCAGGCTTATATGCGGCAGCAACGGATTGAGCTGGTGCAAGAGCTAGTCGAGATGCTGCCTCCCAAATACATGGCGCTGATTCGATTACGCTATTTCAACGAGTTAAGCTACGACGAAATAGCCCAGCAGATGGGGGCTCCCTTGGGAACCGTGAAGGCCCAACTACACCGGGCCCGGGAGTTACTCAGCATGTTCGCGAAGGGAAGCAAAGCGGCTATTTAACTGAATAAGTGACGTAATATTGGTTAGCGAGGTGGGGCAGGGAAGGTGTAGTGGCTGTTGCAGAAGCCACCATCCAGTTCATGGTTGCGCGCCTAGCAGGAGTATGCAAGGCCAGAAGCAGTTCACGGACAGATAGGTCACGCGCTTTCGTTTGTCCGAGCGCGTACCCCACACAATTTCTACCGCCGACTAGCGGACCTCGTTGACTGGGGTTTTCTCTATGAAGATACAAAACCGCTTTACAGCTATACGGGGCAGCCCTAGCTCGATCGGGTCGTCTTCTTTAAGCTCGTGCTGGTCAGAAGACTGGAGAAACTGGTCCGCGACCGGGCGGCTGGCAGAGCACTGTGCTTTACGCCTCGACATCCTCTTTTTTCCTGGCTACGAAGTAGATGAGGAGTTGCCGTGGCATTCTACCAGCAGCCATACCCGGCAGTTCTGAGGTGGTCGGGTGAATGTGGACGGAATAGGGTCTTATCTTTCGAACGTCATGAAAGACAGCCCCCAACATAGTAAATGCCGGCGCTACGATGCTGCCTTCCGGGCCGAAGCCTTGCTCTTGGCCAGTGAACCTAATGTCAGGTCCTCGCCATGACGTTCGTCAAGGGCACGCCACCGGCGCCGGCCTGATGGATGTACCCGATACGGCCCGCGGTAGCGGCGAAAGGCGGCCGCAAACCCCGCTTCAGGAGGCCAGGGTCAGCTCGGTGAGCACCATATTGGCGTAGCCGGCAGCCATGGCAAAGCCGGGCGTTTCGGTGACGGGCACCGGCGGGGCAGTGGGCAGCACCAGCACCGGGCAGGTCTGCAGCAGCTGGGCCGTGACGCTGTCGTGAAACAGCTCACCGAGGTAGCTGTGCTGCCGGGCCAGCACCACCACGAGGTTAGCGCGGGCGAGGGCGGCGGCCAGCACACCCTGCGCATAGTGCTCGTGCTGGTAGCCGCGCAGCTCCGGCGTGGGCAGCCCGTCTACCAGCCCGTTGGCCTGCACGGCCCGCAGCGCCAGGGCGCAGCCCTCATCATCCTCCACGCCACTCGACACGTGGGCCACCATGACTTCCACACCAGCGCCACGGCCTGGCTATTGCGCGAATGCCCTATTCCCGTGTTGGTATTACCGGCCGAGGCGTAGCCGGCCGTAGCCGCCCGCTCAGCTGCTTCCGATTTCAGTTACTAGCTCAACTTTGCCCATAAACGACTCCATCCTGGTTCTCGTCAGCTTTGCCGGGGCCGCGGAGGCCGCGGCCCGCTAGGCCGCCACGCTGGGTGCCCTGCTGACTAACTGCCTAACCAACTCGCCTGGGAAGCCCACTCCATCAGAAGACCGGCGTTTTATGCTGGGCGGAGGGTGGCGCGACTGTTGCTACAATGCGGCTGCGCGCTTCTTCATCCCCGAAACGCGTGGTCAGCTGCACGTAGTATTCCACGGGGGTATCGGTGGCAAAGCCTTCCGCATCCAGGTAGGGGGAACGGGCGTTGGCAGCCAGCCGGGTCCAGGTACCTGCCTTGCCGCCAACCCGGCGGAAAAGGTGGGCCCTGTCGGCCAGGTCCCTGTTGAAGGCCAGGTGGCGGCCAGCGGGGCCGAGCGAGAGTTCCAGCTGCGTTTGGGAGGTCATTGGCGGCGTTCGATCTTCCTGATTACGCTTCCACTACCGTGCGGCCCGTGGTGGTAACGATGTTTTCCGTTTCCAGGCCGGCCACGTAGCGGTACTCGGCGGTGGCGTTGCCGGCCGTGAAGGTTGCTAAAATGTAGCCCCGCCGGGAGGCGTTCAGGTATTGCAGGTCGTCGATCAGCAGCGCGTTCGACTGCTCGAAACCCGCAATGGCCGTAGCGTCGCCGGCCAGCAGGGCCTCAAAGCCGGGCGACGAAACGGAGCTGCAGGCAAACTCGGCCCCGGCCCGCTGGCCGGTGGCGGTAGTCAGGTCGCTGTGCCAGGCGTTGTGCGTATCACCGGCCAGGGATATCAGCTTTTTGCCCGCTGCCGCCGCGTACACTCGCTCGCGCTCGGCGGGGTAGCCGTCCCAGGCGTCGAGGTTGTAGGGCAGCACCGTGGTTACGCGGGCGCGCTCGGTGGCCGTTACGGTCGGGTCACCGGCCAGCACGCGGGTTTTGATGATGCTGAGCTGGGTGGCCTGGGCGCTGTACTGGGCCAGTAGCGCGGGCGTGGGGCCGGCGGCCAGCTGCGCCACCAGCGGCAGCAGCTCGGCCGGAATGTTCATTTTGCCCATCAGCACCTGCGAGCCCAGCACCTGCCAGCGGGCGCTGCTGCCGGCCAGTGCCCCCGCCAGCCAGCTGCGCTGGTCGGGCCCAAGCATGGAGCGGCTGCTGCTGGTCAGCGCCTGCAGAAAGGCGGCCGGATTCGTGGCGTAGCTGCTCAAACTCAGCTGCTGGTCGCGGCCCACGATGCGGGTGTCGAGCATGAGCAGGTTCACCAGGTTGCCGAACTCGAAGCGGCGGTAGATTTTGGTTTTGTCGGTGGTGCGGGCGGGCAGAAACTCAAACCACGCCTGGTTGGCCACGCGCTTGCGCTCTTCAAAGCTGCCCTCGGTGGCGGGCTGGTGATTTTCGGCCCCACCGACGTAGGCGTCGTTGGTGTACTCGTGGTCGTCCCACACGCAGATGAACGGCTTGAGCTGGTGGGCGCGCTGGAGCTGCTTGTCGGAGCGGTACTGCCGGTAGCGGGTGCGGTAGTCGCTGAGGCTGATGATTTCGGTGGCCGGCAGGTGGGCGCGGTTCAGGCTGGCGGTGGCCGGGTTGGTGCCGTAGCCGCCCGCGCCGTACTCATAAATGTAGTCGCCCAGGTGCACCACGGCGTCGGCGTCGGAGGCCGCGACGGCCCCGTACACGTTGAACAGGCCCGCCTGAAAGTTGGCGCACGACACCACGGCCAGCTTCACGCTGCCGGCCTGGCTGCCGGTGGGCAACGTCTTGGTTTCGCCCACCACGGATTCCACCTGGGTACGCTCATTGCGGAAGCGGTAGTAATACTTGGTGTTGGCCGTAAGACCGGGCACATCCACGGCGGCCGTGTAGTCGGTGCCGGCGGTAGCGGCTACTGTACCGCTGGCGACCAGCGGGCTGAAGGCGCTGGAGGCGGCCACTTCCCAGCGCAGACTGGCGTCACCGCTCTCGTTTTCGGCGTTGGTGTAGCGGGTCCAGAGGATGATGCCGGTTGCCGAGGGATCGAAGCTGGCCACTCCCTCCCGAAAGCCAAAGTCTCCGGTGTAGTTGAGGCCGGGCTCGTCGTCGTCCTGGCAGCTGGTCAACAGGCCAGGTAGCAGGGCCAGGCCGCCGGAGAGCACGGCCGTGTGACGCACGAACGTGCGACGGGAGATTTTGGGAGTGTTTTCCGACATGGCCGAAGCAGTGGTTAAAATGCCTGGCAAAGATGAAAAACGCTTGTTGCCAAAAAGTTAAGCGTAGATTATGAATTGAATATCAGGATTTAATAATATATACACTTCCTTTTGCCGGCTGACGCCGTGCCGCGCACCCGGTGGCGGTTATCATTCTATTACGGTTGCCTGCCGCGCTTCCAGGGAGCGAACCCGGGTCGTACTTTTGAGGGGTAAATGCTACTAAGCCCCGCTTGGTCCTGGTGAGCCGGATCAGGCGGGCACTAGTTATTTTAGATTACCGGGTGAGCCAACGTGTCCTGTCTGCTTATACCAGTGCCTGTTATACGCCCCGCCCCAACCTGCAAGTTGGGGCGGGGCTGTTAATGGGGCGTGTGGCGGTAACTACCCGATCGGGTAACGACCAGATCGGGTAACTAGCGGCGCGTGGCCCGCGGTTGGGTGGAGTACACCAGGATAGTGAACACAGAATCCGTCGGGCTGACCCGGGTATCGCGCGCCAGATATCCCGGGTAGTCGACCAGTAGCAGGTAGCTTCCGGTTGGCAACTCCAAGCGGAAGAGTCCTTCGGAGTTAGTCGTCGCGGCTATCAGGGTGCCCTTGGCCCAGACGCTCGCTCCCACTACGGGCCGGCGGCTGACATCGAGTACCCGGCCCCGGCAAATCCAGTTTGCGGGCGAAGACAGAAGCGAATCCGGGGGCGAAGGCAGGGGCGCCGACTGGCCCGCCGCCGTCAGGACCGCAAGCGTACAACCCAGGATCAGTATCGGGCGCAATGTGAAATGCATACAGAAGTCGGTCGGAACAGGAGTATTCTTCTTCCGGTATCGGCAAAAGTACAGCAACGCTCACCAGTTTGCAGGCTAACAAATGGTTATCTCTGTGCCTACCTGACCTCCTCCCATTTATTGGACCGGCTTTCCGAAAAAAATCAGTCGTTTTGAAGCTCGGCAGTAGTGGCGGCCGCCATCACCTGATCAGGCGTTAAATTCTGCAGCGAATTGTGCGGTCGGAAGCTGTTATACTCTTGCCGCCACTGCTCGATTTTCTCCTGCGCGTCAGTCAGCGATAGGAACCAATGCCCGTTCAGGCACTCGTCCCGGAAGCTGCCGTTGAACAACTCAATATACTGGCTGTCAGTCGGTTTGCCGGGCCGTGAGAAGTCCAGCGTGACCTGCTGCTCATAGGTCCACTTGTCCAGCGCTTTACTGATAAACTCGCTGCCGTTGTCGACCTGAATGCGTTCGGGCACGACTCCCAAGGTCTGCTGCAGGCGGCTCATCACGGCCACTACATCGTCGCCTTTCAGCGACTGTTCCACGTGAATGGCCAGGCACTGGCGACTAAAGTTATCGACTATCGTTAAGGCGCGGATCTTGCGCCCATCGAAGAGCTGATCGGCCACGAAATCCATGCGCTAGTTCTGGTGCGGCCGCTGCAACTCGACCTGCTCCAGGCGGTGCGCCGCGGCCCGGCTGCACTTGGGACGTTTGCTGCTGCACGCACTTGTGGTTGTCGGGCGAGCCCTCCCGGCGTAACAGCATAAACAGGCGCTGGCAGCCGTAGCGCACTAGGGATCTGGGCCAGCTCCCGTAACCGGCGGCGCAATACCTTGTCATCCCGCCCGTGCGGTCGGTAGTACCAGCTCGAGCGTCTTAGCCATACGACCTGACAGGCTCGGCGGGTCGAAATACGGTAGGCGTCGATCAGGTGTTGAGCCGCGTGGCGACGCTGCACGGGCTTCAGAAGGTTGTTTGAGCACGTCCTGCAGCATCTGTTTGTCCAGGCTCAGGTCGGCTACCAGCTGTTTGAGGTGCAGATTCTCCTCTTCCAACTGCTTCAACCGTCGTAGCTCGGGTACACCCAGCCCGCCGTATTTCTTCTTCCAGTTGTAGTAAGTCGCCTGGCTGATGCCCGAAGGTGGTCTAGGCAGGCTGGACAGAAGAAGGACGTATGTTTCTTCTGTCATGACAGCGAAAAAGAGCGGGGCGTCGCCCGACAAACGCCGCCAATACGACGAGGCATTTAAGGCCGAAGCGCTGCGCCTGGCCAGTGAGAGCCGCAGCACGCAGGCCGCGGCCCGACAATTGGGTATCAGCCCCAAGTTGCTCTACCGCTGGCAACAGGCCCAGGTGGTGGCCGAGGTCGGCAGCGTGGACGTGGCCCGCGACCCGGAAGCGCGGGCCCTGCGCGCGGCCAATAAGCGACTGGCGTAGGAGTTGGACATGTTGAAAAAACCTTGCAATATCACCGGACCGCCGCTAAAGAAGGCGAACAATCTAGACTCAGTGGCCTCCCAACCCATTTGCTCTTGGATTGGGAGGAAGATTACAACGTCTTATCCTTTATCAACCGCTGCGCTGCCAGTTATGCCTGGACGCGGAACAAAGGGCTCTTGGGGCTGCAATTCGAAGCGCTGATTCACCGGTGCCCATTGGAGCTGCGCAGTCATCAACAAGGAGTGGATTGAAGCCAACGGGTACAAGGAGCACTAGTTGTATAGTCCCTGCTGCTTACGGGGATATCAGGATGGGCAAGGGTCCACGCCCCCAGCGAGTAGCCCGGACCGGGGGGCGGTTTCAACAGGGCCTAAAATGCCTCCGCCACGTTGAGATAGAACGTGCCGCCCGAGTCGCCGAAAGCCGCGTCCAAGCGCAAGTTCAGGTTTTCGGCTTTCACCAGCTTGAAGCGCAGGCCTGCGCCCGCGGCCGGATGTACGTCCCTGAAATTGAAATCGTGCAGGCGCGGGGCCACCTTGCCGGCGCTGACGAAGCCCACCACCCCCAAGCGGGTGGTGAGCGGCCGGCGATATTCGACCTGGGCGGCGGCGTAGTTGCGGTCGAGGTAGCGACCCTCGTAGTAGCCGCGCATCAGTTCATTGCCTCCCAAGGCTCCTTGTTCCAGCAGCGGCACGTTACCGGAACTCAGGTAGCCGAACACCTGATAGGCCAGCACGTGCGGGCGGGTGGCCCCGAGCTGAAAATACTGCCGCAGGTCGATTTTGGTCAGCTCGTAGCGAAACTGACCACCCAGCTGTTCGCCATACCAGCCGTGGGTGATTTCGGCCAACACGCCCCGCTGGGCGTTCAGCACGTTGTCGCGCGTGTCGTAGGTGAGGGCCGATTCCAGGCCCGTGCTAACAGCACCGAGCGCGCCGGCCGCTCGCGGCTGGCCGGTTTCGTCGAGCAGCAGGCTTTGTGGGGCCAGCTGCACGTCGCTCACCCGCACGTGGCGCAAGCCGCCGCCCACAAACAGCTTGCCCGTTAGCCGCCGCAGCAGTAGCGGCTCGATAACCGTGTAGCGGTAGTCGTAAATCTCCTCGTTGGATTCGGGCGTGTTGTTGCCCACACCGTAGAAAAGCTGCGGAAAGCTGGAATGCAGCAGGTTGCCGCGCAGCAGGTAGTTTTCGTGGTTGAAAAAAACCGTGTAGCCCGAATACAGGATGAACTGATTGTTCAGCGTGTACTGAAACGAAACCGGAATGTTGGAGGTCCGGGTATCGGTGCCGGCTCCCTTAGGTTTGAAGAGGAATTTGGCCCCCACTCCCGCGCCCCAACTGGTTTCAGGGGCATACGAGATGATGGGGGCCAGCACCAGCCGGGTCGGGTACGCGCCGCCCTGTGCCACAGCCGACCGGTTGAGGTCGAACTCGAACACATCAAGTACGCGGTCGAGAAACGAGCGGCTGGTATCAGTCTGGGCTATCTGTCCGCCCGCCGTGCGGCCGCGTAGCGAGTCGACCGGTATCTGCTGGGCCGCCGCCGCAAAAGAGGTTAGGGTGCTTGCGGCTGCCAACAAGGCCGCCCGAAGTGCGCCCATAAATACATTCATACACCTGGTTGAGCTGATTAGCCCCAAAGGTAGGGCGAAAAGGTAATTCAGAACCGAACGTGGCTTGCAAGGCCGGCCACGTTCGGGCGCCGATCAGCTGGGTCTGGTCACGACGGAGGTGGTCTGATAAAAACAGATAGCTTGAGGACTTAGAAGCTCCTGTGTTTGAGCGTCTGCGTAAACCTGCGCCACGACGCACCGGACGGAGGTAAGAGGAATTCAGAGGCCTGGGGCCAGTAGAGCCCGGCCAACATGCGCATCCCCCGTCCGTTCTACGGCCACTTTGGACCGCTCCGTTAGGCCATGTGAGCCTGTAGTAGGATCAAAAATGCTGCTGTGGAAGAAGGCGCTCTGTATCCTTTCTAAGCCTGTTTCCCATGCAAACAACCTCTGCCGTGGTGGGCGTCAACGTGAGCAAAGCCACGTTGGCCGTGTGCCACCAGCAGGGCTCCAGCCCGCAACACCTGGACGTAGCGAACACGCCAGTCGGCTTCCGCGAGGTGGTGCGCCGCTGCGGCCCCCACAGCCTGTGAGGTGGTCTAGCTAAGCCGGACACAATTGGGACGTCGCTTGAAGATGGATTTCAAAGTGATTGGGCGCTTGATAGCCGAGGGCCGAATGCCTGCGTTCGGCGTTGTAATAGGCGATGTGGTGGCTGATTTCGAGCTTGGCCTCGGCTAGGCCAGGAAAGCTTCCGCCGTCGAGCAGTTCGGCTTTGAAGCGGCTTCAGAACGATTCGGCGTGGGCGTTATCGTAGCAGTTGCCGCGCCGGCTCATGCTCTGCAGCGCGCCGTGGCGCGCCAGCAAGTCCTTATTGAGCTACGCGGCTATCTGTTCTGTTTTGCGTTGAGTGAAAACAGGATTACCCTACACTTTTTGATGCTCTCCCAATACGCAGGTCCGTGGTCGGCCGCGCCATCCCGAGCAACGCGCAGCGCTGGGTAATCACCTGACTGGTGCCTCTGGCTGGTGCCGGGCACGATGCAAGGTTGCAACCTAGCGAGGGTGCCGTTGGAGGGATGCCCGGCTGGCTGGACGGGCCTGGCACACCGGACCGGATTGGGTTCCGCTCACACCACCGCGCCCCCGCCGGCCAAACCTAGTCGTCGTCGTCGTCGCGCCTGCGCTCCAGCTGCAGAAAGGCGCCGCGCCGGGGCGCCGGCATCACGGCGCTTTCGCCCTTCACCGACTTCCAGATGACCTCGTTCAGGTCCAGGTCGGGAGCGGCATCTTCGGTGGCAAAGTCAAACTGCTCGGATCGTTCGGCGCTCCGGTTCCAGGCCACGTTGCGCTCGTCGAGGTTTACCTGGGCAGGCTTGGCTTGGTAGGGCGTGAGGTTGGGCGCGGCCTGAAAGCACTCGTAGAGCGGGCGGGCCGCGGCGTCGTACTGGCTCATGGGCGGCAGGCCGAGAATGAGCTCCATGGTGCGCAGCATGCCCGAGGTGGAATACATAGCGTGGTTAACCGCGCCCCGGCGGGTAAAGGGGCTGATGACGAAGGCTGGCGAGCGGTGGGCATCCACGTGGTCGGGGCCATTCTGGGCGTCGTCTTCGAGTACAAAAATGGCCGTCTCGGCCCAGATGGGGCTTTTGGAAAGGTATTCCACCAGCTGGCCCAGGGCCAGGTCATTGTCAGCCACGGCGGCGGTGGGCGTCACCTTGCCGCGGCGCTGCCCGCTGGTGTGGTCGTTGCTCAGGCGGATGGTGTTGAAGCGCGGCACGGCGCCCCGGGCCAGCAGCGAGTCGAAGTCCTGCCGCCAGATGCGCACGCGCTCCACGTCAGTAATGTCCATGTTGAAACCCGGCGAGCGGGGGCTGACGTGGCCTTCCAGCGACTTGAGGGTAGTTTTGCCACGGTCGGCGAACTCGCCGTAGCTGCGGTAGCTCACGCCGGCCCGCTGGCAGTAGTCCCAGATGTAGCCGTCGCGGGGGTAGGCAATTTTGCGGCTGCCCTCGTAGTCGTAGGTGCCGCCGCGGCCGCCATAGCTGGTGGGCCAGGTTTTCTCGGTGTAGTCGGTGGCGTAGGCGGCCGTGCTCCAGTTGTGGCCGTCGGCACTCACCTCGGCGTCGACGTAGAAGTTGTCGAGCAGCCCAAACTCCCGGGCCAGGGCGTGGTGGTTGGGCGTTACTTTCTCCGGAAACAGGCACAGGGACGGGTCGCCGTTGCCCTCCTTCACGTCGCCGAATACCTGGTCGTAGGTGCGGTTTTCCTTCACCACGTAGAAAACGTACTTGATGGGCGACTTGTCGGCGGCGGAGCGGGGCACGGGGTTGCCGGCCTCGCCCGGGGCCCGGGCTTCCACCTGCGGCGTGAAGGGGCTGTTGGCGTACACCTGCGCCGAGTAGGTCTTGAGCTGGACGTCGGTGGGCGCGTCGATGAACGACAAGGTGCCCTTGAACAAGCCGCCGATGTACTGCGACTCGGTTTTCTCCATCGCGCCCATTGCTACGCCGGTGTCGGCGGCTTTCTTCAGCGGCTGCGGCCCCTTGGGGTTAGCCAGCGAGGAGAAGCCCTTGCCGTTGGCCACCAGAATCTGCTTGCCCAGGGCGCGCACGCTGCTGGGGTACCAGCCGGTGGGGATGAAGCCGCGCCCGGCGCTCTTGCCCGGCGTGGCCACGTCGAACACGGCCAGGCAGTTATTGTCGGCGTTGGCGATGTACAGGGTTTTTTCGTCCGGCGACAAGGCCAGGGAGTTAGGCGTGGCGCCCGTGAGCTTGGTGGGGTAGAGGGTGGTGGAAATGACCTCCTGCACCTGCCGGGTCCGGGCGTCAATCACCGACACCGAGTTGCTGTTGGCGTTGGCCACAAACAGGCGCTGCCCGTTGCGGGTCTGAATCACCTCGTTGGGGTGGCTTTCGGTGGCGATTTCGCCGGTCACCCGGCCGGTGGCCACGTCGTACACGGCGAGCTTGTCGCCGCCCCAGAGCGTGATGTAGAGCGTCTTCTTGTCCGGGGCCAGCAGGCAGCCGTAGGCCTCGTGGCCCAGGGCCACCTTGCTGAGCGTGGCGTTGGTCTTGAGGTCAACCACGTACAGGGAATTGTCCTCCTTGGTCACCACGTACAGGCGCTGCCGGGCCTCATCCAGCTCCAGGCCCGTGGGGCTGATTTTGTCCTTGGGCCAGGCCGCGCCCAGCCGCAGCGTGTCGGTCCCGGTAAACTTGCCCTTGGCAATGCGGTAGGCCAGCACCACGTTGTCGTTGCCCCCGGAGGCGTACAGCCGGCTCGCGTCGGCGCTAAATTTCAGCCCGTACCAGGACTTGCGGATGATGGCCTCGTCGAGCACGCGGCTGGCCCGCGGGTCAATCAGCTGGATGGTTTGCTGGCTCTGCCCGTTGTTGGTGACGGCCAGCAGCCGGCCCGAGCGGCTGAGCTGCATGTTCAGCGGCAGGTCGCCGAGCGGCACGGCGGCCCGCGTACCAGCCGGGCTCAATGACCACCCGTTGGGCAGCAGAATGCGGCTCGTAGGGGTTTGGGTGGGGGTGGGGACTGCCGGGTTGGTAGGCTGCTGGGCGGCCGCCGGCTGAGCCACGGCCAGCACCATGACCCCAAGAATGATTTTGAAGACGTTTTTCATAACCTGCTGAAAATGGGGGCTTACCGGAATCCAAGCTAAAGGCAGGGTTCATGACTACCTGCCTGCGCCACGCGCTTGTGCACAACAGCAATCGTGGTCAACACCGAGCCAGGGTGGGCAAAGCTGACCGTTTTTCTGCCCGATTCCGGGGCTAAAGTTACCGCCCGGTGGTAGTCAAAGCTGGCCCGAAGTCAAGTTGCCGGGTTAAGAAATTGTTAGGTGCGACAGCGTCGTTAAGGGCAAACGAAGGCGCAATCGCGCTGCGCAGCCCGGAAACGCCCTGTCGCTAGGCGGCGGGCTCCCCGACCAGGGCCGGGGCCGGCCGGGGCTGGTCGGGGAGCCAGGCGTCGAGCAGGCGCTGGCACAGCGGCAGCAGGGGCGCAAACAGCAGGACCCCGGCCACGTTGAACAGCACGTGGGCGTGGGCAATCTGGCGGGCCACGTCGGCCTGCCCAGCCAGCCGCAGCACCAGGGCCGTGAACGGGCCGATAACCAGCAAGCCCAGGCTGATGGTGACCAGGTTAAATCCCAAGTGAAACAAGCCCGTTTTGCGCGCCGCCGGTCCCCGGCCGACGGTGGCCAGCAGCGTATCGGAGCAGGTGCCCAGCTCCGCGCCCAGCATCACGGCAATGCCGGCCGGGAGCGTAAGCAGGCCTTTGCCGGCCAGCTTGATGACCATGCCCAGCGTGGCCGACGACGACTGCACAATCAGGGTGAGCAGCGCGCCGGCGCCAGCGCCCCGCACGGGACTTTCCAGTTTGAGCAGCCAGGCCTGCACGCCCTTGTATTGTTTGAGCGGCGCGGCGGCTTCGCCAATCAAAAACAAGCTAAAAAACAGCAGCCCAAAGCAGAACAAGGCCCGCCCGATGGTGCGGCCCTGGCGCTTTTTGCTTAGCGTCAGCAGGAGCAAGCCCGGCAGCATGGCCACCACCGCGTACTGCCCCAGGTCGAAGGCAAACAGCTGGCTGGAGATGGTGGTACCGATGTTAGCGCCCAGCACCACGCCCAGCGAGTTGCGAAAGGGCAGCGCCCCGGCACTCACCAGCGCAATGGTCAGAATGATGACCACCGAGGAGGAGTCGAGCAAAGTGGTGACCACGGTGCCGGTGAGGATAGCGGCCGGAATGGTGCGCGTGAAGCGGTCCAGGATGCCCTTCACCCGGTCGCCGGCTACGTGGCGCAGCGCCAGGGCCAGGCGGCTCACGGCGTAGAGAAACAGCACCAGGCCGCTGGTGGCCAGCAGCGAAATTGACAAAACCGAGGAATTCATACGGGCGGGCCCGCCGGCTTATTCGGTGGCGGGCTTACAAACGCAACCGAGGCAGTAAGAGCGACTTTGCCTACGTAAAGAAATTGTTACCTGCGGCGAAACGCTTGCCATTACCTGCTTGGCGCTCAGGTTATCTCGAACTCCATGCTTTCGATTTTCTATGGTGCTTGCAATCCCATGGGAGCGTCGGGAGCGTCATGCTGAGCGGACCCGGCGCATTCCCGCCGCGCCGCACGCCTTCAGCTCGTCCACAGAATCCAGCAGAAAGCCGTTTTTCCTGCGAACAGAACGTCGTGCTCATCCTGCTTCCTGTCAGTCCCTGGATGAGCACGACGTTTCGCCGATGAGTGCAACGTCACGCTAACAGCCGGGCGCTTAAAACGCGTAACATGCGCCGAGCTGAATCTGATAAGGTGTGCCGTTTTTCCGGATGATCCCCACGTTTGTGTTTACGCCGTAGTGTAGTGCCGGATCCACTGGCTATGGCTGGTTGAGCGTGGCCCTGCGGGTAGGTCGGCCAAGGACAAATCAGGAAAACGAGAAATAATCAAATCGTAATCCGGGAGGGGTTGCCTCCACTAGCCAGCAGAGTATCTTGAACTGCTCAACTACTCGCTGCTGCTATGTACCCGTTGCCTGTTTTTCCAGTTGAAATAGCTTCGCCCGTAACAGTCCGTCGGTTGCTTAGCATTACGGTGGCGCTGCAAATGAGCGGGTTTCCTGCTCCCGATGCCGCGCGCTTGGTGCTACTGGCTCGCTACGTGACCGGGAAGAATACGCTCCAGGATATCTTGCCGGTGCTGGAGTCTCCTTTGAGGAGCTGAAACAGCCATACCTGGTTTCCGGGTCATGCACAAGTGCGCACAATAAAGCGTAGTCGGGCAGAAATCATGATCAGTTTCTTCTGCCAGAGAGGCCATTCTCTTACTTGTTTCCTCTTACTGGTTTCCTCCGAGGTACACCCGGAAGGTCGCCCCTTCGCCCACGCGGCTGTCCACCTCGATGCGCCCGCCCCGGGCCTGCACCAAGCGGTTGACCAGGTACAGGCCCACCCCAGTGCCCTCGGTGTGGTCGTGGAAGCGGCGGAAGAGCTGGAACAGTTCGGGGCCGTGGGCCGTGGCATCGAAGCCCAGGCCGTTGTCCTTCACCCAGAGCACCGGCTGGCCGGCGTCGAGCCAGAGCGAGACGTGCACGCGGGCCGGGCGGGCCGGGTCGGCGTACTTGAGCGCGTTGCTGAGCAGGTTGAGCACAATGGTGCGCAGGCCGGACTGGGAATAGGCCACCACCGGGAGGGCCGTAAAATCGGTGGTGACGCGGGCCCGGGCGGCCCGAACCTGCGGCTCAAGTGTGAGCAGCACGTCCGCCACCACCTCGGCCAGCGCCACGGGCTCGGCCACGGCGTGAGCCGCCTGCTGCACCTGACCCAGGGCCGAGAGGTCGTCGAGGGTGGTGCCAAGCTGCTGCAGGGCCTCCTGAATCAAGGGTACCAGCGTGGCTTCTTCGGCCGGGTCGGCGAAGGTGACGCCCCGGCGCAGCTCGTCGAAGAGGCCGGCCAGGTTGAGCACGGGCAGCTTCAGATCGTGGCTGGCGGCGTACACGAAGTTGTCCAGATCCTCGTTGGTGGCCCGCAGGTGCTGGTTGCGCTGGCTCAGCGCCGCGTTGGCCAGCTCCGTGTCCACGTGCGCCACCTGCAGCGTGGCGTAGGCCTCGGCCAGCTCCCGCCCCAGCGCTTCGAGGTGCTGCCGGGCCCGCACCTGCTCGCTCACGTCGGTGGCCACCAGCGTGATGCCGCTAATGCTGCCCTGCGCGTCGAGCAGGGGCTGGTACACGAAGTTGCAGTACACGGTGTCGCGGTGCCCGGCACGGACCAAGGTAACGGGCAATTCCTTCGCCACGAAGGGCACGCCCGTAGCCAGCACCCCGGCCAGTAACTCCTCGAAGCCCTGCCCCGCCGCGTCGGGCAGAGCCTCGAATAGGGGCTTGCCCACGACCTGTTCGGCCGTGCGCCCCCAAATGGCGCACACGGCCGGGTTGGCCATCTCGATGATGCAGCGCGGCCCCCGGAAGATGGCCACGGCCACCTGTTCGCGCACCCGCACCTGTTCCGTTACGTCGAAGGCGCACACGGCCACGCCCACCACCGTGCCGCTTTCGCGAAAGGCCTGGTAGGTGAAATCAAAAAACCGCTCCCGCGGCCCGTGCGGCCCTTCTTCGCGCATGGGCATCTCCTGGCCGTGGTACGGCTCGCCGGTCTGGTACACCCGGTCGAGTAGGGCGGTGAAGCCCTGGGCGGCGGCTTCGGGCAGGGCCTCGGCCATCGGGCGGCCCCGCAGCACCCGGTCGGGGTATTGGCGCTGGAAGCTGCGGTTGAAGTAGGTGAACCGGTGCTCCGGGCCGCGCAGCAGACATAAGGCGGCCGGGGTCTGATCGAATACGGCGGTCAGGGTAGCGCTGTGCTGCCGGCACTCGCGCAGGGCGGCGTCCAGTTGGCCGGTGCGCTCGGCCACGCGGGCTTCCAGTTGCTGGTTGAGCTGGCGCAGGGCTTTTTGGCTCCGGTGCAGGGCCTGGGTTTGCGTCTGCACGTAGGCGCTGGCGGCGGTTAGCTCGGCATTAGCTCGGACGAGGCGCTGGTTGCTTGCGGCGAGCTCCTCGTTGGTGGCATCCTGCTCGGTGATGGTAGCGTCCCGCTCTGCCAGGGTAACGGCCAGGGCTTGGGCGGTGGGGACTGGTGGCGTAGCGGGGTCTTTTGCGGCATTCGCGGGCGGCGTGGGCACGGCGGGAAGCGCAGGGTCGGGAAGCGCAGGGTCGGGAATCGTCACGGAATCAGGATATAAATACCAGCAGCACGGAAATCACTGGAAGGTACGGCTTCTGGCAGTGGAAACCCTGGCCGGCCGCTTGGCCTGCAACGGGCAGCCCCGCGCGCTCAGGCGCCGGCGTGCGGGAGCTTGTTTTTCTGGAACTGCAGGTCGCCGCTGAGGGCTTCCTGCTTGAGAATGGACTGGTGCACGACCCGGGCCTGGCGGCCGGTTTCGTCGGCTTTGCGCAAGAACAAGGCGGCCACCTCGGGCTGCTCGTTGTCGGCGAACTGCCCCGCGATATTCTGGAGTAGCATCTTGGTTTCCTCCAGGCCCCGCATAGACTGGTAGAGCAGGCTTTCCACCGACTCGGTGACTTCGCTCAGCAAAGCGCTGACGGTGTAGGCGTGGCCCGTGTGGCAGCGGTAGCGAATCAGCTTGCCCTCGATGAGCTGGGTGAGGGCGCCGTGACAGTCCGGGCAGGTGAAGGGGGTGAGCTGGCCTTTATCGATGATGCCCAACTCGAAGCCGCCGCCCTGCTTGGCAATGGTCAACTCGATTTTCAGTAACTCCAGCTGGTCGGCGGGCAGGCGAGGCTTGGCCGGCGAGGCCTCCGTGGTGAGGCGGGCCAGCAGCGCGCCCAGCCCGGCCAGGGGCACGAGGTGGTCGGCCTGCACGAACTCCAGCGCGTTGGTGGGCATCGAGGGCTGCTCGGCGTCGAGCGGGTCCTGCACGATGGTCAGCCCGCCCATGCGCTGCACGCTCCACAGCCCGGAGGTGCCGTCGTCGAGGTAGCCGGTGAGCACCACGCCAATCACGCGGGGGCCGTAGGTGTAGGCCGCCGAGCGGAACAGCGCGTCAATGGAAGGCCGGAAGCGGTTTTCCTTCGGGCCCCGCGCCACCAGTACCCGGTCGTCTTCGAGCAGCAGGTGATGGTCGGGTGGGGCCACGTAAATGACCCCGGCCTCCACTGTTTCGCCGTCCTGGGGGTGTTTGACCCGCAGCGCCGAGACGAAGCCAAGTAGCTGCGGCAGGATGCTGGGCGAATCCGGCGCGAGGTGCTGCACCACGAAAATTGGGGCCGGAAAATCCGCCGGCAGGGTTTTCACCAGGGCCAGCAGCGCCGAGACGCCCCCAGCGGAAGCCCCGATGACGACGATGTCCCGGTGGTGGCGACGGGTTTTGGTGCGGGTAGGGAAGGCCATTGGGGTTATTGCCGGGAAGTATCGGGCAATTACCCGGCATACGCGGCCCCAGCCCTTTCAACCGGATAACCGCAGTTCATCGGCCGCCCCGCGTTGCGCCAATAGCACGCCCAACCCCGTCCTCGTGTTCTATATATTAGCATTGGTAACCAGCGAAGTAGTTTGCCATTCGACAGTGAGCAACGCGCCCAGGTCGAAGTGTCGCGCATCGCTCAGCGTCTCGCCGGAGAAATTAAATTCTCCTTGCAGGTCGATCAACTCCTTCAAGAAGCTCACCGGCAGCACGCCCACGATGGTGCGGGAGCACGGCATTATGGCCGGGTAGCATAAGTTACCAACAAACGAGGGCCCCATGCCGCACGCATTGCAGCATAGGGCCCTTATTTGAAAGGGTAGCAGGCGCCTGCCCTAGCGCTGGGTGGCCAGCTCGGGCAGCAGGCGGTTGATGACGCTGTAGTTGAGGCCGGTCCAGAACTCCGAGCGCTCCAGGTCGATGAAGGTGGCTTCGTCGGCCTCGATGGCGCGGTAGCCGTCGGTGAGCAGGTAGTCTTCCACGTCGTTGACACTGGCGAAGGAGAGCACCGAAACGGCGTCAATCGGGCGGCCCTCGGGGTCGGGCTGCTGGGTCGAGCCGATGTTGTGCAGCTGGGCGTAGCGGCGCACGTACTGGTGGGTGGCCGGCTGGGCGATGACCAGCGCCGCGTGCTGCTCGAGCAGCCGCTGCTGAAACGCCTCGCGGCTCAGCTCGGGTCGGCGGTAGTGGATTTTGACCAGGCTCAGCGGGTCGCGGTGCTGGGGGCTGGGCAGCAGGATGTACTCGCGGGCAATTTCGCGGGTCACCAGGCGGAACACCGTTTGCTCGTCGGCAATGATGCGCTTGTCGTACTGCGGCTGCTTGAGCACGCGCTCGATATCGGCCTCGGCGGCGTAGGCGATATAGGCGAAGCCGTCGAAGCGGGGGCGCTGGTAGGCTGGTACCTGCGCCTCGGGGTCGCTCACCAGCTTTTTATCCGCCGTAATCATGGCCAGGTAAGGGGGGCGGAAAAACGAGGACGGGCCGCCAGCGAAGCGGTGCACCTGGTCGTAGCGCAGCACGGGCTCATTGTCGGTGCCGGGCTCCTGGTAGGCGAATTTGGGACCGTGGACTTTGCGCCAGTATTCGTCCCAGTGCTCGTAGGCCAGGTTGGGGTTGGGTTCGAGGGCAATTTCGGTGGGCTCGGCGTCGGGGTTCTCGAGGCCGTCGCCGCGGCGGGTGCGGGTGGAGCCCTCATCGAGCGGGCGCTCGGCACGGGGCGTGTTATCGGCCCGCGTGAGGAAGGTGGGCGTAACGATGAGCGGCGCGGTGGTGGTGTGGTAGCTGGTGCGCACGGGGGGGCGGTGTTGGTTGTCGGCGCGCGGGTTTTCGGCGGCCGCGCTGGGCAGTTCAGAAGACATAAGCGGGGGAGGAGAAGGAGCGCGCAGGCCACCATTTGGTCGGCCGCGCGCCCTGCGGTTGAAAAAACAGTCCCAAGGGACAAGCCGGTTTACGCACAACCGGGCGCAGAGGTCGGAAAACGTGCCTCCGGTGGCCTGCGGGCCGGTCTCGAATCCAGGGAGCAGTTTTTGCATACTCAACCCCAGCGAACGGGGGCAGGGGTACGCCGCTTTAAATGTGTAAGCATTGGTTTGAAATGTAATCCCAGCCGGGTGGCGATGTATTTGTTGGGCGCGAGGGCCACGGACTGGCCAATCGAAATGTCGGTCATGCGCAGCAGGGGAGCGGTTTGGAACCCTGTAATAGCAAAGCCTTCCTCCTGTGCGAGGCAGAGCCTCCACCAGGTAGCGTGCGCGGCGCAAATGGCCCCCTTATTCCATCGCCTATCAACTTTCCGGCCGGCCGTATCCGGCCCCCCGGCAGCTACCGGCCACTCACTCCCGCGGCTGGGGCGGCGCGGCCACTTCGCCGGCGGCTGCCGGCGGCCGGGGCTGGTGCCGGGCGATGTAAGCCAGCCGGCCATCGGTGAACACGGTGTGGAAATACACCACGGCAATGGCGAACACGACCGAAAAAACCCCCAGCAGCGCGTTGTAGTACACCGGGGCCAGCAATGAAAACCGGATGAAGACCGTCACCAGCACGAAGGCCGAGTAGCGGAAAATATCAGGGTAGTGCAGCGTGTAGCGGAAGGCTACGAGCAGCAGCAGCACGTCGGCGTAAATCAGCAACAGATAAAACCGGTCCACCGACTGCACCCAATGGCCGGTGCGCAAAGCCTGCATTACGTCGTGCCCGATGAGCAGCAGCAGCGCCGCCAGCACCAGCAGGGCCATGAGCTGCTTGAGCTGCACGAAGCCTGCCCTGTCGGCTTCCGGCGTGATGGCGCGGTGCCGCTGCACCCCGTAGTAGAGCGAGAGCAGCAGAAATACGAGCAGCGCCCCGCCGCCATCGGCTACCATCTTGTAAACCGACTCCAGCTGGCTTTGCAGGGGCCGCTCGAAGTTGTAGTGAGAAAATTCCTTGAACGAGGATCGTAGCAGCACCAGGCTCAGAATCTCAATCTGCTTGCCGATGGAGTTGGCGATGGAATCCGGGATGACGAACACCAGGCTCACCATTTCAAAAAACAGCAGCAGCGTGAAAGATACCTCCACTGCTTGCAAAAAATGGCAGCGCGCCAGCAAGCCCGGCAGCGCCAGCAGATGCCAGTAGTTCACCACCGCCAGCGCCATGCTCAGGCTAAAAGTCGTTACCAGGGCCACGCTCAGGTAGTGCGCCGTGCGGCGGCTTTCCCAAAACGTGCGCAAGGGCGGGTAGGTATAGTCAACAAAGGCGGTCAGGTACTGCACAAAGCGGGAGCCGGCTTAGTGCGGCTTAGCATAAGTACCGCTCTGGCTACCAGATGTTAACAGCGGCCGGCGCGGCCTACCACCGGAGTGCCCCGGGCAGGCGCCCTCTTGGGGCTTTCTGGATCCCAAATACCTGCCTCAGCACCTTTTCGCGCAGGTCGCGGCTGACGGGTACTCGGTGCGGGCCCAGTAGCAACCCGTTGCCGCTGAGGGCCGTGACTTGGGCCATCAGACGCTGAGCAACTGCCGACTCAGCAAATTCAAGACCGGCGAAATGAAAGCCTCTACTAATACAACAGGGCCACTTCTTGTTGTTAAATATGAGCAGCTAAGAGGGGATAGACTTTAGTACAAGTCATAGTATAAAATAGGGGTAGTAAAAGAATTTGGAGAGTAGACACGCCAAGTAATAAATAGTAAATAAATCATTAACATTTTATGCCATTTATTACTGTTTCTCAGCAAGTTATATATTCTGCTTGCCTGACGGAATACTAGCATTGAAGTAGTTACTGATTGCAAGTATGGCACAAAAATACAGGGACTGGCCGCCACCATCAGGCAAAGCAGGCCGGCCACCAGCGAAGAAGCTACTTGTTTCATAGCCCAAAGCTCACGCGAGTGCTCAAGGCCTGGAAATAACGGTTGGCTAATTCCGGTTTCAGGTAGCGAAATGCCGGAAAAACGGGACTGAGTTATGGGGCGGCAGCCCTGACAACCTCAGCAGCTACCTTGGGGACGGGCAGCCGGCATGAAGCCACAAGTGAAGCTGCGCGGATAAGGCTTAGCGAAATTTTTGTCCCCCTCCGCTGCAAGCAGGATGTGCTGGCGGCGTCTTCCGCGCCAGATTCACTGGCCTTTACGGGTCGCAGTCGGAAGAATGTCGTTCCAGGGGCCAATACCTTTACCATGGGGCTACGTACAACCTGCTTCGCAACCGTCAAAACCACATTTGAGTAGACGCAGTTGGCACCCGGCGCAGGCCCTGGCGGCCCCGGCGCGGCGCGCGGCGGAGCAGGCTTATTTTCCCACTTTCACTTCACTCCATGCAGTCTGATTTATTCCCGGACACCCAGCCGGAGGCGTCGCAGTCATCCGACGGCTCGCGCCGTACGTTCATGCAGCAAGCCGGGGGCATCCTGGGCTTCGCGCTGGCTTCGCCCATCGCCAGCCAGGCCGAAACCCTGGCCCAGAAGCTCGCCCCGGTCAACCCTGTGATGTCGGGTGCCAGCCCTATGCAGCTGCGCATCAATGGTCAGGTGAAGAACCTGACCCTGGAGCCCCGCACCACCCTGCTCGACGCCCTGCGCGAGTACCTGGACCTGACCGGCACCAAGAAGGGCTGCGACCATGGCCAGTGCGGCGCCTGCACCGTGCACGTGGATGGCCAGCGCATCAACGCCTGCCTGACCCTGGCCGTGATGAACCAGGGCAAGGAAATCACCACCATTGAAGGCTTGGCCAAGGGCGACGCGCTGCACCCCATGCAGGAGGCGTTCATTAAGCACGACGGCTTCCAGTGCGGCTACTGCACGCCCGGCCAGATTATGTCGGGCGTAGCCTGCGTGAAGGAAGGCCACGCCACCACCGACGGCCAGACCCGCGAGTGGATGAGCGGCAACATCTGCCGCTGCGGCGCCTACCCCAACATTGTGGCCGCCGTGCGCGAAGTAGCAGGTAGGGCTTAGGAACTTAGGTTTTAGGGCTTAGCATGCTCCATCAGTGGGGGGCTGCTTGGCCGTATTCCAAAATCAATCCTAAATCCTAAGCCCCTAATCCCTAAGACCTGACCCATGAACGACTTCAGCTACACCCAGGCCACTACGGCCAAAGAGGCCACCGGCCGCACCAAAGACCAGCCCCAGGCCGCCTACATTGCCGGCGGCACCACGCTACTGGACCTGATGAAGGCCAACCTGACCGAGCCCCCGCAGCTGGTCGACATCAACCAACTGCCCTTCAAAGGCATCGAGCAGACCAAGGACGGGCTGCGCATCGGGGCCATGGAGCGCATGAACGCCGTGGGCGAGCACCCGCTGGTGAAGGCCCAGTTTCCGGCCATTTCCGAGTCGCTTCTGCTGGCGGCCTCGCCGCAGCTGCGCAACATGGCCAGCATCGGGGGCAACATTCTGCAGCGCACCCGCTGCGGCTATTTCCGCGACGCGGCGTTTCCGTGCAACAAGCGCGTGCCCGGCTCGGGCTGCCCGGCCCTCACCGGCGACAACCACAACCTGGCCGTGCTGGGCACCTCGGAGAGCTGTATTGCCACCGCCTACCCCGGCGACCTGAGCGTGGCCCTGGCCGCCTTCGACGCCGTGCTGACCCTGGAAAACCAGAAGGGCAAGCAGCGGCAGGTGCCCGTGACAGAGTTCTACCTGCTGCCCGGCAGCACGCCGCAGAAGGAAACCGTGCTGGAGCCCGGCGAGCTGCTGGTGGCCGTCACCATTCCGGCCGCCGCCCACGCCCAACGCTCCACCTACCTGAAGGTGCGCGAGCGGAGCAGCTACGCCTACGCCCTGGCCTCGGCCGCCGTGGGTCTCGATGTGCAGGGCGGCACCATCCGCTCGGCCCGCGTGGCGCTGGGCGGGGTGGGCACCAAGCCCTGGCGCTCCCTGGAAGCCGAGAAGGCTTTGGTGGGCCAGCCGGCCACCGAGGCCACCTTCAAGGCGGCCGCCGCCGCCGCGCTGCAGGGCGCCAAGCCCCGCAGCGAAAACGCTTTCAAAGTGGAGCTGGCCCAGAACACGCTGGTGCGGGCGTTAGAAGCGGTTAGCGCCTAGCCGTTCGCCCTCACCCCGCAAGCCACCCCGACAATTCCTCACCACAAAGCCCGTAGCCAACGGCTATAAGCTAACAGCCCGAACCATGGATACCGAATCCGCCTTCTTTGAAACTCCCCCCCAAACGGTCGCTGTCGGCCAGCCGCTGAGCCGCGTGGATGGCCGGGCCAAGGTGACGGGCGCGGCCAAATACTCGGCCGAGTACAACCACCTGCCGGGGATGGTGCACGCCGTCATCAAAACCAGTGACGTGGCCAAGGGCCGCGTGACCGGTTTCGACCTCAGCGCGGCCCAGCTCGAGCCGGGCGTACTGGCCATCCTAACCCACCAGAACCTGCCCAAGCCCGCCCTGACGGCGGAAACCAAGGAAGGCAAGGAGGCCATCGGCTATGCGGTGCAGATGACCTTCATGCCCCTGCAGTCCGACCAGATATTCTACGCCGGCCAGCCGGTGGCCATCGTGGTAGCCGATACGCTGGAGCATGCCCAGCAGGCTGCCGCCAAGCTGCGCGTGAGCGTAACCGCGGAAGCCCCCGTGGCCTCGTACCAGGATACGAAAGCGCCGCGCTACAACCCCGGTGGCAAGCCCAATGCCGACGCCGAGGGCACCAAGCGCCGCGGCAAGGCCGCCGAGGCTTTCGCCGCCGCGCCGGCCCAGGTGACGGCCACCTACACCCACGCCACCAACCACCACAGCCCGATGGAGCCCAGCGCCACCATCGCCCACTGGGAAGCCGCCGACCGCCTCACCGTCTACGACGCGACGCAAGGCGTCTCGTGGCAGCAGCGCGCGTTGAGCGCTATTCTGGGTTTGCCCCAGGACCAGGTGCGCGTCATCACCAAGTACCTCGGCGGCGGCTTTGGCTGCAAAGGCCCCATCTGGCCCCACAGCGTGCTCACGGCCCTCACGGCCAAGGCCGTGGGCCGGCCGGTGAAGCTGGTGCTGACGCGCCCGCAGATGTTTACCAGCGTCGGCCACCGCGAAGACCAGGAGCAGACCCTGCGCCTGGGCGCCACCAAGCAAGGCAAGCTGCTGGCCCTGCTGCACGAGAAGACCTCGACCACCTCGCCCTGGGACGACTACGCCGAAACCAACAGCAAATTCATGGGCATGCTCTACCAGTGCCCCAATTTCGAAGCCACTACCAAGCTGGTGAAAGGCAACGTGATGACGCCCACCTGGATGCGCGCGCCCGGCGAAGCGCCCGGCTCGTTTGCCCTGGAAAGCTCGCTCGACGATCTGGCCTACCAGCTCGGCCTCGACCCCGTGCAGATTCGGCTGGTCAACCACGCCGACAAGGACCCCGCCACCGGCCAGCCCTGGAGCAGCAAAAGCCTGAAGCAGTGCTACGCCCGCGGCGCTGAGCTGTTTGGCTGGAGCAAGCGCAACCCCAAAAACGGCCTGACCCGCGACGGCAAATACCTCGTGGGCTGGGGCATGGCCACGGCCACCTACCCGGTGAACGACTCGCAGGGCAACGCCCGCGTGCGCCTCTACGCCGACGGCCACGCCGTGGTGCAGGTGGCGGCCACCGACCTGGGCACCGGCACCTACACCGTCATCACGCAGGTGGCGGCCGACTGCCTGGGTATCGCGCCCGACAAGGTGCGCTTCGAGCTGGGCGACTCGGCGCTGCCGACCACCAACATTTCGGGCGGCTCAATGGGGGCCGGCACCTTCGCCTCGTCGGTGTACACGGCCGCGCAGGACTTGTGGGAGAAGCTCACCAAAATGGCCGTGAAGGATGCCAAGTCGCCGCTGTTCCGCGCCAAACCCGCCGACGTGGAAGTGGTGAAAGGCCGCCTGCAGCTGAAAGCCAACCCGGCCAAAGGCGAGGAATTCGCGGCCCTGATGAAGCGCGCCAGCCTGACCGACCTCGAAGGCTTCGGCCAGGGCAAGTACGGCGCGGGCTACGAGGCGGCCCAGGCCGGCGCGGCCAAAGCAGACGACGCCGGTAAGGAAAGCGGCCACGCCATGTACTCGTTCGGGGCGCACTTCTGCGAGGTGCAGGTCGACCCCGAGCTGGGCACCGTGCGCATCACCAAATGGGTGAGCGTGGTGGCCGGCGGCCGCATCCTGAACCCCAAAACCGCCCGCTCGCAGGTGCTGGGCGGGGCCACGATGGGCATCGGGGCGGCCCTGATGGAAAAGACCGTGCGCGACCCCAACCTGGCCCGCTACACCAACGCCACCCTGGCCGACTACCACGTGCCCGTGAATGCCGACATTCCGGACATGACCGTAGAGTTTATCGATGAGAAAGACCCGTACATCAACGCCATGGGCGTGAAGGGCATCGGCGAAATTGCCATCGTGGGCACCGCCGCGGCCGTGGGTAACGCCATTTTCCACGCCACCGGCCGCCGCCTGCGCTCCCTGCCCATGACGCCTGACAAGGTGCTGGAGGCCATGCGCCAGCCGGTGTAAGCAGGTTAGTTCCGGCTGATGGTCAGACTACGTTGGCAGAGTCGTCTGCATCAGTGATTTGCCATAAGCCCTAAAACGTCCACGCCTGCTGTTGCTGTTGTTACTGATTCTGGTTGGGGCCGGCGCGTGTAGGAGCGACACGCCCCAACCAGAATCAGCCACCCTGCCCACTATGAGCACGAAAATTCGCCTGCGCATCGGCGCCGACACGTTCACGGCCACGCTGCTGGACAACCCGACGAGCACCGCCTTTGTGGCCCGGCTGCCCCTCACCCTGGCCATGAGCGAGCTGAACAGCAACGAGAAATATCACGATCTGCAGGCCAGCCTGCCCACCAACGCCGCCAGCCCCGGCTCCATTCAGGCGGGGGATTTGCTGCTCTACGGCGCTAATACGCTGGTTTTGTTTTACCAGCCGCTGTCCACTTCTTACCGCTACACCCGGATGGGCCGCGTCGATAACCCGGCCGGGCTAACCGCGGCGCTGGGCCGGGACAGCGCCACGGTCACGTTCGAGGTGCAGTAATCAGCGCGCCGGCAAACACCTGTTTGACAGGCAAAAAGCCTCCTGCAATAATGCAGGAGGCTTTTTGTTTTCACACTTGGCTGAACTGGTTGAAACCTGCGGGGCCCGTCTGCTCTACCTGCCACCCTATTCGCTGGACTTTAACCCCATCGACATCGTCTTTAGCAAGCTCAAAACCCGCCTGTACACCGCCTAGCCCCGCACCCGCGATGCCTTGGAGGAGTTCACCAGGCGGCCATTGAGTGGCTACACTAAAGGGGCGAAACGGGGCGCAGGCGCAGTAGAAGGCCACCGAGCCCAAACACGACGGCCACGCTCAGCAGCAGCTTGCTCAAACCGTGCTGCGCGGTGGCCAGCTCGGGTACGCTCGTGAAGCTGTGCTGCGGCTCGCGGGCGTAGTCGGCGTGGGTGAACTCGACTTTGCGGAACAGGAACGGGTAGTAAAACGCCCGCAACGAGTCGTGGTAGCGGGTGGCGCTGCGCTGGAAGGCCAGATGCGCGGGCAAATCGGAGCCGGCCAAGGCGTTGAAGCTGCTTTGGGCGTTGATGGCGGGTGACAGCAGGTTGAGCTGTTCCACCAGGTTGTAGCGGGCCTGCAGGCCGTGGGCGTAAGAGGCGGCCTGCGGGGCCACGGCCTGGTCGCCGAGGTGCTGGAAAGCGTAGTACCAGCGCCACACAAACCGCTCCCGGATGGTGGCCGTGTCGCGCCACTGCGGGTAGAGCGCGAAGAAGCGGTTCATGGTTTCAGCCTTGGGCTTGTCCCAGCCGGCGTGGATTTCCTCGCGCTGCCGGATGGTCAGCTCTAGGCCCTGGGGCACAGGACGGGCCGCCGCCACGGCCAGGTTCAGCAAACTGGGCACCAGCACCACCAGCACCAGCCACACGCCCAGCAACACCACGGCATTCACGGCCGAGGGCCGCTGCCAGGCCGTGACCACCAGCACCACCCCGAACCAGAACAGGCAGTACAGCGCCGTGAGGGCCAGCCAGCTCGCCACGCGCCCATCCAGCGGCACCCCGGCCCACAGCATCCCGGCCACGGACAACAGCCCCGCCAGCCCCAGCACCAGCGCCAGCCGGAACGCCAGCTTGGCCGCTACCACCGTCGCCGGACGCACCGGCTGGGCCAGCAGCAGCGTCAGGATGCCTTCTTCCCGCTCGGCCGACAGCAGATTGAAGCCCAGCGCAATGATGAGCAGCGGCAGCAAATACACCAGCACGAAGGCCAGGTCGAAGTTGCCGCTGAGCAGCTTCATGGGGTTGGCATTGTCGGTGGCGTAGAGCTGGTTGTGCAGGCCCAGCAGGCGCAGCTTCACGTAGCTGGGGTTCACGTCGCGCAGGCCGAGGGAGAGGGCGGCCCAGGCATCAGGATGATGCACGGCGAAGGTGCTGTGGTAGTAGCCGATGTCGCCGGCGTCGGCGGGGCCGGGGAATTTCACTTGCAGCTCGGCCACGTTGCGGCGCGTCAGCTCGGGCAGAGCCGCCAGCTGCGCGCGTTGCCGGGTCACTTCGGTGGTGCCATAGTAGATACCGTAGAGGCCCGTGGCCAGTAGCAGCCCGCACAGCAACACGAGGCCCCGGGCGGCGCGGAAGTGCCGCCACTCGTAGAAAAACAGGATTCGGAACAGGTGCATCAGCTTACTCAACAGAGGTTTTAGAAATCAGGCGCAGCCCCAGCCAGCTCAGGCCCGCAGCCCAGAGTAACAGGGCCGCCACCGGCAGCAGCAAGTGTGGCCATGCCCAGCCCAGGGTTGGGGCTTGGTAAGCGAAAACCGGCAACTCGCGCCAGGTAGCGGCGTCGAGGCGGCGCTCTTTGTCGCCGTGGCCCATGCCGGCCTGCAGGCCGTTGAGGCGCTGCACCAGCGCGTAGCGGTAGGCTTCGGCGGCCTGCTGGAAGTGCACATAATGACCGAAATCGGAGCCGGCCACACCCATGGAGAGCGGCCGGATGGCCTGGTAGGGATTCAGCAGCCCGGCCCAGTCGGAAAGGCGGTTCTGGCGCTCGTAGGTGGCGTTCAGGGCCGCGAAATGCTGCTGGTAAACCTTAGCGGAATACTCCTCGCCGGCCGCCATCTGCACCCCGGCCAGACTCACGGGCAGCTGGTCTTCGGAATCGACGCCGTACTTTTTCAGCAAGTCGGCTTTCAGGGCTTCGGCGCGCTTATCGTGCGGGTCGTGGCCGTCGATGCCGTGCTGGGCTTCTTCATGCACATCGGCGTCCAGCTGGGCCTTGGTGATGGTGGGGTAGATGGAGGCACCCAGGTTGGCAGTGGCTTTGGGCAGGATGATGCCGCCCAGAATCCAGAGGCCGAGCAGCATGACCAGGGCCGTGCGGGAGCTGCTCTGCCGGGCCGAAACCACCACTGAGCCCACCACTATCAGGAAGAAATACACCGCGTAACCGAGGCCAAACAGGGCCAGCCGCGCTACCAGGTCGGTATTCGAGGCAAACTCCTCGCCCGTAAACAGCAGGGCCGCCGCCAGCGCCAGGGCCGGCGTGACCACCAGCGCCACGGCCTGGCCGTAGCCCGTAATCTTGCCCCAGGCCACCTGGCGCAGGCTCACACCCTGACTGAGCAGCAGCTTGAGCGTGCCGGTTTCGCGCTCCTGCGTGAAGGCCCCGAAGCACAGGAAAATAATGAGCAGCGGCACCAGCAGCTGCAGCACAAAGGCCACGGTCATCTCCCCGAACCGGATGAGGGAACCCGACTGCTGAGCCTGGCTGAAGTTGACGCTGTTCTGCTGGTGGGCCTCCAGGTACACGGCGCTGCCAGTAAACGAGTCCACGCCGCCATCCAGCAAGCTCAGCCCTGACTTGGGCCGGAAGGCAAACGAGCCGTAGTGCGCCACCCGGTGCGGGTGCCGGGACGGCTGGTTGCGGAACTGCTCGTTCACGGTGCCTTGGGCCGTTTGCCGCTCCCGCTGCAACGTGCGGAAACTGGCCCGGCCCACCAGCGTGGCGGCCAGCAGCAGTACGAGCACCAAGGCGCTCAACACCGCAAAGCGCCGGTCGCGCAGGGTGCTGATGAATTCTTTTTGGGCAATGCTTCTGATCATCGGTTAGTGCATGTAGGTGAGGTAGAGCTGCTCCAGCTCCTGGGCGTTGAGGGCGGCGGTGGGGCGCACGTCCACCAGCTCGCCCTCGCGCATGATGCCCACGCGAGTGCCCACTTCCTTGGCCCGGAAGATGTCGTGGGTGGCCATGAGCACGGCCGTGCCCTCGCCGCTGAGCCGCCGCAGCAGCTCCGAAAACTCGTTGCTGGCCTTGGGGTCGAGGCCGGAGGTGGGCTCGTCAAGCAGCAGCACTTTGGCGTGTTTAGCCACGGCAATGGCAATACCCACTTTCTGGCGCATCCCCTTGGAATAGGCTCCCAGCCGTCGCCGCGCCGCCTCGGCCGGCAACCCGGCATCGATGAGGTACTGCAGCAGCTCACTTTCCGGGTACTTGTAGCCGGCCAGACTGCTGAACAACGCCAGGTTTTCCAGCCCCGTCAGGTGCGGATACAGCATCACGTTTTCCGGAATGTAGGCCAGGTGCCGCTTGATTTCGACCGGATTGGCGGCCACTTCCAGCCCGTTCACGAAGGCCGCCCCCGAGGTGGGCTGAATGAAGCCCAGAAACAGGTTGATGGTGGTGGATTTGCCCGCGCCGTTCTGGCCCAGCAAACAGAAGATTTCGCCCGGCGCAATCTGCAGGTTCAGCTCGCGCAGGGCCAGCTTATCGGCGTACTGCTTGCGTAGCGCCCGGGCTTCGAGGAGATAAGTCATGTGGTTGAAAAGGAGGATTATCGTTTGAGATGAACGGTCATGCTGAGCTTGCCGAAGCATCTCTACCGCTTCGTTGCAAGGGTATTGAGCATTGCGGTAGAGATGCTTCGACTCCGCTCCGCTGCGCTCAGCATGACGTTCTGGTGATTGTGGCCGGCTCGGTACGGCCGCTGTTCTGCCGGCCTAGAACGTGTAGCCCAGCGTGGCCATGAAGTTGCGGGGCGCGCCGGGGCTGGCGCGGAAGAAGTCGTAGCCGCCCACGAAGTAGTAGGTATCGAGCAGGTTGCTCACGTTCACATGGAAGTTGAACTTGCCGGTGGTGTAGAACAGGGCCGCATCCAGCGTGGTGTAGCCGGGCCAGTAGCCCCAGTACAGCTCACCGGTGGTGGTGTTCTGCACCTGGTTTTCGGTGCGACGGCGGCCCACGGCGTTGCCGCCCACGGCCACACCCAGCCCGCGCAGCGCGGGCGTCACGAAGGTGTATTTGGTCCAGAGGCCGGCCGAGTGGCGGGGGGCGTTGGCCAGGGGCTGGCCTTCCTCCACCGCCAGAGCCGCATCCAGCACTTCGGAGTGGTTTAAGGCGTAAGTGGCGTTCAGGTTGAGGTTGGGGAGCAGGTTACCGGTCAGCTCCAGCTCGGCCCCGCGCGAGCGGACCAAATCATTCTGGCGGTACACGGTCGTGCCATCGGGCATCAGGGCGTTGGTGGGCACCAGCTGGTTGCGCTTCACAATCTGGTAAGCTGCCACCGTGGCCAGCAGGCCGTTGTTGAAGAACTCCCCCTTAAGGCCGGTTTCCAGCTGGTAGCTGGTTTCAGTATCGAAGGGCGTGCTACGGCCGTAGCGCTCCGGAAACCGCAGAAACTCCGGCTTGAGCGGCCGGAAACCGGCGCTGTAGCTGGCAAAGTAGTTCAGGTTGCCCAGCAGGGCATACGTGAGGCCGGCGCGGGGCAGCAGGCGGCGCTGCGGAATGGTTTCCTCGCCATTGCCGTAGTCCCGCTCATCATGGAACAGCTCGTAGCGCGCGCCCAGCAGCACGTCCAGGCGCGGCGTCACCGCAATCTGGTCCTGCACGTAGAGGCCGGTGGTGTGGTAGATGGAGTTGAGGTAATCGACGAAAAACTGCGGCAGCGGCCGGCGCACGTACTTCGTGGGATCCTGGATTTCGTAGAGCGGCTTTTTCAGATCGAAGGTCAGCGGCGTTTCTACCCCGTTTACCAGCTTGCGCCGGGCCTCGAACATGGTGCTCTGCGGGTCGGTGGTGAAGCGGATGTAGTCCACGCCCGTTACCACTTTGTGCTTCACCGGACCGGTAGCCGCGTTCAGCACGAAGTAGGCAGCCAAGTTCTTGGTGTATTCCTCGGCCCGCCGGTCGAAGTAGCGCAGGTTCATCACCGTGTTGGCCGGCGCGTCGGCGTAGGAGTTCAGGGTGCGGTGCTCACTCAGATCCTCGTGGTAGGTGAAATCGAGGTAGGAAGCGTTGAACGACAGTCGGTCGGTGAAGCGGTGGTTGAGCGAAGCGTTGAGGTAGTAGGTGCTGGTGCGAAAATAGTCGCTGGGCTGGCTGAGCGTGAACGAGCGGGGCAGCGCGTACAGGTCGCCACCCCGGATGGTGATGCCCCGGTCGAGGTAGCCGTCGATGTGGGTGTACACCAGCTCGGCGTTGAGCGTGGTCTTGTCAGTGGGCAGAAACGTGACGGTGGGCGCCACCATCAGCGAGCGGGTATCGTTCACACTGCGAAACGTGTTCGACTTCTCAAAGCCCGCATTGAAGCGGTAGAGCACGTTTTTCTGCTCGTTCACCGGGCCCGTCAGGTCGGCCGTGGCCCGCATGGTGTTGAAGCTGCCGGTGGAGAAAGTGACAGCCTGCCGGGCTACATCAAGCGGCTTTTTGGTCACCATGTTCACCGTGCCGCCGGGGTTGATGTCGCCGTAGAGCGCCGCGCCAGGCCCTTTCAGAATTTCCACCCGCTCCAGGTTCACCGTCAGCGGAGCCTGGGTGAACGAGTTGCCGTAGCTGAAGCCCGAGCGCAGCCCGTTCAGCAGCCGGAAGCCGCTCTCGTAGCCGTTGCGGAAGCCCCGAATCGTGAGGTCGTCGTAGTGCGAGTACTGCGTGACGCCCGCCACGTTCTTCACCACGTCGGTCAGACGCAGGGCCTGGCGGTCGGCCATCAGCTCCTTGGTCACGGTGGAAATCGACTGTGGCACATCAATGGGCCGGGTGGCCGTTTTGGTGCCCACGAAGCTGTAGTCGCTCTTGTAGGTGGTTTCCTGGCGGCCCAGCACTTCCACTTCCTGCAGGGCCGTGGCGGTGGGCTGCAAGGTAAAATCCACCGTCAGATTCGGTGTTTCCGCACTCAGCACCACCGAGCGGCGCTGCTCCTGATAGCTCAGGCTGCGGGTAATGAGCGTGTATTCGCCCAGAGGTAAGGTCAGGGAAAAATGGCCGTCGGCCCCGCTCAAAGCCGAGAACCGACCCGTGGTTTCCACCACCGAAACGCCTTCTACGCCGTGGATACCCGACCCAGTAACGTGGCCGTCGATATGGCCCGACGGCAATTGGCCCACGGCCCAAAAGGGCCAGCACAATAAGAAAAACAGGAAAAACCGGGGCATACGCTACCAAAGAGAATGAGCACGCCCAGCCCGGCGCACTTATGTGCCGCCAGTGGGGTAAGGCCCGAAAAGAGAAAAATTTGCTGTCGCTACCCCCCGGCTGCCGCCGTCACCAGTGCTTTTCCAGCGCCGGAAAACGGCCGCCCACGCGTACCCAGCCGGGCACACGGAGCCCGTAGGAGAATTACCGCAGGAAGAGGGGGGGGGATTTAAACGCGGCCGGCCGGCGGGCCGCGCAGCGAAGCACCATCCAGCAAGTGCGAAGCACGGCAGACGGGGGCCTGCGGGCGATACGTGGCGTAGCGCAGCAGCCGTACCGGAACAGGAATTACCACCGGTGCGACCGGCTGGAACGGGGCATCATACAGCTGCTCGACGTGGCAGTGCTTGTGCTGCGGCGAAAGCAAAGCTTTGCCAGCCGCCGTGGCTGTACTACCCATGCGGGGTCCGTCCTGCGTGTGCGTATGCAAGTGCAACTGCAGCACAGCCGCTTCCGGTGCCAGCACCCGCAAGAGCAGGACTAACAGCCACCAAGCCACAATACGACGTTTTACCTGCACTTACCTGTAGCTGTGATGAAGCTGCAAAAGTAAGCGCAATTTCCTTTATGCAGCATTGATGCATAAAGGAAATTGCGCAAACCAGCCATTGCGGCACCCGCCCGGGCGGGGCGTCTCGCACAACGACCGTTCTCCCAGTACCTGCGACGCCTCAAAATGCTCTCCCCGCCGCAGCACGGGCAACTGGCCTTCGTAGCCCGGTGCCAGGTAGGGCTGCACGTCGGGCAACAGCAGCCAGCACCGCTCCCGCAACAGCCGCTTGGCCTGTTTGTGGGCTGTGACTCATCCTGATAGTCACAATGCTCTCCTGGAGCCCGGATGTGGGACTGGCACCGGAAGTAGGGCGTACGCTTCGGGCCCTGGCAAAAAGAGAGTGGCCGCCGGCCGCCGCGGCAGCGGTACTCAACGTCGTGGGACTTGCAAAATCGACTTTCCCCCGAGCGTCTGGGGCAGACGTGGCAGTGTTTTTTTCCTGCAGGGAGAGAGAAGGTATGGCGTGTGCGGCCCGCTAGCGGCGTAAAAGCTTCCGCAGCTTGGCGTAGAGCTCGGCTTCCTCAAAGGGCTTGGCCAGGCAGTCGTCCATGCCCGCCGCCCGGTACTGCTGGTGGTCGCCATGGAAAGCGTTGGCGGTGAGCGCCAGCATGGGAATGTTGGCCTGCCCCGTCGCTGGCTGCGCCCGCATCAGGGCCATGGCCTCCAGCCCGTTCATGCCGGGCATCTGAATGTCCATCAGTACCAGGTCGAAGGGCTGCTGCTCGAACAGGGCCACCCCGCTGGCACCTTCCACCGCTTCCACCACCACCACGCCCCAGGCCTGCATGGTGCGGCGGGCCACGAAGCGGTTGATGTCGTTGTCCTCCACCAGCAGCACCCGCACGCCGGCCAGCACGCCGGTGTCGAACTCCTCGAAAGCTGCATTCGGCGCGGCCTCCGTGGCCTTGGCTAGGGTGAGGCGGAAGGCAAAGGTGCTGCCCACGCCAGGGGCGCTTTCGGCCGTCAGCTCGCCACCCATCTGCTCCACCAGCGCGCGGCTGATGCTCAGGCCCAGGCCCGTGCCGCCAAAGCGCCGGGCGGTGTCGGCATACGCCTGGGTGAAGCTCTCGAAAATGCGCGACAGCACCTCCGGCCCCATGCCCACGCCCGTGTCGGTGATGGCAAACCGCACGGTGAGGGTGTCAGCCGTTTCGGCCAGCAGCTCGCCTTTCACCTGCACCAGCCCGCCGGCGGGCGTGAACTTGATGGCGTTGCTCACCAGGTTCAGCATAATCTGGTTGAGGCGATGCGCGTCGGCCTGCACCATCGGGTACGGGCAGGTGGCGCTCAGCGGCGTGCCTTCGAAACGGATGCCCTTGGCCTGGGCCTGCAGGGCCAGCGGCTGCACGGCCAGCCTTACCGATTCGCAGAGGTTGAACGATTCCAGATTCAGCTCCAGATTGCCACTGGCGATTTTGGCCATGTCCAGGATGTCGTTGAGCACGGCCAGCAGGTGCTGCCCCGAGCCGCGAATGATGTGCAGCAGCTCAGTTTGCTCAGCGGTAAGGACGGTTTTGGCCAGCAGGTTGGCCACGCCCAGCACGCCGTTCATTGGCGTACGAATTTCGTGGCTCATGTTGGCCAGGAAGTTTTCGCGGGCTGTCACGGAGGCATCGGCGGCCTGCTTGGCGCGCTTCAGCTCCTTGCTGGCCAGCACCCGCTCGGTGATGTCGTGGGCGTGCGAGGCAATGTAGGGGTCCTGACCAGCCGGGCGCACCACGTAGTTGTGGTAGAGCAGGTAGCGGATTTCCAGGCTTCCGCGCGGGCACACCCGCAGTACGCCCTGGTCCTCGCCCTCGGCGAAAATACGGGTGAGGTAGGGCGCCACAAAGCTTTGGTCCTCGGGCGGCAGGTGACTGGCCATGGGCCTGCCAATCAGCTCAGTAGCATCTTCGTTGAGCAGCTTGGCCAGGGCCGGATTGGCAGTCAGGGTCCGGCCCTGCAGGTCGCAGGTGCCAAAGAGGGTCTGGCCGTAGTGCATCAGGTCGCGGTACTGCTGCTCACTCTGCGCCAGGGTTTGCTGGGCCAGCCGCAGGGCCGTAACATCGGTGCTCACGCCCAGCACCTGCACGCGCCCATCGGGTTGGTGCAGGGGACGCTTAATGGTGTAGTACCAGCGTTGCGTACCATCGAGCAGGGTATGCGGTTCCTCCGTGGCAATTTCCTGGCCCGTGGCCAGCACTTCCCTATCGACGGCGGCGTAGGCAGCCAGTTCCCGGGCCAGCACGCTGTTGGGGGCCACGGGTTCGGCCCGAGCTAGCGCCGAGCCCTGCAGCATGACCTGCATGGCGTGGTTCTGAAAGACGAGCTGCTGCGCCTCGTCCCGCACAAACACCAGCGTGGGAATGGTATCGAACACCTGCTGCACGAACTGCTGCTGCGCCTGCAGCTGCAGACGCACGGACTCCCGCTCGGTGATGTCGGTGAAGTAGAGGTTGACGTAGCCTTCGCCCGGAAACGGCACGACGGAAATGGTGAAAGTGCGCGCGCCCAGGCGCACTTCCACCTGCTGGGCCCCGCCCAGCGCCAGCGCCGTGGCGGCCCCGGCCCGCAGCTGGCGCTGCACCCGCACCTGCTCGGCCCTTGGCAGGCCCTGGGCCAGCTGCCGGGCGGCGGCGTTGGCGTAAAGCTGCTGCTGATTGGCCCCGATGCGCACGATGGCATTCGGGTTTTGGTCGGGCTGGCTGGCCAGGGCCTGCAGCTCGACGGCAAGCAGCTTCAGCGCTGCATTGGCTGCCTGGGCCGCCGCCAGGGATTCGGTCAGCTCCTGAAGGCGCTGCTCTACCGTAAGTGGGGCCGGTGGGCCGAACCCCGTGGGCACGGTAGAAAAGATTGCCGTTTTCATAATGGACAATAACGGCTGGGAGAAAAGGGAAAATCAGCGGGAAATTACCGCGCTGAAAAGAGGATAGTACCAGTGGGCGCCAGGGAAATCACGCATGACCAAAGCCGCACCCTACTCCCGGGCTAGTCGAGAAAAGCCTGGAGCAGGGTCTGGAGGCGGGCATTGACGATGGCCAGCTCGGGCAGCCGCTGTTGCCCCTTAATCGCGCCGAGCACGCGCTCGACTTCGGGCCCTTCCACCACGCCAAAGTCCATGCTCCACTCTGCAAACTGGCGGGCCGGCTGCAGGCCTTCACTTACCGTTTGCAAGCGCGTGTGCCGGGGGTCCTGCTCAATCCGGGCGTAGAGCGCCCGGACGGCTTCTTCCGGCCCTTCGAGAACTTGCACAAACATGCCTTCGCTGTAGAGCAGCATGCCCGAAACCACTAACCGGGCGTTTTTCGCGCGGGCCTGGACCATCAGTTCCTGGAGTTGGACCGCGCTGAGATGGTGCGTGGCCCGGCTGCGGTAAAGCATCCGGTACACGCTGGTGCTGAGCAGCGCGGCTACCTGCGCAAGGCTCAGCTCGCCGCGTTGGTGACGGGCCAGCACCTGCTGGGCATACCGGTGCGATGCCGGCAGGGGAATGTTGGCCGTGAGGGACACAATCCAGGCCACCGCGTGCTGGCGCTGGCGCTCGATTTCGATATCGGTGAGTGAGATTTGCATGAGCAACGGCGAGTGAGCTAAATCACAGGGAAAGCAACTGGTCCGGTTTACCCGGAGCATCAAGCACCAGCCAGTAACTTGGCGGCGACAAGCTCAGCGAGGTGGGGGAGCCCAGGGAAGAAAAGCCAGACTTGCTGAAGCCGGATTCCAGCACGCCGAGGCGGATCTTCTCTGCAGAAGCATTTTTCAAGCTTCTGTGGGCGAGTTTATTCAGTAGGCCGACCCGAAGCCAAGGTTGTGCCAACGCACATTATATACTTATTTACCTGAATATCATATCATTGATTTTATAACTTATTGAAGCAGGGCTCTGATTCCGGGAGACAGGTCCAAAAAGTAGAGTGCTGCTACGCGGCTTGTCGGCCCGACCGGCGGCCCTTCAGCCTACTGGCCAGCAGTGGTCAGTTCGGGCGGGGTTACAACTTACTTCAGGGGGCCGAAAGAACAAGTACAGCAGCCTGGGGCGCCTGTCTCTTCCGGCAATAGGTATACCGGTTGTCCGATCCTGGAAAAAAGTCGTCAGTCTTCGTGGGAGAAAAAATGACTGGTTTTAGTCCTAGTAGTAGGCTAGCAAGTCAAGCCCTATCGGTTGAAGTGGGGGCTGAGGAGTCTTGTAAACTTTGGGTCTCCAGTGCTTTTGCAAAGGCTCGGTACTGGTGTGAGCAGCCGCCGGTATGGGATACCCGCAGCTCATGTGGGGACGCAAATTATAGTTGCGCACGCTCTGCTCGACGGCGCGAACTGCTTCCTCAAAGGTGGTAAGCACGCGGTTCAAGCGAGAATCTGTTTTCAGAATGCCGTTGACGAGTTCCGTCACGGCATTCTCGTAGGGGTCCTACGGCTGGGTCATACTGATGGGAGTCCCCGCTTGCCGAAGCCGTTGGATGTACGCAAAGCTGCCCTACTGACTCGCACGGCCCGGACGGTGAATCAAGGAGGCGGCGCTAGGCTGTTGGCACTGCAAGGCCATTTCCCAGGCATTCAGTGAGCCTTGCACGGTGAGCAGCGGATGCAGGCAGCAGCCCACGATAAGTTTCGAATTCGCATCGGTTGGTAAAGCTGATGCCGTTTGTCACGCCCTGTTTTAAGGGTGAATTGCCGGCGCTGCGGGTGCGGCGGAATGCTCTTACCACTCCAAATGCTGGAACAGCAATCCGTGAGCTGGAGCGTTATTGCCGTTTAATTTATATAATATCCTTATTTACAGTTACTTACGGTTTGGGTTTTCTTTGGCCTTTGGGTTGCATTGCCTGATTCCACACTAGCTAGCTGCCCAGCCAGGCAGAAGGTAGCGGCAGCCAGGCAGTTCTACTGCGCTGCGCTATGCACAGCTACCAGCCCTGGGCCGACAGCGGGGAGCAGGCAGCCAGTGCGGATTTTTCAAACGTCTACTCAGTAACCTACTGATACCTCATGCAACTTTATTCACCGGGTTATTTCCCGGCCACCGCCGCACTCAGGGCCTGCCTGCTGCTGCTGTTCCTACTGGGAATTAGTACGACTACCCACGCCGCCAACTACTACTGGGTGGGCAACACCGGCGCCTGGACCGAGATGAGTCATTGGGCCAGCACCAGCGGCGGCACCGGCAATGCCTACGCCAACGTGCCCAAAAACACCGATAATGTGTACTTCGATGCCAATTCCTTCACGGCCAACAGCCAGCGGGTAACCATCGTCGGGACGGTAACCTGCCGCGACATGACCTGGAGCGGCAACGTGCGTCAGGCTACGTTTGTGCAGGGGGCCAGCGGCGTGCTGGAAATAAACGGCGACCTGCGCTACACTGCCACCATGGCCACGACGCCGACTATCAGCGTGCCTCACCGCATGCTAGCGGCCACGACCGGCGCGGTCGTGGACATGCAGGGCGTGCCGTTTGGGGCGACACTGCTGTTTGACAGCGCCAATGGCGGTTGGACCTTCACCAGTCCCTTCAACGGCACGTCGGGAGCGGTGGTGAACATCTCGGCGGCCCGCCAGGTGAGCTTTGGCAGCACCACGCTCACGTTCAGCACGCTCAGCACCTACACGGGCATGACGGCCGTGGCGAGCATTGTGCCGGGCATCCTTGATCTGGGTAGCAGCACCACCACGCTATTAGCGCAGGCAAGCCCCGGCGCATTCACCCTGAACAACCCCAACCTGACCTTAACGGCTGGAACCAGCACGCTCAATGTGGGGGCCAGCGCACTTACCAACTACACCAGCCCGGTAAGCTTTACGACCAGCAAAGCGTTTGCCTTCCATACCGTAGTGGTAAATTCCGGGAACGGCGCACTGTTTAACGTGGCCAACTCGTCATTCAACACCCTCACCGTGAACAGCCGGCTGACGCTGGGCAGCGCTGCCACCATCGGCGCCGACGGCAACCTGACCTTGGCGGCCGATGCGGCGCTGCTACTGGCACCGGGGGCCACGAAAGCACTGAGCTTCGGCAGTGGGGCCACGCTGGCCACGAGTGGCGGCTGCGCGGGCCTAGGCACAATCCAATCGACGCTGGCGGGCAGCCCGGCTATCCTGGCGCGGAGCGGGGGCTGGGCCTCGGCGCCCATTAGCTACGCAGTGTTGCAGGACCTCACCTTTACCGATGGCAGCAGCGGCAACCCGGCCAACGGGGCCGCCGTGGCCACGGCCAGCGCCAACCAGGGCGGCAACGCGGGCATCACGATTTCGGGCCTGCCCGTAACCGACCTCTACTGGGTGGGCAACAGCGGCAATTGGCACGACCCCAGCCACTGGGCCAGCGTCAGCGGTGGTTCTACCGTGGGCAATACCTGCCTACCCACTGTGTTTACCAACGTGCATTTCGATGCTAATTCCTTCACCGCCCCGGGCCGCACGGTGACGCTGGACCTCACCGGGCAGCAGTGCCGCAACATGGACTGGACGGGCGTGACGAACAAGCCCACGCTGAACGCCGCCTCGCGGTGCGGGCTCACGGTGGCCGGCTCGCTGACACTGGTGGGGCCGGCCAGCCTGACGCAGGCGCTGGCGGCCGACGTATTTCTGGGACAGCCGGGCGGAGGCAGCTACACGCTCACCACGGCCGGGCAGCCCCTGGCGGCGCACCTGTGGTTTCGGGCGGCGGGGGGCAGCTACGCGCTGCTGGACGACGTGACCACCACGGGCCGGGTGTTTGTGGAGTCGGGCACGTTCACGACCAACGACCACCTGATCAATGCCCAATCCTTTAGCAGCGGCTACGTATTCAATAACTCGGTGTACACCACCGGCTCGGGACCAGCGAGTCCGCTCAGCCTGTCGCCGCCGACGGTGAACCTGGGTACGAGCGTGCTCAACCTACTGGGCACCAACACCCGCAACGATGCCAATGCGGTGGTGAGCAACTACGCCTGGGACGTGGCCAGCGTCACGACGGCGGACGTCACCACTACGCCCGTCACGCTCAATGCCGGCAGTAGCACCATCAATCTGCTCAACGGCAACAATACGCCCTTCTATAACAGTATTTTTCGTGGAGGCCTGGGCCTGACGTACGGCACCGTCACCTTTTCCAATAACACCGGGGGCACTTCGGCCACGATAATCGGCAATACCACCGCCAACGACACGTTTCAGAACCTGCTGTTCTACGGGTCAGCCACCATCGGCAGCAACAATTCCATCACCGGACAGCTGCTGCTGAGCCCCGGCAAGACCTACCTGGTACCGAATGCCACCACCCAAACCTTCACCCCGGGAGCCACACTGAACGCCGTGGGGACGTGCTCGAACTACATCACCATCATCGGCCCTTCAAGCGCGGCCGCTACCCGCTTCATCTCAGCCAGTAATGCGCCGCTGCAATACGTGATACTGAAGAACACCGATTTCTCGGGCGGGGCGACCTGGCAGGACCAAAGCGGCCTGGATAATGGCAGCAACACGGGCATTGCCTTCCTGCCCCCCGCGACGCGGACCCTGTACTGGGTGGGCGAGGGCGGCAACTGGAACGATGCCGCCCACTGGAGCCTGAGCAGTGGCGGCAGCGGCGGCGCGTGCACGCCCTCACTCGTTGATAACGTGGTGGTGGATGCCAATTCGGTGACAACCACGGGCCAGACGCTGACCATCAACCTGGCCTCGGCCAGCTGCCGCAGCATCGATTGCAGTGCCCTCACCAACGGCAAAGGGCTGACCCTGCGCAACGTGACCGGAAATCTGCTGAGCGTCTACGGCTCCGTAACCTGGGCTCCCGAACCTAACCTGACCCTGGCGCTGGCCGGGGGCCTGGCCATACTGGGGCCGGGTACCGCCAGCACCCTCACCAGCGCCGGTCAACGGCTGACGGGCACCCTCAACCTCAACGTGCCCGGCGGCAGCGTGACGCTGGCCGACGCCTTCGCCAGCACCGCCGGGATTACGCACACGGCCGGTACGCTTGCCACGAATAATCAGCCCGTCAGCATTCCCAACTACGTCACTTCAACGGTGGCGGCAAAGGTACTCCAGCTCGGTGCTTCGCCGGTAACCGTGAATGGCATCTGGGTGGTGGCCGTTACCTCCAACCTGACCATAGCAGCGGGCACCTCGCGGCTCACCGTGAATGCCAACGTCTTCACCGGGGGCGGCCAGTCGTATTATGACGTGCTGATTGACAACCCGCTAACCGTCATCACCCTCGCCGGCAACAATGCGTTTCACGACCTCCAGCTTACCGGCTCCACGAACATCCAGGGCAATAATACCATTAGTGGCACGCTGACCTTCCTTGCCGGCCGGGCTTACGTCTTCACGGCCGGCAACACCACCACGTTTGGGCCTAATGCTACCCTGGTTTCGGTGGGGTTGAGCAACAACCCCGTCACGCTGCAAAGCTCCGTGAACGGTAGCCTCTTCACCTGGACCAAAGCCACGGGCGGCATCTGCGCCGACTACACCTACATCCGCGACAGCCGGGCCACGGGCGGGGCCTATTTCGAGGCCGGCCGCAACGGGGCCAACAACCAGGGCAACAACCCCGGCTGGAGTTTCGGCTTTTTGCCCCGCGCCAGCTACGTGAACCGCACCACCTGCCCCGCTGAGGGCGCCCACACGCTCCGCATCGACTTCACGGCCTACGACAACATTAATAACGTGTCCGGCCTCGCCCTGCCCACTGCCCACTACCCGCTCACCCTGCGCGTGCACAACCTTACGGCCAACACGTACGAGGACGTGAGTGCCCCGACCACTCCCTACTATTATCCCATCCCGACCAGCACCGCCACCACGCAGTATCAGGTAGTGGCGCTGGCCACGTCGCCCACCAGCGGCTGCGGCACCACCAGCAACACCGACCTAAGCACCTTCCCCGTCGTGACCGATGCCATCCTGGCCGGACCGGCCGGCACCTGGAGCGGCAACAGCGCCCCCGCCGATGGCAACTGGCTGGATTGCCACAACTGGGCCAGCGGCAACGTGCCCGATGCCAGTACCGACGCTACCATCAGCCCTAATACCACGTCAGTTAGCCTCGGCAATAGCCTGACGGCCAATGTCGCCGTGCAACCCACGCTGAACGGGGCCGGAGCGGCCGTGCGTACGCTCACCATCCCGGCCGGGGCTACCTTCACGCTGGGCAGCAGCGCCCAGTTGGCCGTAGCCGGCGACTGGGTGAATAATGGCACCGTGACTTCAGTCGCCACCAGCCAGGTCACCTTTCAGGGCACCAGCCCCCAAACGCTGACCGCCGGCACCTTCGGCAGCGTGGTAGTAAAAAACGCCACCGGCCTCACCCTGGCCACCGACGCCAGCACCAGCGGCACGCTCATGCTGAGTGCCGGCACCATCACGACGGGCCTCTATAAATGGGTGCACAGCAACGCCAGCGCCTCCAGCCTCAGCGGCTACGGGGCCGGCAGCTACGTGGCAGGAACCCTGCGCCGCGCTATTGCCAGCAATACCGTGGCTACGTACGCCTTCCCCGTGGGCACGGCCAGTCAATACGCGCTTTATGAGCTGCTTGACCACAACCTGAGCGGCAGCGGCTTCGGCACCATCGATGCCAGCTTTGGACCCAAGCCCGGCACCGATGCCAACCTGACCTACCTCGAGCCGGGCTACACACCCTACCGCGCCATCCACAGCGCCGGGGTCTGGACGCTCACACCCGACAGCCAGCCCAGCGCTGGCACCTACGACGCTAAGGTGAGTTTGCTGCCTTTCAGTGCTTTGATTGACAACTCCTTTACCGTCCTCAAGCGCCCCGACACCAGCACCGACGCGGCCGACTGGACCGGCGGGGGCGGCACGCTCAACCCCAACGGCGGCGCGGGGCGTCTGGTAGCGAACGGCTACGCCCTGCGCCTGGGCCTGATCAGCTTCAGCCAGTTTGGCTTGGGCCAGATGGTAGGAGCCGCCCCCTTGCCGGTAACGCTGACCCGCTTTACGGCCACGGCCAGCGGCTCCTGCGCCGTGCGCCTCGATTGGGCCACGGCCAGCGAAATCAACAACGACCGGTTCGAGTTGGAGCGCAGCGCCGATGGCCGCTCATTTCAGAAAATAACTACCGTCGCGAGCCGCAACAGCGCCAGCGGCAGCACCTATGGCTACACCGATCAACAGCCGGGCGAAGGACTGAACTACTACCGCCTCCGGCAAATCGACCTAGACCGCACCAGTACCTACAGTCCAGTAACGGCTTTTGCCATAACCTGCGGGGCCGGCGGCCCCGTGCGCCTGGTGCCCAACCCGGCCACCAACACTGTGCGCCTCCTGGGGCTGCGCCCCGGCCAGATGCTGTGCATATACAGTAGCGCTGGCCGCCTGGTGTACGCCGCGCCGGCCAGCCAACCAGACGAGTTGCTGGAAGTCAGCGGCTGGGTTCCGGGCCTGTACCTAGTCCACGTTCGCAACGCTGATGGCGGCCTGGCAGGCAAGCACAAGCTCCTAAAGCAGTGAGCTGGTCTGGGAATGCCGGACAGAAGAAGGGGCTTAGTGGAGGCTATGCTCGAAATCAGTCACCACATGGCCTGCTACAACGCTGAATGCCGCCACTCAGCCCTCAACTATCAAACGAACAACCACTTATAAAAACACCTCAAAACAACGTTCCAACTCTGGCCAGGGTAACCAGACTACCTCACTCGGTGAACAACTCAGTAGTTAATGGGGTGCTTGCGGCTGGAAAGTGGCAGTGTGCCAGCCGATGCGAGCGGAATAAAGAGCTAAAGTTAGGCCAGACTGTGCTTGCAAAGCAATGGGTTACGTGAGCCATGATTATTTTTGGACGGCGAAAAGAATGACAAAATGCGTCGTTTAACTCGTCAGGTCGAAAGCCAAGGGCCGGAAAAGCGGCGCGAAAAAAAAATTACCATTATCAATGAATTGCCGGGCGTAACAATGCCGTAGTTTTGCAGCATGCTTCAACCAGGAAACATGTTGATGAAGCGCGGGACTCTGCTCGACAGGGAACTGCGAATGGACCGGCAGGTCTTCGCTGCTATTGGTTCTCCTGATTTTGCCTCTGGGTCTAGTATTTCCGTTGTTTTTTCTGGGTATTGCCCCGCCACCGTTTCGGATTCCGAAACGGTTTTTTTATGCCCGTTGCGTTCATCGACTGCTGCCCCGCAGCCAGCTCACGCCTCTCCTGAACGCCAGCTCCCCCGCCTTCAAATGTGGCGGCTGCCACCAGCCTTTCGGCCCACACCAGCAGCCAGTTTCGCCGCCATGGGGAGTGGCAGATAAGACTTCCTCCTGTTTTTTTAGCTAGACGACCTCACTTTTCCTTCACTCCGGTATGGCACGCAAAGACCTACTCGACATCGCCTCCCTCCATCGTGAGGAAATCGAGTTCCTGCTCGACCAATCCACGTCGTTTAAAAAACTGTTCACCCGCTCGGTAAAAAAAATCCCCGCCCTTGAGGGGAAGTCCGTGCTCATGCTGTTCTACGAGGCCAGCACCCGCACGCACTCCTCCTTCGAGGTGGCCGCTAAACGCCTCTCGGCGGAGGTAACGAATTTCGACGTCGCCCACTCCTCCATCACCAAAGGCGAGTCGGTGCGCGAGACGATTGAGACGCTGCAGGCCATGCGCACCGACTACATCGTCGTGCGCCACGGCCACCCCGGCCTGCCCGCCATGATAGCCCGCCAGACTACGGCGTCGGTCATCAATGCCGGCGACGGGGCGCACGAGCACCCCACCCAGGCTTTGCTGGATGCATTCACCATCAAGGAAAAATTCCCCGACCCCCGGGGTAAAAAAGTCCTCATCATCGGGGATATTCTCCACTCCCGCGTCGCGCGCTCCACCAGCACGCTGCTCCAGAAGCTGGGCGTTGAGGTGGCGTACCTGGGGCCGGGCTCACTGGTACCCAAGTACGGCCCGGCCACCATCCCCCGCTTCACTGATTACGAAGCGGCCATGGCCTGGGCGCCCGATGTGGTGTACCTGCTCCGCGTGCAGCTGGAGCGCCAGGACGTGCAGTTTTTTCCCAGCGTCCGCGAATACCACCGGGTCTACGGCATCACCACTACCCGACTGGCGGAAATCCGCGACCGGGGCCTCTACATCATGCACCCCGGCCCCGTGAATCGGGGCGTGGAACTGTGCGACGCCGTGATGGACTACGAGCGCAGCCTGATCACCAACCAGGTCGAAAACGGCATCTCCGTTCGCATGGCCGTGCTCGACTGGCTCACCCCGGGCGGCGACTTCCCGAAGCAGGAAGCGTATATCGCCCAGCAGAAAGCCGGCTCACCGGTGATTACGCCCTAAAGCCCGGTCGCGGCGGCTGGTTCCGCCCGTGTATTTTCTTCTTCAACTGCCCGAATACCCCCATCCCTTGCCGGTTTACCGCACTTCTCCCTCCATGCTCCTCCTCCAAAACGCCCGCATCGCCTCCGAAAATTCACCCGCACTTGTCGAGAGCGACGTTCTGATTGTCGAAGGAATAATTCAAGAAATCGGCCAAAGCCTGGCCATTCCCGAAGGGGCCCGCGTCATCGACGCGCGCGGCCGGGTGCTGATGCCCGGCATGTTTGATGCCCACGTCCATTTCCGCGCCCCCGGCTTTGAGAACAAGGAAACCATCACTACAGGCAGCGAAGCGGCCATCAACGGCGGCGTTACCGGCGTGGTCATGATGCCCAACACCCGCCCGGCCCTCGACTCGGCCACCGCCATAGCCACGGTGCTGGAAAATGCCAAACACCGCTCCCGCATTCCGGTGTACACCTCGGGTTGCGTCACCAAGAACCGCGAGGGCAAGGAGCTGGCGGAAATCGAGGGCATGCGTGGCCTTGGCGTGAAGATGCTCACCGACGACGGGGACACCACCGCCGACCCGGCGGTACTGCTGCGGGCCATGCAGTACGCCACCGAGTTTGGGATGTTTTTCGCCAGCCACTGCGAGGTGCCGGAGCTGGCCGGGCCGCGCGCCCTGAACGAAGGGGTGATGAGCTACCGGCTCGGCATCAAGGGTTCGCCGGCCTGCGCGGAGGAAATCATTATTGACCGCGACATTCGGTTGGCCCACGCGGCCGGCGCGCACGTACACATCCAGCACGTGTCCAGCAAGATGGGCATGGAAACCATCCGCTGGTGGAAATCCCGCGGCGATGTGAAGGTCACGGCGGAAGTGATGCCGCACCACCTGATGTTCACCGACGAGCACATCGGCGACTACGACACGAACTACAAGATGAACCCGCCGTTGCGCACGCAGGCCGATTGTGATGCGCTGCTCGCCGGACTCATTGAGGGCGTCTTCGACATCATTGCCACCGACCACGCGCCGCATACGCCGTTCGAAAAAGCCCAGGATTTCATCAGCGCGCCCAACGGCATCACCGGCCTGGATACGGCCCTGGTCTCGCTCTATAACCACTTCGTCGAGCCCGGCAAATTTGGGTGGGACCTGGTGGTAAAGCGCTATTCGGCCGAGCCCCGCCGCCTGATGGGTTTGCCGGTAGCCGCCATTGAAGTGGGCCAGGAAGCTAACTGCGTTTTGTTCGATACCACGGCCGAAACTACCTTCACCAAGGAGTTCATGAAATCCAAATCCCAGAACACGCCCTTCATCGACCAGACCCTGAAGGGCCGGGTGGACCTAGTGGTTTTAGGTGCCGAAATCCTGCTGGAGCGCTAACCGTTCGTTGAGCTTAGCCAGATAATAGTCGTTCGACAAGCTCAGCATAACACAAATATTTCCCCATGAGTACCCTTTTAACATCCGACACCCCCATCCCCAGCGCCAACCTGGACAAGCCAGTGGTTGGCGTTGTCATGGGCTCCAGCAGCGACTGGGACACCATGCAGCATGCCGTGCAGATTCTCACGCACTTTGGCGTGGCCCACGAAGCGCGCGTCGTGTCGGCCCACCGCATGCCCGATGACCTGTTTGCCTACGCCGAACAAGCCGGCCCGCGTGGCCTGCAGGCCATCATCGCCGGCGCGGGTGGGGCCGCCCACCTGCCGGGCATGATGGCCGCCAAAACCGCGCTGCCCGTGCTGGGCGTGCCGGTGGCCAGCCGCCATTTGCAGGGCGTTGATTCGCTGCACAGCATCGTGCAGATGCCCAAAGGCGTGCCGGTGGCCACGTTTGCCATTGGCAATGCCGGGGCAGCCAATGCGGCCTTGTTCGCGGTCAGCATGCTGGCCCTGCACAACCCGGAGCTGGCGACCAAGCTGCAGGCGTTTCGCGCCGAACAAACCGAGGCCGCCCGCGCCATGACGCTGCCGCTATGAACGAGGGAACTGACATGGCCACCATGACGCCGATTTTCCCGGGCAGCACGGATGCCGCCGGCCAGCGGGCTACGCTGGGGGTACTGGGCGGCGGCCAGCTGGGCCGCATGTTTGTACACGCCGCCCAGCGCCTGGGCTACTTCACCGCCGTGCTGGAACCCGACGCGCAAAGTCCGGCCGGGCTGGTGAGCCATCATCATATTCAGACCGCCTATAACGACCCAGCCGGGCTGGCGGAATTGGCCCACCTGTGCCAGGCCATCACCACCGAGTTTGAAAACGTACCGGCCCAGGTCCTGCAAACGCTGGCCCTGACCCGGCCCGTGGCCCCGGGCGCCGCTGTGGTAGGCATTGCCCAAAACCGCATCGAGGAAAAAGCCCACTTCACGGCCTGCGCCGACGTGTCGGGGGTGAGCTGCGCGCCTTATGCAGTGATTGAAACGCCGGCCCAGCTGCAGGCCGTGCAGGCTGACCGGGCTGATTTGCTGCCCGGTATCCTGAAAACCGCCCGCATGGGCTACGATGGCAAGGGCCAGGTGCGCGTGAAGACCGCCGAAGAGCTGGCCGCCGCCTGGGCCGAGTTAGGCGGCACTGCCTGCGTGCTGGAAAAGATGCTGCCGCTCACCGCCGAGTGTTCGGTGCTGGTGGCGCGCGGCTGGGACGGGCAGGTCGTCAGCTTCGCCCCGCAGCGCAACGTGCACGTCGAGGGTATTCTGGCCGTGACCCACGCCTACGAAGGAAATATGCCGCCCGCCCTGGCCGATAGGGCCCGCGACGCGGCCGTTTCCATTGCGCGGCATATTGGCTATGTCGGGGTGCTGTGCGTCGAGTTTTTTGTGGTGGACGACGGCAGCGCGCATGGCGGCCTGGTAGTCAACGAAATGGCCCCGCGCCCGCACAACAGCGGCCACTACACCCTGGACGCCTGCGACGCGTCGCAGTTCGACCTGCAGGTGTATGCCATGGCGGGCCTGCCCTTGCCGCAGCCGCGTCAGCATTCCCCGGCCATCATGCTCAACCTGCTGGGTGACGTGTGGTTCGACGCCGATGGTCAACTGCAGGAGCCGGACTGGCAGTCCGTGCTGAGCCTGCCGGGCACGCACCTGCACCTGTATGGTAAGTCGCAGGCGCGCGCCGGCCGCAAGATGGGTCACCTGACCATCACCGGCCCGGATGTCGCCAGCGTCAAAACCGTGGCACGCCGCGCCGCTGGTTTACTCGGCTTGCCGGGGCTAGATGCCATTTAGCGGCTATCCAGCTTACTTTTGGCAGCTGTAACGGACCTCTGAAAACGCTTCAATTTGCCGCCATGCGCCACGCCTTCATTCGCAACGGATTTATTGCCGCCGGGCTGATCAACATTCTGGCCGTGCTGCTTTTGTCGCGGGTCTTTACCAATGCCGTCATCCCCGCCACCGACCCGGTGGTTATGTCCAACTTCGGATTGCTGATGATTGTCGTCTGGGGGCTGGTATTTTTGGCCGTGGCCGCCCGTTACCAGCATGTAAAGTGGGTGGTAGGGGCCTTTGTGGTCGAGAAAATGGTGTACGCCGTGGCCTGGTTTCGCTGGATTACCACCCACGAGGTGGCCGCCGTCTACGCGAAGGATCTGTTTGCCGGACTTTTCTACTCGGTGTACGGCCTCAACGATTTTCTTTTTATGCTCTTTTTTGCGGCCGTTTTCTACCAGCTTCATCAGGCCGAAGCAGCGCCTCTCGCCCAAAAATGAGCCGGCCCCTTTGCTGTCCCGCCGACCTTGAACTGCGGGACAGTAAAGGGGCCGGGGCCGCAGTTTCTCTGCTTTGCCCCGGCCCCGGCCTCCGAACAAAAGGTTGGTTTACTTGGCTTATTCCGGAACGCTACATCTGGCGCGACAACCGATGTTATGAGCACCTTTTGGCCGATTTGCGCGAGCTGGCCTGCCGACTGGCCAGTTGCTAGGCCGAGTCCACGGCCGTTATTTTAGACTCGCGTACGCTACAAAGCACGCCCGAACCTGGCGCTCGGGCCGGGTATGACGGCGCCAACCTGATTTTTCTTCATGAAGGACCGTGACCTATATAAAAGAAGGTTATGTTTTCTTACGACATGTACTGTCCCAGCTTTAACTGGTGGACTAGTGTTGTAAGGGTTGAAGTAAAATCATAAGGACTGATAAGGTTTACTTGTCAGTCTCTAGGGGCCCGGCTTTACAGAAGCTCATCATACTTTTGGGCCGATCCACGGGCCTTGTCAGCCGGGTACTTTTCGGCGTTCTGCTCAATCTTATTCTGCATGAGTTGCAGGATATCCCAGCCGTATTTATCGGCCAGTTGAAATGCGTAGAGCAACACGTCCGCCAACTCTTCCTGTACTCGTTCAGGGTTAGCCTCTTCGGGCTTCTTCCAAAGGAACAGTTCATTGAGTTCGGCGGCCTCAATGCTTAAGGCCAGGGCCAGATACTTGGAGTTATGGAACTGCGCCCAGTCCCGCTCGTCGCGAAACTCACGCAGTTGCCGGAGGAGGTCGTCAATGGAGTTACTCATCTGACTTGCCCTTGTCCAAGGTGTGGGCCATTTCCAACTCGGACAGCGCTTGGCCCAGGACGCGGTGGTACTCGGAAACGGTAGGGTTCTGGCCGATAAGTTGCTGCAGGCGCGGCAGGGCTTGGCGGAACTGGCCGGCTTCACTGAGGCGTAGCACTTTCTGGTATTCGGCCTGCTGGGCCTGGATGGCCTTGGTATCAAGCTTTGCCTCTACTACATCGCCCTTGATCGTGACCGTGGGCCGGTAGGGCCCGAAGGTGTAGAAGTCGGTTAGGTGGTCAAGGAACTGCTCGGGGGCCTGGCCAAATGCCTGGGCTGCCGACAAGAGACTGTAGAGGAAGTCGTTGAGGGGGTGGTTAATGGTCATCGAAGAAAGCGGACTTGAACTGACCGACAATGGCATTGTGGGCCGTGGCTGTGATAAAGTCGGTGGAGGAACCGGCGTAGAGTTGCATTATTTAGTTTACGAAGTTGCTACATGCGCAACCGACTGTTTGCAAGAGCATAATCGTAATAGGTTTAACGAGTATGCCAATTCCCTGCCGACGCTTTAAAATAGTAGCTGGGAAACTATTAGTCATCAGCAAATGCTAAGCGTTGTTTCTGACTAGTCAAATTTGACCAAGTCCTTAAAATCGGTGAATGTGAAGGACTTGGCTATGTATAAATTCATTAATACCGGCTCGTTTTCACCAATGGTACGTGCCTCTCCCCCAATGCTCAACCCGACATTTTTTTCAGTGATGTTAAAGCTTAAGCTACCTGCAGCGTATCTGCGCCCCCCTTCCATTGTAACCCCT